>JADZEY010000126.1 GCA_020850315.1 Armatimonadota bacterium | reverse complement strand
ATCGTTGTGCGTTATCGCAGCATTGTCATCGGGTTCATTCGTTGCCGTTCTTTCCAGACTTGAAAGTGCAGATACCGCCCTTCTTTCGATTTGCTGGCGATGCCGATTCGGTCGCCACGCCGAAGTTTGCTTCCCCGCTTGACCACTGCCGACGCAAGGTTGGCATAAACGGTTCGGCATCCGCCGCCGTGATCCACAATCACCACTGTTCGGTAGCTGGGCATCCATGTCACCATCGAGACGCTCCCGGATTCGGCACTGCTCACTTCACCGTCGTTACTGGTCCGGATGTTGATTCCCGGGTTGATGGTCACGGTGTTGGTTTGGGGATTGTAGCGTTCGCCATACTCTAACAACACCGTTCGCGACTCCACCGGCCAACGCAGAACTGTCGGCGATTCAGCGCTGCTGGTTGCTGGCGACCGGGCTGGCGGCGGCGTTGCCGTAGGTTTTTTTGGCGGCGCTGTTGCTGGCTTGCGGGGCGGTCCAGTTGTTGGCCGATTGGTTGCCGTGCTCCGTTGTTCCTTGTCGCTCAGTTTACTGATGATCTGCTCAATTTTATCCCCCTTACCCCCGGTGGCCTTTTTGGACGGGATGGTAGCTGGTGTTGCCGATGTAGGTTTCTGCGCTGATGTTGTGCCTTGCTTGCTGGGCGCAGCCTTATTGGATGATTGCCTCCCTCCCCCTTTCAGCAACTGCCGGATGTTGTTTGCAAGCCGATCCCGCTCGGCCTGAAGTTTAGCAAGTTTTTTCTTGGTGCTGCTGGTCGGTTTCTGTTGCTCGACGGTGCGGATAAGTTGATTCAGGGAATCACGCTGGGCACGCAGCCGCCGAAGTTTCTGCTTGTTGGCGGCTGCCGATCCTTTGCCGGGCTGTTGAAGCCACAGCTTGCGTTGCTCCCCCGGAACCCCATTCCTTGCAACGATTGGGGTGATGCTCAGATGCGATTCCGGCACTTCCCCCCAATGCCCCCTTGCCACAAGATTGCACACCGCACCAATGGCCAACAGCAACCCAAGAATCAGCGGGAAATGGAATCGCTTCATGGCTTACAGCGTAGGGTTGCACGCCATCATAGTTGATCCGTTTTTACGCGGCGGATGTTGGCCCCAAGTGCTTCCAATTTCAACTCTAACGACTCGTAGCCACGGTCAAGGTGGTAGATGCGAAGCACTTCGGTTTGCCCTTGTGCCACAAGTCCCGCAAGCACCATCGCCACCGAAGCGCGAAGGTCAGTGCTCATCACGGTTGCTCCGGTCAGCCCCTTTCCGCCACGAATTGTGGCAACGTTGTCGCTAACGTGGATGTCGCAGCCAAGCCGTGCAAGCTCCGGCACATGGCTGAAACGATCTTTGTAGATGGTCTCCTGCACGGTGCTGGTTCCGGCGGCGCAGGTCATCAGCGACATCCACTGGGCTTGCATATCGGTTGGGAAGCCGGGATAGACAGCAGTAACAACATCCACCGGCTTCAGTTGATCGGGGGCGGTTAGGGTGATTTCGTCGGCGCGGATATCCAGCTCGCATCCGGCTTCTTCCAATTTTTCCAGCACAACAGCAAGGTGGTAGGGGTTGGTGTTGGTCAGCGTTGCTTTGCCGCCGGTCATGGCCACGGCCACCAGTAGGGTCCCTGTTTCCACTCGATCGGGGATGGTTTCAATGTTGGCAGGTTTTAGGTTGTCGCATCCTTCAATGGTGATGGTGGAAGTCCCCAAGCCTTCAATCTGCGCTCCCATTTTTTGCAGCAATCGCCCTGCGGCTGTCACCTCTGGCTCGATAGCTGCGTTGTTGATCACCGTGCGGCCATGCGCCAATGTTGCCGCCGCCATTAGGTTGAACGTTGCACCAACCGAGGCGATATCGAACGTGATGTTTGCCCCGCGAAGCCGTTTGGCGCGAGCAATGATATAGCCCCCTTCCAGGGTGATCTCCGCTCCCAATTTTTCCAATCCTTTCAGGTGAAAATCTACCGGGCGGGGCCCCCAGGCGCAGCCACCAGGAAGCGAGACTTTTGCGTAACCGTAGCGCGCAACCAGCGGCCCCAAGACGTGGATGCTTGCGCGCATCTGCTTGACGTAGGCGTAGGGGGCTTCCTGCGAGGTGATGTTGGCTGTGTTGATATGCAGGATGTTATCGTTCAGTTCGCAATGCACCCCCATGCTGGCCATCAATCGGGACATCGTCCAGACGTCGCGGATGTTGGGGGTGTTGGCGAATTCATACACACCGGGCGCAAGCAGCGCGGCGGGCATTAGCTCAAGGGTTGCGTTTTTAGCACCGGAGATTGCAACGGTTCCGTTCAGGGGGGTTCCCCCTTGCACAATGAATTTATCCATACGCTGGCAAGTTTACTGATTTCTGTTGAGAGAGTTAGCCACCGGCGCAGAAGAGTTGGCCAATCTTGGGCGGTTGCGGCGTTGCTTCGGCGCAAGGCGAGAAGCACTTATACCCGATTCCTTCCCGTGCGTTCCAGCTTGGTTAGTGCGGTTTCGCGTAAGATTTTTTGCACCGCAGGTAATCCTTTCTCAGACCGCTCGGTCACAGCCGCCACTTCACTGCATTTCCTGGCTGGTTTCCCCGCTCTTTTCAACAAACTGCTGCAATGCTTCGTGCTAACCACTGCGGCCCGTGCATCGTTACTGGCGATGACGGATGCCACAGGGAATGCAGCAATGAACAGGTAACCGAATAACTGAATACACACTCTTGGAGGTATCCATGAACAACTTCTGCTTGGCCCGCATGCGAAGCGGGCTGATGATGATTGCCATTGTCCTAACCGGACTGCTTGCCAGTTGCTCCGACACAACAACTTCCCCTAACGATAGCTCCACTTCTGGCTACGCCGGAACCGTAACCATCAGCGACCCCGTCAGCAAACAAGAGGCCGATAGCGTCCGGGCCAATGCCGCACGGTTCTGGGCCGACAGCACCTTGCTCACCATTAACCAGATCATCCAGATCATCCGTGCCCGCTACCCCAACACTGAAATTTTGGGGATCAATCTGAACACCGACCAAGACCAACGGGTCTATGAAGTCGTGGTGCGGACAGGGGGACAAGTGATCGTTGTGGTGGTGAACAACAGCAATGGGCAAGTGGTCGAAACCAAGCCAATCACCAACTACTACTACACCACGGTGATTGTTGTCAACCAGACGTTTGTTGACTGCCGCATTATCCGCCACCGGGTGAAGGTTCAGTTTGATGGCGAGGTGGTGGAATGCAACGTGGAGGAAATCGAGAACCGGCCAACCTACGTTATCGTCATCATCACCCGCGAAAACCGCTACGTCACCATCTACATTGATGCTGAAACTGGGAAGGAACGCAAAGTGAAGGATGACGACGGCTGCCAGAACCATGACGGCAAACACAAGCACAAAAAAGGGCGCGGCCACTACCGCCACGGCAAGGGGCACGGCTACGGCCACCACTACCATTGCCATTGCGATTGCGATGACGGCGATCACGATGATGACGATGACGACAACAACAACTGCGATTCCGCAGTTGCTGGCATTGCCATCATTACCCGCGATTCGGCGCAAACAATTGCGGCCACAATGCTGGATAGCGCGCAAACCACAAAAACCGAACTACGGGTCCAGAGCGACTCCGTCATCTGGTACGTTGTTCGCATGAAGCGTGACTCGAACGAGTACAAGGTTACGATTGATGCCCGCACGGGAATACTGGTAAGTGCCGAACAGGAATCGGGGGATTTCAACACCAGTGAGTTCAAACCAACCAACACCGACGCTCCACTGATTCCGCTTTCCCAGGCACGCACCGCAGCCACAACCAACACCCCAGGAAACGTTACCGATTGGACGCTGGAGCAGGAGTCGGGCAAGTGGGTGTATGAGGTTGCAATCGTCCCAACCAACGGTGGCGGAACAAAGCACATTGTGGTGGATGCGCAGTCGGGCCAAGTTCTGCGCGTCACCTAAGCCATTGTATTCTCTCTCTCCTTCCTCTCCTTCGGAACAAGCCGTTTGGGAACTTCCCAAGCGGCTTGTTCATCTTCAACAACCGTGCATTGGAAAGGGGTTCTACCTCCGCTCCCTTCCGTATCTTGGCGCGGGAATCGGGTGATAGAGATTTACCGCGCAAGGCTGGCGTGCTTTGCGGTTGCAACATCAGCTTATGAGAAAAATTTTGCTTGCGTTTGGATTGTGGATTGCCGTGGCTTCATCGCTTGCTGGGCAATCGTTGGATCGGGAGAATATCTTCTTTGATGCTCTCTCCTTTGCCGGAACAACTAAGGATTCCTCACGGATGGACCTCTATCTGGCGCTCCCCTACGCCACGCTGAAATTTGAACGGAATGATGGGCAATATCAAGCCCGCTACCAAGTAACATTCACGGTGCAAGGGGAAGGGAAAAAGTGGCTGGACACCACCTACACCCGCACTCTCTCCACCGCCACCTATGATGTCACCGTTGGACGGCCAGCACGCTACGAATTTTTCCAACGGAAAGCCTTTCTGCCCCCCGGCAACTACACTGCCACCGCCGAAATTTTGGACACCAAAGCCAACCTTACCGGAACAATCCGCCGGAACGTCACCGTGCGCGATTACCTTGCCGAACGGTTCGCCTTCAGCGGGCTGATGCTGGTCTCGAAAATCCGTGAAGAAGGGAGCGGCCACAGCATCACCCCGATGTTCACCGAGAATATCAGCGCATTGCCCGATGGCTACTTTCTATTTTTTGAAGCCTACAACAACACCAGCGACACCGCCTTCCGGCTGACGGCAACCTACCGAACCACAAAAGGCGATCCTGTTGCATCACTCTCCTTCCCAAAATCATTCCCGCCGGGGCGTTCGCAGGGGTGGGTTCGGTTGCAATCGAAGAACCTTGCCAAAGGATTGTTCAACGTGGAGCTGAAAGCCACCACAACAGCCGACACCAACAAGGCGTTGGCCACCATCGAGCGGTTGGTTCGCGTTGCCGAATCGCTGGATGGGCTGCCGCTAACCGAGGCCGAGCTTGATGAAAAAATTGTGCAACTCCGCTACGTGGCAACGCAAAGTGAGGTTGATGAAATCCGGAGCGGAGCAAGTTTTGATGAGAAGAAGCGGCGGTACGGCGCGTTTTGGGAACGGCTGGATCCCACGCAGGGAACTCCCAAAAACGAGGCGATGACGGAATACTTCCGGCGGGTTGAGTATGCCAACGAGAAGTTCCGCAGTTACGCGGCGGGCTGGCTTACCGATATGGGCAGGGTCTATATCATCTACGGCCAGGCGGACAACGTTCAGCGCGATCCCTTCCGCCGCGATGGCCGTGCGGTGGAGGTCTGGCAATACTTCGGCCAACGCAATCTGCGCCTAACCTTTGTGGACGATAACGGATTTGGCGACTACCGATTAGCCACCCCGCTTCCGCTTGGGGATAAATACCAGTACGGTAGATAAACTGCGCTGCATCGGCTTTTGCGGGCGCGGACACGTTCACCAATTTCTGCGATGCCTCTTCTCTATCAACCACGCATTTTCAAGCCGTACCCAACCGTTCGCGCTGGGGTGACGTTGCGGAGCGTTTCGGCAAAAGATCCATTTGGGAATAATATGTCGCTGACGGTTGGCGATAACCAGCCACGTGTCGAGGCCAATCGGAAGCACGCTGCGGCGGCGTTGGGTTTCACGCAAATGGCAACGCAACGCCAAGTTCATGGAGCCAACTGCCGCGTTGTTGCCGAAGGCTACGCACCCGCCGACAGCGACGCGCTCATCACCGACCAACCCGGCTGGCTGCTTGCCGTTAGCGTTGCCGATTGCATTCCAATTCTGCTGTTTGCGCAGCGGCGGAATGTGGTTGCCGCAGTTCACTCCGGCTGGCGCGGAAGCCAGCAGAACATTGCCGGAACAGCCATTGCACAGATGGTGCAGAACTACGGCGTTGCGCCCGATGAACTGGTTGCGTACATCGGTCCAGCGGCAAGCCAATGCTGCTACGAAGTTGGAAACGATGTAGCGTTGCAGTTCCCGGGATGCCACAGCCGACCGATTGGCGAAGGGAAATTTTTGTTCGATAACAAAGGTGTGGTGCTTGCGCAGCTGCTTGCTGCCGGGGTTCCCCCAAAGCAGATTGAGCTTGATCCACGCTGCACAATCTGCGATTCCAATTTCCACAGCTACCGCCGCGATGGAGCCCGAAGCGGGCGGATGTTTGGGTTGATTGGGATGGTTCGATAGCAAAGCCCCCCCCCTGCCGGAACAATCCAGCAGAGGGGTTTTTGTGAGTATGGTTGGCAGCGTTTTTTTTACTGCACATCTTCCACAATCGCGCCGTTTAGGGCATACTGGCCAACGCCACTGGTAGCTCCATAAATCACCGCCGTGTACTGCTTCCCAGCAACCAGCGTCACAGGGATTGCCAGCAGCGAATCGTTGCTGCTGCTGTTGGTGATAATCAATTTTTGGGTTGTGGCAACCGGCACGTTGATGAAGTCGCTTCCGCTTTTGTAGGGGATTGCTCCACTTGTTAGCGCAAGCCCGTTTTTCTCATTCACCAACACCTTGATAGATGGCGCAGATTCCGAAGCCTGGATCACCCGCACCGCTGCGTTGCCGCTGCTGATCGTGTTCTTCTTGGTAATCACGCTGAACATCTCACGCTTGTTCGATGAGCCGGCGAAGATGGCCCAAGCAGATTTGGCCGAGTCGGCTTGCAGCTGTGCCGAAGCAAGCTCAGTCCCGTCGGTGCCGAACACTTTCAGCGTGTTGTTGCCGTTCGGGATCACGATTTTTGCCCCTGGCTGGCCATACGGCAACGTTTGCACCAGCGGCTGCGATTCCCGCTTCACCGTCACGTCCTGGTTGAACCCCGGATTGGCGTGGAAGACAGTGATGGTGGAGTTCCCAGTTGGCTGCGGGGCTGCGGGGTCATCGCCGCACGCGGCAATCCCAAGCGAAAGCAGTGCAACCCCAAACAGGGAGAACGCTGCGCCAGCAATGGTTGAGAGGATGTTGTTCATGGCGTTGTTGGAAATGTGTTAGGAATCAGTGTTCAACATGGATGCGCCCGCAGTACGTTCTGGGATCGGGCGGCCAAATATACGAACGCCACCCCCGCACACGAAGTTAGCCGGAAACCGTGACAAGTGATTATTCCCCCCACTCCACTATTGCCTACCCCTTTCTTGCCGAAGTAACTTGGCGGGTTGCAGTGCGGATGAACACCACATTGCTCACTTTTATTCTGTTGACACCATGCCAGTTTCCAAGCCAGCAAGCCGCCCATCCAAAAGCAATCGAGCCAAAAGCAATCCGCCCCAAAACAATCTGACCGATAAAATGGCACTGCTCCCCCCGATTGCCAGCATCGAACGGAGCAATGCTTTCCCCGATGGAATCATCGTGCGGGGCGCGCGCGAGCATAACCTGAAAGGGGTGGATGTGGAAATCCCGCGCGAATCGCTGACGGTGATTACCGGGCTGTCCGGTTCGGGGAAGTCATCGCTGGCGTTCGACACCATCTACGCCGAAGGGCAACGCCGCTACGTGGAAAGCCTTTCCCCCTACGCCCGCCAGTTCCTGGGCCTGATGGAACGCCCCGATGTTGACCTTATCGAGGGCCTTTCCCCGGCAATCTCCATCGAGCAAAAAACCGTCTCCGGCAACCCCCGCTCCACCGTCGGAACCGTCACTGAGATTTATGACTTCCTGCGGCTGCTGTTTGCCCGCGTTGGGGTCCAGCACTGCGTTGGCTGCGGAAACCCTGTGGTGAAACAGACCGCCGACCAAGTGCTGGAATCCATCCTCCAGAACTACGACGGCCAGCGGGTGGCCCTGCTTGCGCCGGTGGTTCGCGGGCGGAAAGGGCATTACCAAGAACTGTTCGAGAAAATCCAGAAAGATGGCTTCACACGGGTGCGTACCGATGGGGAAATCCGTGAGATCACCCCGGGGATGAAATTAGACCGCTACAAAGTCCACAATGTGGAGATTGTGGTGGACCGCTTGCAGGTGGATGAATCATCACGGTCGCGGCTGTTCAGCTCGGTGGAAACCGCACTGAAGTTCGGCGAAGGGAACATGATTGTGGTCCGCTGGGATGGCCCAAAAGATGATGCCCTCTTCTCCGAAAAACTTGCCTGCATCAGCTGCGGCATCAGCTACGAGGAACCGGAGCCAAACTCCTTCAGCTTCAACTCACCCTACGGCTCCTGCCCCAAATGCGAAGGGCTTGGCGAATCCACCACATTCGCCATGGATTTAATCATCCCCGACATGAACCTCTCCTTGCACGAAGAAGGGATGCGCCCGCTTGGGAAGCCACGAAAAACATGGCAGTGGGCGCAAGTCACCGCCGTGATCGAACACCTGGGCTACGATGTTCACACACCGCTGAAACAGTACAGCAAGGAAGGGCTAAACACCCTTCTGTTTGGCGGCGGCAAACAGAAGTTCACCATCCCCTACACCTACTCCAACGGGCGAGCCGTCACCTACAACCACCGGTTCGAAGGGGTGATCCACAACCTGGAGCATCACTACCAGAACACATCATCGCCCAGCATCCGTGGGTGGTTGGACTCGTTTATGAAATCGGTGGAATGCCCCCAATGCAGCGGCGGGCGATTGAAGCCGGAAAGCCTTGCTGTGCGGATTGACCAACGGAATATCAACGACGTTGTCAGCCTGCCAATCAATGAATCGGTAGTGGCGTTGCAGCAACTGAAACTGAACAAACGCCAGCACGACATCGGCCACCTGATTATCAAAGAAATCGTGGAGCGGATGGAGTTCCTTCTGGAGGTTGGGCTGCACTACCTGACGCTGAACCGCACCGCCCGCACACTTAGCGGCGGCGAAGCCCAACGCATCCGGCTGGCAACACAGATTGGATCCCAGCTGAGTGGGGTTCTGTACGTTCTGGACGAGCCATCAATCGGACTTCACCAACACGATAACGTGAAGCTGATTGGGTCGCTGAAACGCCTTCGCGATTTGGGGAACACCGTGGTGGTGGTGGAACACGACCGCGAAATGATTGAAAGCGCCGACTACGTGATTGACCTTGGCCCCGGCGCGGGTGAGCTTGGCGGCGAACTTGTGGGGGCCTCCGTCCCGGAAGCATTTCTAACTACGGAAGCCGATCAGCAGGGCGCGCACAAACCAGCAATCGCAGGCGACCTTCGCCGAAGCCTCACCTTCCAATATCTAACAGGCCAGCGGATGATTGAAACGCCAACCGCACGCCGCCCCGGCAACGGCAACCATATCCGGCTGATTGGAGCGCGGGGCCATAACCTGAAGAACGTTGACTTGGAGCTTCCGCTGGGGATGTTTGTCTGCGTGACGGGGCTTTCCGGTTCGGGGAAATCATCGCTGATTAACGAGACGTTCTACCCGATACTCTCGCATCACTTCTACCAAAGCCACCTTCCCACCCTTCCCCACAAACGGATCGAGGGGTTGGAGCTGATTGATAAAGTGATTGACATTGACCAATCCCCCATTGGCCGCACCCCCCGCTCGAACCCGGCAACCTACACCGGGTTGTTCACCTTCATCCGCGATTTGTTCACACAGCTGCCGGAATCAAAAATTCGTGGCTACAGCGCGGGGCGTTTCAGCTTCAACGTGGCCGGCGGGCGGTGCGAAGAATGCGAGGGTGACGGGCTGAAGAAAATCGAGATGAATTTCCTTCCCGATGTGTACGTCACCTGCGAGGCCTGCAACGGCAAACGCTACAACCGCGAAACGCTGGAGGTCCGCTACAAGGGGAAGAACATCAGCGAAGTGTTGGAGATGACGGTGGCCGAATCGGTGGAATTTTTTGGGGACATCCCGCGCATCAGCCGGAAGGTGAAAACGCTGAACGAGGTTGGGCTTGGGTACATCCGGCTTGGCCAGCAGGCCACCACCCTTAGCGGCGGCGAAGCCCAGCGGGTGAAGCTGGCCACCGAGTTATCCAAAGTCAGCACCGGGCGCACCATGTACCTGCTGGACGAACCGACCACAGGGCTGCATTTTGAGGATGTTCGGATGCTGCTGAAAGTGATTCAATCGCTGGTGGACAAAGGGAACACCGTTGTGGTGATCGAGCACAACCTTGACGTGATAAAATCTGCCGATTGGATTATTGACTTGGGCCCCGAAGGGGGAAAACATGGTGGCCAAATCGTTGCCGAAGGAACCCCAGAGCAAGTGATGGAAACCCCCGAAAGCTACACCGGGCGGTATCTGGGATTGGAGTTGGAGATTGAGCGGAGACGGAGGGGGTGAACGATACGCAGCGACCATACCGCACAACACCGAATTGGGAGTATATTCGCCGAAGGGAACAAAGGAGATTATTTCCCCGCTCATACTGAGCTTATCGAAGTATCAAAATTCTGCGCAGACTGATGACTGGTACCTACCACTCGAATGCACGCTCTTGCTGAGCTTGTCGAAGCATTGGAGCATCCAACGTATCCTACCATATCAACAGCCCAAATGCGGCATCGCCGAACTTAGGGGCTGCATACTTGCTCAACATTTTCAACCATGAACATCATCTTTTTTGGCGCGCCCGGTGTGGGCAAAGGGACCCAAGCCGCAATGCTGGCCGAACGGCTCGCGATTCCGCACATTTCAACCGGGGCGATTTTCCGCGCCGCAATCCAATCGGGCCAGGAGCTTGGGCAGAAGGTGAAACACTACACCGACAACGGCCTTCTGGTCCCCGACGAACTCACCACCGAAATCGCTGTTTCGGCACTGAACGAACCGGGCTGCGCCAACGGCTTCATCCTTGATGGATTCCCACGCAACCTGGGCCAAGCCGAAGCATTAGCCACCGCGCTAACCGCCGCCGGGCGAACGATTGACCGAGTGATCTACCTGACAGCACCGCAAGCAGAAATCGTGCAACGGATGCTGCACCGTGGCCGCGTTGACGACAACAAAGAAGTGATACAACGGCGGCTGGAAGTCTATGACCAGGAAACCTCGCCGGTGCTTGGATTCTACCGAGCAACCTCCGGCAATGTGGTGATGGAGGTCAACGGCTTGGGGGAAGTTGGCGAAGTGCAAGAACGGATTGTTGCGGCACTGACGCAGTGAGGAGCGGAGTGAAAGAAGCAGTGAAAGCAGCACCGGGCGGATCCACAGCAGCGGGAATCATGCAGCGAATCGGCGCGTTTCTGAAGCCGGTGGAGCGTGCCAACCGTGCGTTTCTGCAGAAGGCAAGTGGCTGGTTGTGGCAGAACCGTCCGCTGGAGCGCCAGCTGGATCCGGCAGCCGTCCGCAGCGTCCTGTTCCTTCGCCACGACGTGCTTGGCGATATGATTACCACCATGCCGATGTTCCGGTTGCTGAAGCAGATGAACCCAAACATCCAGATTCATGTGGTGGCCTCGCCAAGCAATCAAGTGTTGATCCGGCACGACCCGAATGTGGACAAGGTGATCCTGATGCCGAACGGGTTTTTCCCCATGCTGAACGCAATCCGCAACGCACGGAAGCACCGCTACGATGCTGTGCTGGCCTGCATTTTTGGTAAAGGAACCAACACCGGAATGCTGGCAAATTTCATGGGAGGGAAACGTGCCGTAAAAGCCACCGTCAACCGCGACCCACGCTACCACGCGTACTTCAATGTGCAGTCGCGCAGGGCAGCGGAAATACGGAGCAACTGGGAGAAGATGCTGATGCTGGTGGCCGACACGTTCGATGTCCCCGATTCGGTTGATGCAATTCAGCCCTACGTTATCGTCCCCGATGGCTCCGAACGAACTGCCGAACAACGGATTGCAGAGCTTGGGCTGGCGGGTGAGCACATACTATCGGTGAACCTTTCGGCAAGGCAGCGGAATATCTGGCCAGTTGAGCAGTTTTATCAACTTCTGCAGCAGGTCCTGCGCCGCTATCCGGCACTGCGGTTGCTGCTGATTGCCACACCGGATGATTACCCGCTTGCCCAACAACTGCACAGCCTTCTTAGCAGCAATCGGGCCGCCATGTATCCTTCCACCAAGGACCCAATGGAGGTGATTGCTGTTATCAAACAAAGCTGGATGGTGATTACTCCCGACACCGGAATCGTTCACATGGCTTCGGCAGTTGGAACCCCGGTTGTTGGGCTGTATGTTGGCGGCCAAGCTGCCGCCGAATGGAGGCCGTTCGGCGTTCCGTACCGTGTGATAACTTCCGCCACCAACCTCCCCGTTGCAACAATCCCACCAGCCGAGGTGATGCAAGGATTCGAGCAATTGGTTTTGGAAATGGCGAACGTTGAAATGCCGAATGAGGAATGAAGAGGTGCGTTCGCTACCGAATGCAGCATCCGAACAATCGGTGTACTCCCTCACCCCTAACCCCCTCTCCCGATTCGCCGAACTCAGCAACGCTTCACTCCGGCGGGAAAGGGGGACAGGAAAAGTGCTGAATGGTGAATGCCGAATGAGGAATGAAGAGGTGCGTTCGCTACCGAATGCAGCATCCGAACAATCGGTGTGTTCCCTCACCCCCCACCTTAATACTCCAAAACCTCCATCACTTTGCTTTGCAGTTGGTGGTTTGCAAAGAACAATTCTTCCAGGCCGCGATTGAACGGGACGGGGGTGTCCATGGAGCCAACCCGCACCACTGGCGCATCTAACCAACGGAACATCTTCTCCCCAATCGTTGCCGCAATCTCGCCGCCGAACCCTCCGGTCAGTGTGTCCTCGTGCAGCACCAAGCAGCGGCCTGTTTTCTGCACCGATTGGAAGACCGTTGCTTGATCCCACGGGATCAGGGTCCGCAGGTCAATAATCTCAAGGTCGGCATCGGGAAGTTCATCGGCCAATGCGGTTGCCCAATGAACGCCCAATCCGTAGGTGACAATCGTCAGGCGGGATCCCACACGCGCCAGGCGCGCTTGGCCAAACGGCAGGGTGTAGTAGTCGTCGGGGACCATCCCCTTGATGCTGCGGTACAGCAGTTTATGCTCGAAGAACATCACCGGGTTGGGATCCACCAGGGCGGCGGCCAGCAACCCCTTTGCATCGAACGGCGTGGACGGATAGGCCACTTTCAGCCCGGGAACATGGGCAAACCACGCTTCGGTGCTTTGCGAGTGGAACGGCCCGGCACCAACCCCCGCGCCGGTTGGCATCCGCACTGTCACGTTCACCGATTGCCCCCAGCGGTAGTGGGTTTTTGCAAGGTTGTTGACAATCTGGTTGAACCCGCAGGCAACGAAATCGGAGAACTGCATCTCCACCACCGAGGCTCTTCCACGAATGGAAAGCCCAAGCCCCGCACCAACGATTGCCGACTCGCAGAGCGGAGTGTTCCGCACGCGGCCGGCACCGAACTTCTCCAGAAACCCTTCCGTTACCTTGAAGACCCCGCCGTACTCGGCAATGTCTTGCCCCATGATCACCAGCTTCGGGTCCCGCTCCATCCCCTGCCGAAGCGCGTCGCTGACGGCATCCACCAATCGCTTTTCACTGAAAGTTTTGTGTTCTGGATCCACCGGGGCGAGGACGCCGGGGGCGTACACATCGGCAAGCTCGGTAGCGGCGTTGGGGATTGGGTCTGGCGCGCTCAACATCGAGTCAACACCGGCCTCAATCTCTGCTTTCAGCCGTGCACGGGTTTCGCGGATTCGTTCTTCGGTCAGCAATCGGTTGGCAAGAAGGAATGCTTCGTAGTTCTTCACCGGGTCTTTCAGTTCCCACTCCTGGAACAACTCCTTTGGCACGTAGGCGGTTCCGGATGCTTCCTCGTGGCCGCGCATCCGGAAGGTCATTGCCTCAAGGATCACCGGCTTGCGGTCGGTGCGCATCTTGGCGGCAATGGCGGTGACGGCATCGAACACCTCCAGCACGTTATTCCCATCCACCTGCACCCCTTCAATGCCGTAGCCGATGGCTTTATCAACAAACTGCTTGAATCGGAACTGGTCGCGCGATGGTGTGCTAAGTCCGTAGCCGTTGTTTTCAATCAGGAAGATCACCGGAAGCCCCCAGACGGCGGCAACGTTGATTGCTTCGTGGAAGTCCCCTTCGCTTGCGCCGCCGTCGCCGCTGAAGACCACGGCGATGGTTTCTTCCTTATCCAAATTGCTGGCAAGCGCGATTCCATCGGCCACGCCAAGCATCGCGCCCAGGTGCGAGATCATCCCGATAACGCGGTGTTCCGGCGCTCCAAAATGGAAACTGCGGTCGCGCCCGTTGGTGTAGCCGTCGGCCTTCCCCTGCCACTGGCGGAACAGGCGGTCAAGGGGCATATTCCGCCCGGTGAACACGCCAAGATTGCGGTGCAGCGGCAGGATGTAATCGTTGGGGCTGATGGCCTGCGTCATCCCAACAGAAATCCCCTCCTGTCCAATCCCCGAAAACCATTTGCTGATGCGCCCTTGCCGCAGCAGGATCAGCATCTTCTCCTCAATCATGCGTGGCAGCAGGATTGCTTCGTACAGTTTCAGCAGGGATTCGTCGGAATGGTTGGTGCGGTCGAACTTCATAAATATCAGCGGTTGCCGTGTGGAAGAAAGTACGCCGCGAAGATAGGAAAGGGGGGAAGGGGAGTGAGTATGGATTACGAATTATGAAGGGTGAGAGGGGAGGATTAGCCAATGATACTCGGGGCATCTTACGCAGAATTGGGATGGTGAGTCCACCCTCCGTTCATGCTTCGACGTGGATCAGCATGAATGGAGGGTGTGTTCCGGTGGAACACCCAAGCACTGCCATCATCAAGCTCTATCATGGTTGTGCCTGGTGAAGGCCTGCCGCTACCGTGCCGTTAGCTGGAAACGCAATCGCCCCAGCGATTCCGTTTTCCCCAGCACCTCCATCGTCTCGAACATCCCCGCGCCAACGCGCTTGCCGGTAATGGCGTACCGAAGCGGGTGGATCAGCTTCCCCGCCGAAAGGCCAAGCTCTTCGGCATAAGCACGAATCACCGCTTCGATTCCAGCGGTGTTCCAATCGGCATCGCTTACTCCATCCAGCCGGTTGGCTATCTCGGCAATCTGCCCTGTGGTTTCCGGCTTCCAATGCTTTTCGGCGTACTCCTGATCGAAGTTGTTCACCGGGCCGAACATGTAGTCGGCAAAGTTGGGAAGGTCGCTCACAAAGTTGATCCGTTCTTTCACCAAGTTCAGCACGGCAGCGGCATATCCACGCTCCACTCCATCGAACCCGGCTTGCTGAAGCAGCGGCATCAGTTCATCGGTCAGCCGTTCGGCGGGAAGCTGGCGAAGGTACATTCCGTTCATCCAGTTCAGCTTGTCAACATCGAAAATCGCCCCGGCTTTGTTCACCTTCTCCAAGTCGAACATGGCGATCATCTCCTCCATCGTGAAAATTTCACGGTCGGCAGTTGGGTTCCAGCCAAGCAATGCCACGAAGTTCACCAACGCTTCCGGCAGGTATCCTTTGTCCTTGTAATCTTGGACTGAGACATCGCCATCGCGCTTGGAAAGTTTTTTCCGCTCGCGACTAAGCAGCAGCGGAAGGTGTGCAAACTGCGGCTTTTCCCAACCGAAGGCATCGTACAGCATGACGTGCTTGGGAAGGGAAGGGAGCCATTCTTCGGCGCGGATCACGTGGGTAATGCCCATCAGATGGTCGTCCACAATGTTGGCCAAGTGGTACGTAGGGAAGCCGTCGGACTTCAGCAGAATCTGGTCATCAATGGTGCGGTTGGCAAAGACGCTTTCGCCGCGAACAATGTCAGTGGTGCGGGTTTCGCCGGTAAGCGGAATGAACAGCCGGATGGTGTGTTCGGCACCTTCGGCCAGCAGCCGTGCGGTTTCTTCCGGTCCCAGCGTGAACTGGTTCCGCATCGAGGTGCGGTCGTACTTCGGGGCGATGCCTGCTTTTTGTTGGCGTTCGCGCATCCGCTCAATTTCTTCGGAGGTATCGAAGGCGTAGTAGGCTGTGCCGCGCTCAATCAATATCTGGGCATGGTGGCGGTACAGTTCGGTCCGCTCCGACTGGCGATAGGGGCCGAAGTCGCCGCCAACGTGCGGGCCTTCATCGAACTCAATCCCCGCCCAGCTGAACATTTCGATGATGTTTTGCTCGGCCCCTTCAACGTAGCGTGTTTGGTCGGTATCCTCGAT
>JADZEY010000125.1 GCA_020850315.1 Armatimonadota bacterium | reverse complement strand
CGTAGCCGCTGCTATCGTTGCGGCCAACCACTGCGCCAACGCCGTTACCGCCACGGTTGCGGCCAACAACGGCTTCGCCGAAGGTGTTGTCGCCAATCACGCCGGCGGCACTGATGCTGCTGGTGATGCCCCAGACGGCGTTGCCGCCAGCACTGGTTGCGAACACGCCCGGGCCAACGCCGGCTTGCAACACATCAATCCCACGCGCGCCGTTCGATGCGTTGGTGAGTTGCACCGTCACACCGCTTCCGATACCGTTGGTTGTGACGTTCACAGTGCTGCTGGTGCTGGCAGGATTGCTGATTTGGAAGAACCCAGCATTGCCGTTGCCAGTAGCTTGCCCGAACAGGCCGTAGCCGCCACCGTTGGTTTCGCCACGCACTGCGGCCACAATGTTGGAGGTGTTGTTCACCACTGCGTACACGCCACGCCCAAGCCCACTCTGGGTTGCGCGGACTGCATCGCCTGTGCTATTGCTGTTGGTGATTTCAAACTGTCCTGCATTGCCAGTGGTGCTGGCTCCGTAGATGCCCGTTCCGCTTGAACTATTGCCGCTCACGCCAAATCCAGACGCGCTGTTCCCATGTACGCCGATGCCGCTTGGGGTGGTTCCGTACACGCCCCACCCGCTTCCGGCTTGCGAGCCGTACACGCCAATTCCCAACCCGCCAGTTCCATTGTTGATGCCGCGAACGCCAGCGGAAAATCCACCAGGGGCAGTGGGGGTAATCACCCCAGCAACACCCACTGCGTTCCCATCTCCCGAGTTCGATTCGCCGCGCACCCCTGCTGCGGTTCCGGTGGCTGCCGAATGGAGGCCCAACACACCAACGCCAGTCCCGTTGGTGCTGCCGGCCAATGCGTTGGACGACGATGCTGCGTTGTTGATAACAAAATTCCCCGATCCACCCGTGCCAGTGTTGGTAAGGGTGAACAGCGTGGCGGCAAAGTTGGCAGTTTGCGAGAACGGAAGCACCAAGCTGCCAGCCTGTGGGAAGCCATACACAAGGTTTGCTCCGTCGAACATGATCGCTTGCCCAGCCGTTGCGCCAGTGCTGTTGATCTTTGGTAACGTGACCGATCCGTCGGCAAGGTCTTGGGTAGCAATGGTAGCGTCCAAGATTTTTGCTGAGTTCACCGATCCGTCGGCAAGGTCTTGGGTGGCGATGGTAGCGTCCAAGATTTTTGCTGAGGTTACTGATCCATCAGCAAGGTCTTGGGTGGCGATGGTAGCATCCAAGATTTTTGCTGAGTTCACCGATCCGTCGGCAAGGTCTTGGGTGATGATTGTTCCATCCAGAATTTTCTCGGTTGTCACCGCGCCATCCAGCAGTTTGGCGTTGGTGATTGCGCCGTTGGCGATGTCTTGCGCCAGTATCGTCCCGTCCAAAATCTTCTCCGAAGTGATTGCTCCAATCGCCAACTTATCGGTGGTGACCGCACCGGCGGCGATTGTGCGTGTGCTGACCGCGCCGCTGGCAATTTTCGGTTCTTCCACCGCTTGGTGGTCAAGTTTCAGCGCAGTGATGGAGCGGTCAATAATCTCCAACGACCCAACCGAATTATCGGCAAGTTCCCGCTGGCCAAAACTGTCTGGGCGGATGTTGATGGTGGTCAGCACGCCAGCCGAATCGGTAATCACCAGTTTGGTATCGGTGTTGCGTATCTGGCGGATTCCGGTGTTGGCGTTGCTTGTGGAGACAATCACCTGTTTCCCATTTTGGGTGACAGTGGTTGCCCCCGATCCAACAATCGTCATCGCCCCCGACTCGCCATTGATGCTGGTGACAACACCGGTTGCGCCGGCAGCAACACCGTTGGCAAGGTCCGCTGTGAAGGCGTGCCCGGCGGTGTCGGCATAGTTGGCGTGGATTGCGGTTGTGGCCTTGTCGGCTTGCATGGCTTTCAGGGCATTGAGCGAGTAGGGGGCGGCGGTCAACGGCGTGCGTGGGTTCATTTCCGAGCCGCCATCAACGGTAAGGCCAACGTAGTACTGTTTGCTGAAATCAACAGTGGTTGGTATCGGGGTTGCCACCCCCAGCGTGGTGCTGAACACACCACGGATGGTGGTTGCCGAGATCGCTTCGGTATGCAATGCCGTTCCGCCAGTGGCGGCCTCGTACAGTTTGATTGTGAGTTGGTGTGTGCCATCGGGAACTATCTGGCCGCTTGTGGTATTGGCCAGCACCCCTTGCAGGCTAATCTGTCGTGGTACTTGGGCATGTACGTTGGTGTGCAGGAAGAATGGTGCTATTGCTATCAGCAGCGCAATCAGTCGTTTCATGGTAATCTCCTTAATTGGTTCATCAGTATCGGTTTCATCGTCAATCCCTGTTTGGGGGGCGCGATGGGATTTGGGCGCAACGGCGATTTACTTCACAACGATCATGGTGATGATCTGCCGCGTTGTTCCGGCAGTCAGTTGGGCGCGATACCGCCCCGATTCAAAGTCCCGTGCTTGCAACTCCACAGTAATCGTCCCTGCTTCGCGGAAACCTTCCACGGGGGTCATCACTTGGCGGCCTAAGTCATCGTAGATGCGCAGCGAGATAACGCCGCTGGTGGGAAGCTGAAGTGCGATCTGCGTCCGGTCGCTGAATGGATTCGGAGCGTTTTGCAGCAGCCGCGCCGTGGCCCCGGCAACCTCCGATGAATGCTCTTCGCGAACACCGCTAACCCCTAACGAAGCGGGCGTAGTGTACCAAAATCCCAGATGTGCACGCATTGCGTCGTCGTCGGTGATGCCGATAATCGGCTGGCCGATCGTGATCCCGGCTACAAGCCCTCCTCCGGTCATCACGCCGCCGCCGCCGGTTCCCATCACGTTCGAGGTCATGGTCACCGATTGTGCATGGTTGGTGGTTGGGCATAGCAAGCCCAACGTTAGCAACGCCATCACCATGAACGGCACTGCCATCGGTTGTCGTTGTTTCATGTCATAACTCTCCGGCTGGTTGGTGGAAGTATTGCGTCGTCTCCATGAATATCCTCATGAAGATTTTGGGGCGCGTATCTGGGAAACAAGAATGCTACCCCGGAAAGTTCCCGGGGAAATTTGGAATGTTGAATAAAGAATGAAAGAAGCGGGGGGCGGCCCTATGATTGCGTCATTGATGCTTCAGCAAGGGGATTGCCAGGTCACTCACACTCCCCGCGTGCCTTCCTTCTTCGGCTTTGGCTCCCTTTTCCAGCAACCACATGGATTCGAGTATCAAGCAATAGTGGCTCGATGATACAATCATCGAGCCACTATCTGTTGTTGCTCCGGCACGCTGTTCGCTTGCGTTCGCGTTGTTGTGCAAAAGCCTTGTTCCCCCGCCCCGCTGCTGGTTGTGTCTGGTCAAGACAACAGTTCAAGTAGCCCGCAGCAGCAAGGCAAGGGGGAGCTTCGGCACCGGTTGTTCCTGTTGTGTGTTTGGGGCCGCGCCCGCGTTAGTGTGCCACCCGCAGCGGCGTGGTTTGGATTGTGCGCCCGTTCAGCTGCACCTTCACGAAGTACGCGCCGGTTCCCATCTCACTCACATCCAAATTGGCGGTGTGCTGGCCGTTGGCAAGCGTTCCCAGATTGCGCGCCATCACCGTTTCGCCAAGCCCGTTCACCACAACAACCTCGGCTTGGGCCGTGCGGTTCATGGTGAATGTGACGGTAAGCTCTGTGCGTGCAGGGTTCGGATGCAGTGCCACCCCTTCGATGCTTTCTTGCCGGTTTATCGTGGCCATTCGCGCAATTGCTTGCTGCGTCTGCCGCGCCTTCCCTGCGTTGTCATTGCTGGGGTCGCGGGCGATAATTCCGCCGCATGGGAAGTCAGCAAGGCCAAAGCTAATCCCGACTTCTTCCATCATTCTGCGGTCAATTTCTTGGCGTTGCCCCAGCGTCAGGTCGCAGATGTCGCCGCTGAAATCCCCGCCAGCAACCTCTTCCAAAATTTGGCAAATGGCCAGAAGCTGCTCCGGCGTAAGGTTGCCGCAAGGCCCCCCCACAATAATCGTATCACCACCACTGCCGCTGCCCCAATCAATGCCGTCGCAGTTAATGGAACTCCATCCAAAATCGAACCCAAATTCTTGCTGAAGTTGGCGGTCAATATCTTGGCGTTGCTCCAACGTCAGGTCGCATGGGTTTCCGGTGAAACCGCCGCCAGCAACCGAGTCGATAATCTCCATGATGCGGTCTTTTGTTGGGTCGCCGCCGTTGCCGCCGCCGATGCCGCTGCAATCAATCTCCCCCCATCCAAAATTGAAGCCAAATTCGGCTTGGGAAAGGCTGTCGAAGGCTTGGCGTTGCTCGGTTGTCAGGCTGCACGGGTCGCCGTTGAAGAAGCCGCCGGAAAGTGAGTCCAGGATGGTGGCAATCCGCTCGCCGATTGGGTCAATCGG
>JADZEY010000124.1 GCA_020850315.1 Armatimonadota bacterium | reverse complement strand
GCCAACAGCGCGATTACCAGCCTGAAGATTTTGGATGGGACGATCACCACGGCTGACCTTGCCTTCACCAGTTTGCCGCCAAACGGTCCGGCTGGGGGCGATCTCACCGGAACTTATCCAGCACCAAGTATCGCCAACGGAGCCGTGACAAGCGGGAAGATTTTGGATGGAACAATCGCCGCTTCGGACCTTGCCGATGGTTCGGTCAACGGTGCGAAGATTGCCGATGGTGCGGTGGGATCGGTGGACATCGCCGATGGGGCAATCACGCAGCTTGATCTTGGCGCAAACTCCGTTGGAGCAACGCAAGTGATAGATGGCTCGGTGAGCGGAGCCGACATTGCCGATGGGAGCATCGGTGGAGCAGACATTCAAGATGGATCGGTAGGGCTTGCCGACCACGCGGGGAACTCGGTCAACAGTGCGGTGATTGTTGACAACAGCGTCAGCAGTGGGGACATCGCCGACGGCACTATCGTTACGGCAGACATCGCGCCCGGGGTGATCCCGACGACGCTTCCGCCGAGCGGTCCTGCCGGCGGCGACCTCACTGGTAACTATCCCAGCCCGGCGGTTGCGCCGAACGCCATCACCAGTGCGAAGATTGCCGACGGTGCGGTTGGCAGTGCCGACATTGCTGACAACTCGGTGGCTGGCGCAGATGTTCAAGATGGAAGCCTGACGGGGGTGGATATTCAGGATGGAACACTGACTGGTGTTGACATCAACGACAACTCCATCGGGACATCGGATTTGGTGGATGCGTCGGTGACAAGCGGGAAGATTTTGGATGGCGCAGTGGCCAACGCTGACCTTGCCGACGATGCAGTCACCGCCAGCAAGATTGCGGCCAACGCCGTCAATACCAGCGAGATTGGAGCCGATGCAGTGGGAACCAGCGAGCTTGCGCCGAACGCCGTGACGACTGCGGAGATTCTGGACAACACGATCACCACAGCAGACCTTGCGTTCACCAGCTTGCCGCCGAACGGCCCGGCAGGTGGGGATTTAACGGGAACGTATCCAAGCCCAACAATCGCCGATGGAGCAATCACCGGAGCGAAAATTGCTGATGGTGCAATCTCGGCATCGGACATTGCCGATGGCTCCATCACCGGAGCAAAGATTGCCGACGGGACGTTGACATCTGCCGACCTTGCCGACAACTCTGTGACCAGTGCGAAGATTGCCGACGGCGCGGTTGGCTCGGCAGACTTGGCCGACAACTCTGTGACCAGCGCGAAAATTGCCGACGGCGCGGTTGCAACAGTTGATCTTGCCGACAACTCTGTGACCAGCGCGAAAATTGCCGATGGCGCGGTTGGCTCGGCAGACTTGGCCGACAACTCTGTGACCAGCGCGAAAATTGCCGACGGCGCGGTAGCCACCACCGATTTGGCCGATGGCTCGGTGACAACTCCAAAATTGGCCGACAACGCCGTCAGCAGTGCGAAGATTGCTGATGGAACCATCACCGCTGCCGACATTGCTGCCGGGGTGATCCCGACGACGCTTCCGCCAAGCGGCGCAGCTGGTGGTGATTTAACTGGGACGTATCCAAGCCCAACCATCATCGCCAACGCCGTCACCAGTGGGAAGATTCTGGATGGAACTATCACCACTGCCGACTTAGCGTTCGGAAGCCTACCGCCGAACGGTCCGGCAACGGGCGATTTAACCGGGACGTATCCTGCGCCAACGATCGCCAACGGAGCCGTCAGCAGCGCGAAGATTGCCGATGGCGCGGTGGCTTCGGCGGACATTGCCGATAACTCCGTGGCCAGCGGGGACATTCTCGATGGGACGATCACCACGGCTGACCTTGCCTTCACCAGCCTACCGCCGAACGGTCCGGCTGGGGGTGATCTCACGGGAACCTACCCGGCACCAACGGTTGCCAACAGCGTTATCACCAGCGCGAAGATTGCCGATGGAACGATTGCAAATGTTGACCTTGCCAACCTTGCGATCTCCTCCGGAAAAATCATCGGCACCGGCTCGGTGTCTGGCGATGTGCTGACCAGCACCGGCCCAACCACCGCGCCAACATGGCAACCGCTTGGGGCGACCTTCTGGCGCACCGACGGCAACAGCACGATTGTGGATGGCACCAACTTCATGGGGACTACCAACAACGTTGCCGTTGACTTCCGGGTCAACAACCAGCGTGCGCTGCGGCTTGAGCCAAACGGAACAAGCCCGAACATCATTGGCGGGTTCAGCGGCAACAGCGTGACGGCTGGGGCGTTGGGTGCGGTTGTTGGTGGTGGGGGAACCACTGGCCAAACCAACATTGCTCACGATAACTACAGCGTCATTGGTGGTGGCTTCAACAATGTTGTTGGCCAGAACGATGGCTTTAGCCAATCCAACGGCACCATTGCTGGCGGGCGCGACAACCGCGTAACCGAGGCTGGCGGGTTTGTTGGTGGTGGCCAGCAGAACATAGCAAGCGGCGGACACGCCACAGTTGTTGGTGGGATCAACGACACCGCAAGCGGAACCCGTGCCTTTGTTGGTGGTGGCCAGCGCAACCTTGCTGGTGGGGCCGAGGCGTTTGTAGGTGCCGGAACGGACAACAAGGCCATAGATGCACAGGCAGTAGTGGTTGGGGGCAGCAGTAACATTGCCAGCGATGCTAGCGTGGTGGTTGGTGGTTTCAACAACCGCGCCAACACCAGCACCGGAACAACGTTCGGCCTGTACAGTTTCGTCGGTGCCGGAAGCGGCAACACTGCAAGCGGTAACGACGCTACGGTAGTTGGTGGAACAAACAACTCTGCAACAGCAAACGGAGCCTTTGTTGGCGGAGGGAACAACAACTATGCACTGGGTTTCAACAGTGGAGTAAGCAGTGGCAGTGGTGACTCGGCGGTGGGATCGGGAGCATTCGTTGGCGGTGGTAATAGCAATGTGGCGCGTGGGAATCAAAGCGTGGTGGTGGGTGGCGATAACAACGAAGCGACTAGTAGTGGCTCAGTAGTAGTGGGTGGAAGCAACAATATCGCTGATGACGCAAGTGCTATTGTAGGCGGAGACAACAACCGCGCAAACACCAATACCGGAACAACCTTTGGCCTGTACAGTTTTGTGGGTGCTGGAAGCAGCAACACCGCAAGCGGCAACACCAGTGTGGTGGTTGGCGGCGCAGCCAATCGCGCAGCATCCAACAATTCGTTTGTTGGTGGTGGAACCAACAATGTTGCTAATGCCAGCGAAACGGTAGTTGTTGGCGGCAGCAACGATAGTGCTACAGGAACCCGATCGGGCGTAGTCGGCGGTTTCCGAAATCGTGCTGCGGGGACAAATTCCTTTGTTGGCGGCGGCATTGATAACAAGGCGTTCAACGATAACTCGGCAATACTTGGCGGAGCATCGAATTATGCCGAAGACGCTGGGGTGGTTGTTGGTGGTGAACAAAACAGTGCCACATCGAACACTGGTGGGTCGGGCGCATTCTACAGCTTTGTTGGGGCCGGCTTTGGCAACCGTGCCGATGGCAACCGAACCGGCATTGTTGTTGGAACTGGCAACCGTGTGACTGGTAGCAATGCAGTGATAGCCGCTGGCGAAGAGAACCTAGTGGATAACTCCACCCGCGCCATGATCGGCGCTGGATTCCGCGACACCATCCTTTCTGCCGAAAACAGCTTTATCGGTGGCGGAAGGCTCAACAAAATTGGCGGTGGGCCTGGGGGAACGTCAAACGTCTCGCATGGATTTATCGGTGGTGGCCAAAACAACAAAATCCAGTCGGGGTTTTTCTCTGGCAACCACAACTCAATCGTCGGTGGCGAGAACCACACCCTGTTTGGCGACCACAACGTGATTGCTGGCGGGGTGAACAACACCAACAGCGGCGGGGGAAGCAACCTGTTCTTTGGCGCGGGAAGCAACAACAACTCAGTTTCGGGCGGTGCCGATCACGCAATCGTTGCTGGTTTGGGGAATCAAATCGGCGGCTCGCTGAGCGTACTGCGTGGGTTCATCGGTGCGGGCCAAAACAACCGTCTGCTGCGCGGAACGAACAGTTTTATCGGTGCTGGGCTGAACGATACCCTCAGCGGCGACAACTCCTTCTTGGGCGGCGGCGAGGCCAACCGCGTTGGCGGCGGCGGTGGAAGCGGGCTGCCAACCCATGCGGTCATCGTGGGGGGGCGCAACAACAAGATCAACGCAGGTTTTTCCAGCGGAGGTGAGTTCAGCATCATCGGTGGCGGCGATGGGAACGAGGCAACAGCCACGCATATCGTGATTGGCGGCGGGTTCAAGAATCAAGCCTTCGGTTCGCACAACGCAATCGTGGGGGGAACCGAAAACAAAATTGGCGTGACGGCCACTGCCACGGTTGAGAGCTTCATCGGCGGTGGTTCCCAGAACAGCATTACTGGTGGCTCCAACAACTCAGTAATCGGTGGCGGCGACCTTGACACCATCAACGGCGATAACGCTTTCATTGGTGGCGGCTTCCGCAACTTTGCGGGGAACACCTACAGCGTTATTGCCGGTGGCAACAGCAACCGCGCAACCGGCACAGGAAGCGCAATCCTTGGCGGCCAAAACAACCGCGCTACCGGAACAAACGCTCTGGTCGTTGGCGGCAACACCGACTCGGCCACGGCTACGGAAGCCTTTGTTGGCGGCGGCGTGCGCAACACCGCCAGCGGGGCGCAATCGGTGGTGGTGGGGGGCGAGGATAACAAAGCTACGGCTGGCAATGCCACAGTTATTGGCGGTTCCAGCAATCGCGCCACCAACACATTCGCCACAATCATCGGCGGCCAGGACAACCTTGCCGATGCCACCGAATCGTTCATCGGTTCAGGAAACGGCAACCACATCCGGTTCATAAGCCAGCGGGGGGTGATTGCTGGCGGGCAGAACGACACCATTAACGGAGCCTTCAGCGCGATTGGCGGTGGCGAACGGAATTTTGTGGACGGAACCGGTTCGGTAATCCCCGGTGGGCGATACATGAAGATTGGCAACAACTCCTTCGGCTTCAACGGCTCGGCGACCAATACCATGGTGGATTTTTCCGGCCAAGACACCACAGCCATGTTCAACGATGTGGACCTTTCGGTTGGCAACACCGACGGCCACGCGCAGGTGCTGCGGTTCTACGAAAACAACAGCAGCTTCAGCTACACCGGAACGAACTTCACCGGCTTGCGTTCGGCACCAATAACAACCGCCAACACCATCTACACCCTTCCCGATGGCGCGCCATCGGCAAGCGGCCAATCGTTAATCAGCACCACTGGCGGAACAATGTCGTGGGGAGCAAAAACCACCAAAGCAGTTGTCACCAAGGATATTGCTTCGGTCGCTGCTGGCGCATCGTCGGTGGAAACCTTTGCTGTGACAGGTGTGGGGATTACTGGCGCGGCAAGTGTTTCGCCACAAAACGCTTTGCCGGACGGATTAGTCATCAGCTACGCTCGTGTTTCGGCAGCAAACACCATCGAGGTGAAGTTCCGCAACGAAACCGGTGCGGCGATTGACCCGGCATCCATGGACTGGTATATCGGCGTTGTGGAGTAATGAGCCGGAATTTCAAGAAGCCAACAGTGGGGCGGCGCATGGCAACACTGTGAAGCGGGCGCCGAAGAAGGCGGGGCACAGGCACACAACGGCACGTAGGGAAACCTTCGTGCCGTTGTGCTGTTTTCGGAATTACTAATTTTCTAGAACGGAATTCGAGGAGGACATGGCAATGGATAAGGCACTTTCCGAACTACAATCGAAATTAGAAACCGCACGCAGCCCACAGGAGCAAGTCGGTATCCGTAATCAGATCGCTCAGCTCTGCAAACGCAAAGCCCCGCAGCAGATGTTGGAATACTGTGAGCAAACCCGGCTGATTGCTCGTCGCCACAGTTACCAGCGTGGTGAAGCCGACGCGCTTCTGCTGATAGGCATGATCCTTGCTCGGTTAACGCAATCGCAAGAAGCATTGGCTGCAATTCTGGAGTCGCAAAGCCTGTATGAAGGCATAGGGGAAATTCTGGGGCAAGCATCCGCCTGTCAAATTGCTGGAAATATCCACGGCGAAATGGGGCAATACCGCGAAGCGGTTGCGACCTTGAAAAAAGGGCTGGGGTTGTGTGACCTGTGTACCCGGCAGACATCGCAAGTATCAGAATCGCGGGCATTTATCACTGCGGAGCTTGCTTGGGTCAACCTTATGATGAAGGACTACCCAGCAGCAATTGAATGTGCCGAGCGTGCGATGGAAATGTACCACCAACTTACTGCATACTCCGACGAACACCGGATGATGATGATTATCGGAGCGGCATATCAGGAAATGGGGCGCATTGCCGATGCGTTCGAATATTTCCGCCGTGGCGAAGCATTTGCCGAACGCCACAACGATGCCGAATGCGTAGCGATTAGCGTTGGGAATATGGGCTATGTGATGCAGTTGATGGGGAATTATGACGAGGCGTTGAGGCTGTTAATAAAAGCGCAATCAATACTGCATCAGATGGGGGTGGTAAACAACGAAATCAGCGTCTTGGATATGATTGCCACGCTGTTTTCTACGATTGGAAACCACGAGAGCGCGCTACACCATTACCAGAAGGCGTTGCAGATAAGTCAATCCACCCAAAGCCGCTACCACCAAGCCGCAGTGCTGAATAATATGGGCAGGTTATACACCAGTTTAGGAAATTATGATAAAGCCGCAAGCACTCTGCAGCAAGGATTTATCATTGCCGAGCAGGAACAGTATGGGGATATACTGGTTGATCTGCGGCTGAATATCGGCATGGTTCACAAGCATAACGGCAACGCTGCCGAAGCGCTTCGCTGGTGCACTGCTGCCTTGCAAGCAACGCAGCAATCCAGCCAATGGAAAGGAAAAATAGATGCCTTGTATGCCGTTGGCCTTCTGGAAATAGAAATTGGAAATGTACTTCAAGGAATTACCACGTTGGAGCGTGGCTTACAAGCGTTAGAATTGACAGGCGTAACCGATAATGATACCAGAACAAAATTCTATCAGGAATTAAGCCAAGCCTACAAGCAGCATGGGGATATTGATAAAGCATTGCACTGGTATGTACAATATCACCAGACTCATCTGCAAGTGGTTGCTGCCGAACACGACCGCAACCGCCAGATGTTGATGATGCAGTTCGACCTTCGCCAAGCGCGGAACGATGCTGAATCTTATCGCCTGCGAAGCGAGCAGTTAGAGCAGGTAATGCAGCATAAAAATGCAGAATTAAGCGCGTTGGCATTGAGCCTTGTTCAGAGATCCGAATTTCTTCGTGTTTTCCGCGAGCAGATATGCCACATTGTTCTTGCTGATGATTCTTCAATCCGCGCACAAGTGGCTTCATTGTTAAAATCATTGGATAACCAGCAGTCTATCAATGATGAATGGGTAGTGTTTGAGCAACACATGAGCGAAGCGCAAGGCTCATTCATACACGCAATAGCAGCACAATGCCCACGGCTAACCCCAACAGAATTACGGGTCTGTTTTTTAATCAGGATTGGATTAACAACGAAGGAAATTGCCAGCCTGTGTAATGTCACCGAACGTGATATTGAATCACATCGGCGAAATATCCGGCGGAAATTAGAACTGCCAGCCCACAAACAGTTGATAGACTACCTTGATGAAATTGCTTTGCGAGCCGTAGAAATATCCTTGCGAAGCGAAGACCCAGCAATCACCACTCGGCTGAAGGAACGATTCCCAGCATTAAGCGGGAAGGAGCTGAAAGTCTGCGTTTTACTACGGAATGGGTATTCTACAAAAGAGATAGCGGAAATTTTATCAACGTCGGAACGGACAATAGAAAATCATCGGTATCATATTCGCCGCAAGTTAGAGCTATCTGCCGAGGTGAATTTGGGGACATTTTTTACGGGAGTATAAACAATGGAAGCAATAAAAAATGGGATAACTTCTACGTGAAGTCATCCCATTCTTTATTGCTGAATCCGCTGGTGAGAGTGTTTACCGCGCCACCGATAATTTGCTGCTGTACGCCTTCCCGTTAGCCAGCATCCGAACAACGTACGCGCCGTTGTTCATTTTATCCAATGGCAGGGCAACGGTGTAGTTACCAGGGATCAAGGTGTGATCCACAAGGTTTGCAATGTGGTCGCCGTTGGCATTGTACAGATCAATAACAACGTTCGCTTTTTCGGTCAGCGAATATGGCAGGCGAGCATTATTGCTCACTACTGGATTCGGGGCCGTTTCGCCAAGCCCTTGGCTGGTCGCATCTTTGCCGAAGTGGTATTTCACACCGCTGACCTCTTGCAGGTCAACTGCGCCAAAGAACCACACGCGGGTATTCATACTAACGTTCTTTCCGCCTAAGCTCAAGAAACGCCAGCAGCTAATGATGGTATCTGCCTCATCAACGCCATCAATCAGTAGTGTACCAAAGGATTTGTAGCCTGGTAATTGATCCTTGCGAGTGTCTTGGGTTTGGCCATTTACGGTTCTAAGGTCCCCTGATTTATACTCGTCAACAGCATAGATAAGCTGATAGTCTCCATTCTGTTTGGTGGATTCATCTGGGCCGGAAAATTCGTTCATGAACATAAACATGGCTGATTCGCCAGCATTAAATTCTATTGCCTCTGGAAAACGGAAAAATGTAGCGAAAATAGATGTCCCAGTGCCCAACGTTCCTGCTAATTTATCAGCATCAATTTCTTCTTCATAGACCTTGTTTAAGGTGTTCCGAATCCCCACATATCCTCGTTGCTTGTAATCAGCACTATTAAAATCCGTGTTTAATTTGTACAGCTCAACTTTAGCAAACCCATCGGATTGAGGTTTCTGGGGATTTTGATAGAATAGTGTAATCAGGCTATCAATGGACCATGTTGTTGCGCCCTTAAATTGGTCAATGTAATCTTGGTCGGTTAACCCTTCGGAACCTGTTCCATCAAAATACCAATTGCTGTTCTCGTTGTACACGCTACCGTTGTAAGCACTATACAGATAATCTGGCGCAAAGATTTGCCCCAATCCACGCATTACCGAGCCTGAGTTCGTGAATTTGAGCGGAATCGGTACATCGCTACGGTTAATCTCTGCCCGCGTTGCTCCGGTATCATCGGGTTGACCCCGATAAATGACAGAATACCACAGATATCCTTGAATTTCTGAAGCCTTCATCGGATTAACTACTGGTGGTAGTTTTGCTTTGTTTAGGATTGGCAGCTCGTGTGCCTTAATCTCACCGATTTGCTGTGCTTGGGTAGCCATGGCTCCCATTAGAACACCAGCCGCAAGCAGGAGAAGTCGTTTCATGGTTTTTTTCCTTTTGGTTTAGGTTATGTTGAACCGGATTATTTGGTGCAGTATTTCGTTGTTATAGCGTTGCCGACTGAACGGTGATTTCTCTATCGAGTCAGCAGGATATTCTGTACGGTGCTGTTGCACTCCCCTTTTTCATCTACCGTTGTAAATCGGCAGAGATACATTCCGGAGGCTAAATTTTCGCCATGCAGCTCAATTGTTTGTTCCCCTGCGGCTGCATTTTTATGATAATTCCGAACCACACGGCCTAATGGATCTATTAGTTCAATGTGGACGGCAATTACTCCTTCGGGTACAGTGTAGCGCGCCAGAGTGTTGGAAGAAAATGGGTTTGGCTGAAGCGTTAGCTGCGATGCTACTGCCACCTTTTCTGCAGGAGCAGATGTGGTGTTTGTACGTTCTCCGTAGAGTTTGATTTGCTTTGTTCCGGGGCTGCCGTTGGTTAGCACACGCAAGGTTGCCGAATCCAAACCGCTTGCCGATGGACGGTACACCACGGTGAATTTCAGGCTGTCGCCCCCGGGTATTAAATATGGATATTTTATTGCTGGCGACACACGGAACGCCGCTGCTCCTGCGCCAGTGATAGATAGATTATTCACTCGGATAGTATCCAACAACGCCGCGTTGTGAACAACAATTGTTTGCACCGCTGTTGTGTCGGTTAAGCCTGCAATAAAATTGGCTGCTGCTGGAGCCGTCACGGTTGGGCGTAGGCCGTAACCCGTTGCGGTAAATGAGATAGTGAAACTTCCCCCCTTTCCCCGCTGATGTTGTACGGCAACAAGCGCGCTAACAGCCCCATAGATTGAAGGGCGGCAGGTGATAATAATCCCAATCGAATCCCCCTGCTTTACGGTTGCTGGGAATGTGCCATCTAATAATTCGGCTGTAAAATCAGCGGTGTTGGCTCCGTGAAGTTCCAACGCGGTGACGGTTAGGTCGGCAGCATCCAGATTGCGCACCCACGTTGTGTCAGCTATCGGCTCAAACCGGAAGCTGGAATCTACGCTCACGATTGTTTCGGTGGGGCGCATTAGCGTCCGCAATCGCATTTTGGGATCACCAATCACCACCTGCCGCCATGCAATCCAGGGGGATGCTGCCCAATAGCTTTCGGCCATGTTGAACCCGCTGGTGTAGCGGTCGAACAGGATGTGGGGGCGTGCCATCACATCCAAGTAGGGTTCATCGGTGTATCCTTTGATTCCGCAGACACCTTCGGCAATCCAATCAGCAATCAATGATTGCCCATAGACTCTCCCTGGCGTAAATGAACGTGCGCCGGTGGAAACATAGGTTTCGGCAATCGAGCCGTTTAGCCACGTGTTCCCCGGTTTCGCGGCTTCCCCACCGTAGCTGTGGCCGTCGTTGCTTCCCCACGATGCGTACCCGATCACGTTCTGTTGGTTATGCAGATAGGTTGTGTCGTTGTTCCGTATCACCGTTTGCCCTTTTGCCCGCAGCAGCGTGTCGCTCCAGCGGAGCCAGTCGTTGCCAACTTTATACCCCCCTCCTTCGCGCCCGGGGTCAATATCTAACACCCAGTTGCCTTCACCCAGAATTGCTGGATTTTCTGCGCGTTGAATGTACGACTTCACCTGATCCACCGTGTACGCATCGAGCCGTGTGACCAAGTACATTGGCAGGTTCACGGAGTCACGCTTGAAATGTTGGGTCGAGCCGTAGTATCGGGATCTGGGGATGTTGAAATTGAGTTTGACCGCTAACATTGCGGCTGAATCCTTCCCGTTCATCAAGGCCAAGCAGTCTTCAAAGGAGCATTGCCCACCTTGGACGTATGCTTTCAGCACCACCGAATCCACGTAATCCCACACCGAAGTCCGAACCCGTAGGGGACATCCTTTGGTGGTGACGATGTAGTTGATGGCATTCACCAATTTCTGTTGGCGCATCCATTCTTGAATTTGCCATTTTACCGGCAAAAACGTTGCCGAGTCCATCGTCTCGGAAGTATCAACGTTAATCCTGCAGATGTTCCGTTCGGGGATGTTGCGCCGGGTCGCAAAGTATGCGCCAACCTCGCGCGAATTCCAGCTGCGCTCGTTGATAACCAGCATCACGTCATCGTAGCTCTCGGTTGGTTGCTGGGCAACAGCCGGTAGCGCAAGCACCACAAACAGAACGGCACACAGAAGAGATTTCATTGCATACGCTCGGGTAAGATGTGTTCTCGGCAGGTATCCTCGTTTTTTACAAGACACCGAAACAGGCAAAAGTTCTCACCCCCGTGAGAATCTTTTTTTTAAGCAACGGTACATGGAATAGAGGCAACGGAAGGATGGGGCGAAGATACTGTGAAATCTGGTTCACTAAAAAGAGTTTTTCCGACAGGAAAATCTTGCTGCTGAACTTCTCCCGGTTTCACACCCCTCGCGTATCTGGCTCCCAAATGAATTTGTGCATCTGCAGTTGGAACCGAACATCAAGTCCATCGGCAAGAATCCATTCAACAAGGCTAACAGGCTGGATGCTGCCGAACGCTGGCGAGATCAACACAGCGGCCACACGTTCGGGCAATCGGTGCTGCTGGATGATCTCCCTTGCCCATTCATAATCCGCTCGCGAGGAACACACAAACTTCACTTCATCCTGTGCTGTCAGCAGCTGCAAGTTCTCCATTCGGTTTCGCTTCATCATGCCGGAATCGGGCGTTTTTAGATCCATGATGCGGATAACACCGGGCGCGCACTGGGCGATGTCAATATGCCCACCGGTTTCCACTGCCACGGTGTAGCCTTCCTCCAGGAACTGCTGCATCAAGGGGTGAACTTCCGGTTGCTCCAGCGGTTCACCGCCAGTAAATTCCACAAATCGGGCAGGGTGACGACGAACCTGCGCAAAAATTTCGTCAAAGCTGATCCATGTTCCACCGGAGCGGTGATCCAGCGCGTAGGGGGTGTCGCAGTAGCTGCAACGGAGGCCGCAACCGTGCAATCGCACAAACACACAGGGCATCCCGGCGCGGGTTCCTTCCCCTTGGATGGAGAAGAAAATCTCGCTGAGTTTCAGCATTCCGGGCGCGATTGGACGGATCATACGGTGTTAGAATTGCTCCAGCAGACGGATGTCGTTTTCGTACAGCAGTCGCAGGTCGTTCAGCCCGATTTTCAGCATCAGCGTCCGCTCGATTCCCATTCCGAACGCGTAGCCGCTGTAGATTTCGGGGTCAATCCCGCAGTTCCGAAGCACGTTTGGGTGTACCATGCCGCATCCCAAAATTTCTAGCCACCCGCTCTCCTTGCAAATCCGGCATCCTTCCCCTTTACAGAGGAAGCAGGTGATATCTAGTTCAGCGGAAGGCTCGGTGAAAGGGAAGAAGGAGGTGCGGAACCGAACGTTCACATCGTGGCCGTAGTAGGCGCGGGCAAACTCGCAGACGGTTCCTTTCAATTGGGCCATCGTTACCCCTTTGTCAATGTAGAGCCCTTCCACCTGGTAAAACTCTGCTCCGGCGCGTGCGGTAATCGCCTCGTTTCGATAGACCCGCCCGGGCATGATGCAGCGGATTGGTGGCTTCTGCGATTGCATCACCCGGATTTGTACGGGTGAGGTGTGGGTGCGTAGCAGCACGTCGGCGCGGTCGCCTGACTCCACAAAGAACGTGTCCTGCATATCGCGCGCAGGGTGGTCTGGGGGGAAGTTCAGTGCTTCGAAATTGTGGTAGTCGTCTTCGATGTCTGGGCCGCTGGCAATACTGAACCCCATGCGGATGAAAATTTCCTCCATCCGCGCTTTTGCCTGCATCAGCGGATGTTCGTGGCCGTGGTAGGTGGTGCGCCCGGGCAATGTGACATCGGCGCGTGGGTTGGTTGGCGTTGCTGAGGCCGATGCGGCAAAGCGTGCTTCGGCTTCGGCAAAGGCAGTTTCGGCGGCGGTGCGAAGCTCGTTCAGGGCTTGCCCAACATCCCGCTTCTGTTCCTTTGGAACTTCGCGCAGGCGGTCGAACAATCCTGCGATTGTCCCTTTGCGGACCAGGTGTTTCAGGCGGAATGCTTCGGCATCGGGGGCCGAGGCGATAGCGGTGCTGTCGGCTTCAATCTGCAAGCGAAGTTCGGCAATGGCTTCAAGCATACGGCGTTGATAATAAGAACAGAAGGATATGAAACTGAGGTTGATGCAAAGGGAAGCGTGGGCGTTTCCCACAACCGTCAGCATGATAAAAAAAATCCCCTTTTTCGCACCAAGCGGAAAAGGGGATTGCGGAATTTTTTACTGGCCGCGCGTCCTTCTCCCACTTAGGAGTTGACGTGTGCCACAATGTGCTTGAACATCTCCGGCTGGTTAGCGGCGATTTCGGCCAGAACCTTCCGATTGATGCTGAGTCCTTTTTTGTTCAAACCGTCAATAAGGCGGCTGTATGTGGTGCCGTTCAGGCGTGCAGCAGCGTTAATGCGCACAATCCAAAGGCGGCGATAATTGCGTTTTTTCAGGCGGCGGTCACGGTAAGCGTGGGTTAGCCCTTTTTCAACGTGGTTTTTGGCGATGGTCCAGACCGCCGAACGATCTCCCCAATAACCTTTGGCTAACTCAAGCACGCGCCGGCGGCGTTCCCGCGAGGCGACTTTGTTTTTTGAACGTGGCATAGGTAAGGTTTACAGATTTTGTGTTGATTGATTGACGCAGGCAAGTATCTGTCCGGTGTTCCGGTGTCCGCGCTTGATGTGGGCGGGCACTGTGCCATGCGTGTGGATTTTTGAGCTGGCGGCAGAAATGGAAGTTCTGTGTGCCAGGATTACATGCCAAGCATGTGTTTGATACGTGGCTCATCAACCGCACCAACGATTTGGGCTTTACGAAGCTGGCGCAAACGCTTTGGTGTTTTCTTGGTAAGGATGTGGCTGCGGTTGGCACTTTCGCGCTTTAGCCGCCCCGATCCCGTTACCTGGAAGCGTTTTGCCGCTCCACGGTTGGTTTTCATTTTGGGCATTGTGTGCTCCTGATCTGTGAAAGTAATATTGAACTACGGACGATCCGGCAGCGGCCGTTAGGCGGTTGCCTTTTTCTTCTTGCTATCGGGAGCAAGGGTCATCCACATGTTTCGTCCTTCCATGCGGATCGGTTGTTCCACTTTGGCATCATCAGCCAAAGCATCAATGATTCCCTGCAACAGGTCTCGCCCAATTTGCTGGTGGGTTACTTCGCGTCCCCTAAACACCACAAGGAACTTCACTTTGTTCCCTTCTTGCAAAAATTCCCGAGCATGGCGGGTCTTGAACTCAACATCGTGGGTGTCGGTGCGGGGATGCAGCCGAACTTCCTTTAGTTGCTGGGTCTGTTGGTTTTTTCGCTGAACTTTGTCGCGCTTCTGCTGCTCGTAGCGATGCTTGCCGTAATCCACAATTTTACATACTGGTGGATCGGCGTTCGGAGCAATCTCCACAAGGTCAAGCTCACGCTCCATTGCAATCTGCATTGCCTCGCGTGGATGCATCAATCCTAATTGGTCGCCGTTGTCATCAATGACACGAACCAGCGGCGCGCGAATCTCGCGGTTGACACGAAGTTGGCCCTCACGCACGGGACGGCCCGATTGAAATCTTCCTATTGCGGTACCTTTTTTGTGTTGATAAAAAATGACCCCAACCAACGAAGGCTGGGAAAGGAACTTGCAAAGGTACGGCAGGGGGGATATTCAGCCAACAGGATTGTGGTGGCGTGTGTATGTGAAAACGTAAATTTTACGCAAACCTGCCCCGCTTCTGCCGCCGTATCTTTGCTGCATGGCTTCCCGACCTATGCTGACCCTTCAAGCTCCGGCCAAAATCAATCTGGGTTTAGAGGTGCTTCGCCGTCGCGCCGATGGCTACCATGACCTGAACACTGTCTTCGCCCCGGTAACGCTGTTCGATACCATTACTCTCTCACTCCGTTCCGATACCCAGTTCACCCTCCAGATTTCTGGTAATGACACCCTCTCTGCCAGCGATGACAATCTTTGCTTGAAGGCAGCACGGTTGCTGTGCCACACCATCGGCACGTCGCTGCCGGGCATGGATATTCACCTGACAAAACGGATTCCAACTGGCGGTGGCTTGGGGGGGGGAAGTGCTGATGCAGCGGCTCTGCTTGTTGGGGCAAACCAACTTTGGGGGAATCCGGTGCCCCCCGAAACGTTGCACCAAGTAGGGCTGCTGCTGGGAAGCGATGTCCCATTTTTTTTGGAGGGAGGCATTGCCCACGCCGTGGGGCGTGGGGAGATATTGACCCCCCACTCTATCACCCTACCCTGGGCGGTGCTGTTAGTGAACCCGGGGATTCATGTGGCAACGCCGTGGGCATTCCGTGCGGTGAATCGCGTAACAGAACGCCCTGCTACTGATTTCGTGAAGTTGCTAATGCTTGGGGCGGAGGACTCGGCTTCCCTTCGCAGGGGAATGGTGAATGATTTTGAGGAATCGGTGATGCTGGAATACCCTGCTATCATGCAGCTGAAACAGCGGCTGTACGATGCCGGAGCAATGTTTGCCCTGATGAGCGGAAGCGGTTCAACCCTGTTTGGATTGTTCTTAACGGAGGAAGATGCGAAGGGAGCCAGCACGCTGTTCCCGGAGTATTGGAGTGCGGTTGCGCGGTTTCATGAAGGTGGGGTAGTGGTTGAATAAGGATGAGCCAAGCTAAGCTCACAAAAGGGAAAAAATAAGGACAGGGAGATTCGCTCAAGCCAATCCATGCGATGAATCTCCCTGTCCCCGGACCGCATTTTTTAGTATCAGCCCAACGGCTGGTGATAGATCTTTTCTACTTCTGCTTCACCACCCACACGTCGCTGTAGCCAGCGCGCCCGGCTGCTGCGATTGCTTCTTCCTTGCTCCCTGCAAACTCGAACCGAATCCGGTGCAATGTTGTGGAGCGGTTGTCGGCCTCCATCACCGAAACGGTGGTGATGCCGGTGTTTCGCAGCTTCCGCGCAATCCGCTTTGCCTCCACCGGATCGGGGGTGGCACGAACTTGCACAACTACTTTGGATGCCGTGGTTGCTGTTGTTGCTGCAACAGGTGTTGCTGCAACTGTTGGCTCTTGGGTCGGTTGCAACTCTGGATGTGGTTGCACTGGGGCTTCGGTTGCCCGAATAGGTGCTGATGCCGTGGAGCCTGCGATGGCACTATCGCCTGTTTTTGCTCCGCCAACGGCTGATCCTTCTGTCGTTGCTGCCGAAGCAATACCCCCGGTGTCGCGACTGCTACTGATAACTTCAATGTTCGCAGTTTGCCCAAGCTGAGGTTGAACAGAAGTCGGCACAGGAGAAACAGATGAAGCTGATGGTACTGGTTGCGTGGTTGTTTGATCCCCATGTTGGCGATCTGCAAACCATGTTGAAAGTAGATCGGCACCGCCAGCATACAAGCCCAATCCCGTAAGCGCACCCAGCGCAACCACTGTGGACAAAGCTACCTTCCCAATTCTCTTGCGCTCCCGCTTGGGGCGGCCAATAAACAGCGATTCCTGCTTTTTATCCTCGATAATCGTTTTTGCATGGGCCACTGGTGTGATCTGCTGGTAGGGTTGGCTTGCAGCCGTCGGCAGCTCCACCGTGATCTTTTGATGACCATTTTTGGCAGCTTTTTCCACCATTTCAGCGGCCTGATCCACAATGTGTTGCTCGGCACGGCGATACTGCGATGGGTCAATCGTCCGTGACGAAACGGGTGATAGTGGTTCTGCTGGGGCGGCTTCGGCTATCAGTTCTGCTGTATCGTTTCCCTCATATTCTGGTAGCGGGGCTACTGCTGGCTCGGCAGTGACAACATCTTCAAGCTGGGCATTGGCTGCCGTCTCAAGTAGAACATTAGCTGGGTTGACATCTGCAGAAATCGGCGATTTTATCGCAATTTCTTCTGTCGGGATCTCTTCTATGATAGCTGGCATTGCCACTAACTCACCCTCGCTCTGAGGCTCGGCAACGGAAAGGGCTATCTGAACAGTTTGATGTTCTGCTTGGGTCTGCTTGCTTGGCTCGGCCACCAGTGGGTGGTTGGCAACGGGGGCGGGTTCTTGCTGAAGCGATTGTTGAACTGGCAGCCCTAAATCTGGGAACGGAATGCTCTCCCGCTGAAGGCTTGGCCCTTCGGCAAGGCGCGGTTTTGGGGGATTATCGGCGGAAAGCTCGGAAATTTGCTCATCGGTCATTCGTGCTGACCAGTCAATGCGGGCTTCGTTTCCGGTTTTGGCCGCATCCATCATGCGGCGGACCTGTTCGGCATCGCGGGTCATAGAGGAGTTCGCACGCACACCGTTCATTGGTTCAGTTGCTCGTGAAGGAGTAGTAGTTGATTCATTTGATGTGCGGGCAGCCTCCTCGGTGATCCGAAAAAAAGACTCTCGCCGGCGCATTCCCTGGTTGTAAGCTTCTGCTGACATACGGACCTCAATCCCCAAGACGGTGTGCGGTTCAGTAACGTGAATCTCGTCTGCGTAGCCGTCGGTTGCCACAGTGAACAGCGGCACATTCTGCATGATGATCGTCAGGGTGAGCTTATCTGAAGCAAAACATACAGAGAATTCACGTAAATAGCAAGAGCTTCAACACATAAAACTATTTATCGAAGATTTTACTTTAAGTCAATGATAATGAAAAACGCCAAAATTTTGCAAATAACAGCGATGGGTTTCCCTGCTACAAGGTTGCGAAAAACGTGACAAGGTTGCTATTCGGGGGAAGATTCAGCTTTTTTCGGATGTGGTAGCGGTGGTTTTCCACGGTGCGGTCGCTGATAGAAAGAAGTTGGGTGATCTCCTTGGTGCTAAGCCCTGCTTTCAGCAAGGCGCAGATTTTTAATTCTTTGGCGGAAAGTTCTGGGAATTGCTTCAGCAGCTGTTCGGTGAATTCTTGGTCGCTGGCGGCGGTTCGGTCTTTGTCGGCAGCCCAAAATTCTTCCCGACTCAAGAACGTGGCCAGCGATTCGTTGGCCGATAGAGGTAATTTTTTCCGGAGGTTGTAGCGGTGGCTCTCCACGTCGCGCACCGAAACGACAAGGATGCTGGCAATCTCCTTGGAAGCCATCTCCATTTTTATCAGGGCGCACACCTGTAGCTCGGTGGGGGTCAGCATGGGATAGCGTTCGGCCAAACGGCGCAAGAAACTCTAGTCAGTTTGGCGCAGATTCTCCTTAAACAACGTCCAGCCAGAGCCAGCGGTGGCTTCGGTGGTAAGCTCTTCCAGAAACAAGCTGAACTGGACGGTGGCTTCTGCTGCCGGAAGGTTTTGAATCTGGCGCAGCCGTCCCGCCAACGATTCCAACAACTCCTGTTTATGAATCAGGCTAAGGGCAATCGAGGAGAGCTCGCTGGTTTTGTACTCCACCATCATCTGCAGTTGCTCACTCTTCAGTTTGAAAAGCTCACGTTCCTTTTGGGCGCGTTCCACATCGTAGCGGGTTTGCAGCTCGGCCAGTGCTTTCTGCTTTTGGTGGCTGCCAACTTCATGTTGCAGCCGCAGTTGCTGGGTGCGGTAGCGGTAGGCGTTGGGGAAGTCTTCTTGCTGGCCACAAGCATCGGCAAGGTGGCCACAAATGGCAAGATGAAGGTCTTGAAAATTATGCCGCCGTGCTGCGTGTTCGGCTTTCTCCAACTGGCTTCGTGCGTCGGCGATATTTCCCATTTCCAGCAGGGCGTTTCCGGCGTGGTGCATCGAGACGACGTAGGTTTCAGCATCGCCAATCTGCTGGGCAATCTCTGCTGCCTGTTGGAACTGCGCGAATGCCTCGGCCAGTTTCCCAATGGCGCGATTAATTAGCCCCAACGTGCCAATGGACTTGGCTTCTCCCATCTTATCCCCTATGTCTGCAAACAGCTTGGCTGCCTTGGTGGCCGATACGGTTGCTTCTGGGAACTTTTCCTGCTCTAAATACACCCGTGCTATTCCTTGCAGTGCTTTGCCAGCCAAGCCGGAGTCGGTATCACTGGCCCCTGACCCCATGTATTGCTGGTAGTGTTCCAATGCCTTGCCGTAATCGCCAAGGTTCAGGTACATGTTGGCGATGTTCTGCAATGCGCTTGCTAGGCCATGCTGGTTATTGCTTGTTCGGTAGGCTTCAAGGCTTTCAAGGTATGCTTCCAGTGCCTTCCTAAATTCACCGATAAGGGTGTAGCAGATACCCAATGAATTGCTGTTTGCAGCAATGGCATCTGGGTCGCCAGACGTTCGGCTATGCTCAAGGGCTTGGCCGAAGCAGTCAATGGCTTGGGTGATGTTTCCCTGTATCCGATGGATGATCCCTAACCCTTGCAGAGCAATGGCCTGTATCATCAGATTGTCGGTTTCGCGACCGTAGCGCAGCAAATCGCTGTAAGCCTCGAAGCCTTCGCTGAACTGCGAAAGATGGGTGTGCAGCAACCCTTTGCAGCGAAGCAGGTAGGGAAGTGCTACACGGTCGCGGGCAATCCATGCTTCGGCAAGTAGGGAATCGGTGATGGCAAGGCAGGGTTGTGGGGCTGTGGCTACCATGCCACGAAGCTGTTGCATCAGCAAGTGCGCTTTCGCCTGAAGCGTGGGAAGCGATTGTAGCCGGTTCTGCAGTTGCTCAATGGAGTCCGTTTCCATCAGGATATTCCCCCTTCAATCTTCTGTGGAAGCCAACATCAATCGTTGTTGGCTTACTACGAAATCACCGCAATGCTTGGCAGTTGATTCGGGGTTTCTGAGATTTGCGCCAAATGCACACACTCCGTTTTCTTGAAGTTGCCGATGCCGAGCTTGTTGCCGACTACCAGCGGCGCAATCGGCATTTCCATCGCCAGTGGTCGCCAACCCCGCCGCCCGATTATTTCACCCCACAATTCCATCGGCGGATGTTGCAGCAAACGGTGGAGCTGCGCGAGCGGGAAGAAGAGTTCCGGTTCGGAATTTTTAGCGACCAGCCGGGCTCGTTGCTGATTGGCCGCATCAACCTTGTGGCGATTGAGCGGGGGGCGTTCCAGAACGGCAGGCTTGGTTATTCCATGGATGCCAAGCACCGCAACAGCGGGATAATGACCGCTATGCTGAAAAATGTGATGGGGTTTGGGTTCGGATACTTGCGGCTGCACCGGATTGAAGCGAATATCATGCCCCGCAACGAGGCCTCTAGAAAAGTGCTGCAGAAGTGTGGGTTCCGCCACATTGGATATTCCCCCAAGATGCTGCTGATTAATGGCCAGTGGGAAGACCATGAGATGTACATGGCGCTTGCCGAAGACCTTCGCAGCGATCTGGAAGATGGAATCGCTGCCGGATTGCAGCCGTTCCTTCCACTGGTTGATCGGTAGAAACGGCTCCCATTGTTTACCGACCAACGGTGCGTTGCAGCTCCAAGAAAAACCCGTTCATCCCCTTAATCTGATCTTCGCCGTTCATCGGTTGATCCGGAATTTTTTCTGGATCCCAGTTTGGGTTGAAGCTCATGGCAAGATCAGCGTAGCGGCGGGCAAGCTGGGTGTTCCCGCGCCCGCGCTCGTAGATGAACCTTGCCAACGCGCTTCGGGCGTACAGCTCGTAGGCTTTTGCGGTGTAGCTGTCAATCCGCCCCTCCCAATGGCTGAAGCGGTAGTTCGGGAATTGCTGCGGCAGATAGGTTGTGTCCGGCATCAAGCGGAGCGCAAGGTTGTACGGGACGTGCCGCCACCGCGCACTGATGTCGGTGCGGACCTCACCCGTCACAAACACCGGGCGGTGGGGGATATTCTTGTCAATCATCGCGCTTAGCAGGGCAACGTAGGCGGCCTCAATATCTGGCGGGCTGTCGCTTTCGCCGGCCTCGAACTGGCGCAACGGCTTCATAAATCGCTCTACCTCTGGCTGCACCATCGCCATAAACTGCGGGTGGTTGTGCTGCAGTTGCTTGATATACCAGGACCACCGCAGAAGCTCAGGGTCAATCACCAAAACATCGGGGCGCACCTGCTGCACGCTTTGCAGGTAGAAACTTCCGGCCACCCAAAAATCCCACTGCTGCGACAGTATCAGCGCGTTTTTCGGAAGTGTGTTCAGCATGTTGAAGGTCATATCTTCCACTACGGTGTTCCCCCGTTCATCACTTTGGTGGAAGTTGGTCCCGATGGTGATCGCCACCAGCAGCAGCCCCAACGGAAGCATCACTCGATTTCCCAGCCATCTGCGGATTGCCAGCAGCCCCCCCAGCAACAGCACCCCAATCCCAAACGTGGCCGCCATGTAGTAGGGGCCAATCTCCATAATCTCATAGCCGCTGGACCAGATTAAGCAGACCCCAAACAGCAACGCCCCCAATGCTGCCACCGGCGCGCCACGCCGCGCAAGAAACCACCCGCCAACCGTGGCAATAGCCAGATACACCATTGACCACTCCATCGGATTACTTACTTGCGCTGATGTGGTGGGGGTTGTTGGCAGGATATTGGCGGTTGCGGCCAGAACACAAAGCCCGGCAATCGCCAACGTCAGCCCAATCCAACGGCCATCGCGTTTTCCCCACCAGAACACCCCCAACGCCACAACCGCCAACCCCACGTAGCCAAGCTCGGACGGAAGATTCCCCAGATAAAACGTGGATTGCTGATACCAGATCACCGGATCCTTGCTGAACATCCAAACCTGATACTGGAAACCAGTGATGTGCCGGAAGAGCATCCGAAGCGTCACCGGATCGCTCCAGTTAAACAGTGGGTTCATCGAGGCGCGCAGCGGAAGCCACAGGTACGGCAGAAGCCCCAGCAGAAAACCAGGAACCAGCATCAGCAGCCGACGGAAGGAGGCCCCCGAAAAACCAAGCCGTGCAAAGAAGAGTGCCAGCAATGCCGGAGCCAGCAGCACAGTGCTTAAGTGGTTGGTGAAGCTAAGGCCAACCGCAACCGAGAACGCCCAACCCTGGCGGCTAAATCCGGGGTGCGCACTCTGCAGATGTTCCTCATGATCCAGATACCGCAGGAACAGCAGCACAATCAGCGGAAGCATCAGCGCATGCAGCGAATAGACCTCGAACCCGTTCCCCTGATTCCACCAGGTGGCAGTAAGCCCGGTTAGCAGCGCGGCGCAGCCAGCAATCAATCCTGTGGCCGGGTCAGCGGTGGCAGCAGCGGGGAGATCGGCTGCGATGGTGGTTGCCGAAGGGGTAGTGGAACTCTGGTTTGGCGTTCCCTTCCGTTCACGCTTGATGCTTCGCTTGCTTTGGTGATGCTCGGCAGATTTCTCTTTCTGTTCAGCGGGTTTGGGTTGTGCGGTGCCGAATGTGCTTGCCAGATGATAAAACAGCAGTGTCATCACTCCGTTGCTGGCCGCCGTAAGCAGGGCCGAAAGGATATTCAACGCCAACGCTTCCCGCACCGGAAGCAACTGTGTGAACAGATAACCAAGCAGCATCAACGTTGGATACCCCGTTGGGTGAGCAATCCCCAGCGTGCTGGCAACGGCTGCCATTTCCCCCTTATCCACAAACCCGAACGATGGATTCAGCGTGAGCAGATACAGGATGAAGGTGATTGCCGAAACAGCAACCGCGATTGCGCCGGGGCGTTGCATCCGCCCAAGCAGTGTGGCTTGGATGGAGGCTTGCGCAGCGGATGGGGATTGATGGCCAGACATGTGTGTACGATGCAGATATGCGATGTGTGAACGACACGAAATGATGCCGCCAGAGCTTGGCGGTCCCCCCTCTCTCTCTTTCACTCCTTCTTTCCCAATGCTCCAAAAAAGATAACCAGAAACCCTCGCTGCTTGCTACTCCAACAATCCTTCCGGTAGTTGCGATTCTATCTGGCTGGCTTCATGGTGGTCGCCAGCATCCCGCAAGCGTTGCAGAAGCTGTTGAACAACACTGCAAAGCTCCTGGGTCCATTGGTCACGCAAATTTTGGAACAGCTCATCCTCCATTGCCGCAAACGGCTGGCCATGCCGCATCAGCGTGAGCAGAGGTGCTAACGCTTGGCGTGCTTCGGTCAGGGTGCCGCGTCGGGTTAGCTGCGCCACACGTTGCACCGTTTGGCGTGCTTCAAGCATATCCACGGTAATGGCCGCGTGGTTCAGTTGCGGGGTTTCGCCCTCGGTGATGATTGCTTGCTGGCCAATAATTTCGCGTAGCCGCAGGATTGCCATGTTCATTCCCCGCCGGGCTTTGTCGGGGGAATCAGCAACCGATACACCGGAGGCAATCTCGATAAAACGATTCCGCGACAGCGGGTTCTTCAGCATCCGATCCGCCACAAGCAAACAGAGGGTGATCTGGTTCCGTGTGCCGCGCAACCGCACGGCGGCCCCGTTTGAATGCTGCAAAGTGATAGGACCAAACAGCCCAACCCGCACCACTGATGTTGATGCTGCGCTCTTCCCCCCAACCATAGCCAAGGATGCAGTTTCTGGCGTGGCTTCGCTGCTGCGTCCCAGCAACGGGTGCCGCTGCTGCACCCCAAGAACCACTGGCTGAAGATCATGCTCCTTCCCCCATTGAAGTGCGTTTGCCAGCACCGTTGCCATTGCTTGGCGCAAGGCTTCCGCTGTGGATTCCGGTTCGGGAATCAGCTTCAGATCAATCAACAACTTCCCCAACACACACCCCGCATGAATGGCAAGAAGATGAAATCGCCAAAGGATGGGGGAATCGAGCAGATGGAGTAATTCTTGCAATCCATGCTGGTTGATTGGGCTTCCGCTGCGGATCGCTACCACTGCCGGAATCAGCGGGGCGAAGTTGGAATCGGGGTCGTCGGGGCCGTTATCGGGGATGAAGGTTTCCATCCCTTCAAGCCCCCGAATTGCTTCGGCGGGGTTGGCCGACCAGCAGGCCAACAGCAGTTGCGGCAACCGCGCAATCTGGCTCTGCGAAAGCTGGAACACTTCTATCAATCGCTCGGCAACCTCAGCTTGGCCGCAGACCAGTGCGCAGGCAATCAAGTGTTCCCCCATGTGCTGCCGGTGTCCCTGCTGGGCAGCTGCGGGCACTTGGGCAATCAATGTTTGCGCTTGTTGCAGCACGACCTCAATCGGTTGGCCAATCATCAGCAGGCATTGGCAGCGGTAGTGTTGGGCTGTGTAGGTGGTGCGGGTCAAACCAAAATCGCGCAGTGTGGGAAGTCGCCGCTCAACCTCGGCAATCGCGTGGTGGGCCGCGCCGGTCTCGGTATAGAAGGTGATGGTGCGGAGATAGGTGTGGGGTTTGTCAATGCCGGCATCGTGCAGTTGCCGCAGCATTCTGTGCCGTTCCTCTAATTCATCGGGGGTGGTGAACGATAGCAGCAGATGGTAGCCAACGTCATGCAGCCATGCGGTTTGGATTGCGGGGTCATCCCCTTGCTCGGCCACTATCTGCCGAACCGCCTGCTCAACGTAACGGAGGTCTTGGATATGCAGGCCGTGGGTGTATGCCGTGGATGCCACAATCCGCAGGAACCCAGCATACTCACGGCTGCGCCGCAGTTCTGGCCACTGGGTCACCATGGCTTCCACCTCAGCAATGATTTCTGGGCACTGGCTTCGGCGAAGCCGCGCTGCCGAACGGAACAGGTAGATGTAGCTCCGAAGCCGCCAGATGCGCAAGTGATCAGTGGTTGGCTGGGCGGTCAGCTCCACCAACTTCTGGGCTTGCTGGTAAAACTCCATTGTGTTGTCGTTGCGGCCATTGATGCTAAGGTGAACCGCAAGTAAGTTCAGTTCAAATCTTTGCTGGGCTGTTGGCTCGTTCAGCAATGGGGCGGCGTGCAGGGTAATCTGCTGGGCAGCGCGCCACGGGATCACAGCCAGCTCCCAATCGGGGCTGTTATCCAGCCGGGCGGCTGTGGCCAGCAATTCATTGATGAGCTTTTCGGCCTCGGCGATGGAGGCACAGCCAACCACGGGATGATCGGCCAGCAGACGGTACGGGAGGGCGGAATAGATTGGAGGCTGCGCAACCACAACCCGCGCCAACCCGGAAGGATCAACCGTGGCTGATTCTATCAACGTGCGGTGCAACAGCGTGTGGGTGAAGGTTAGCGGAAGGCTTGCTGCCGGCCCCCCACGCAAGGGATGAATAGCGGTGCCGGAGCGGACAAGTATCCCCTTAAAAATCAGTGCGGTGATAATGCGGTTTGTTCCGGGCAACAGCAATTCGGCAGCTTCCGGGCTGAATGCCTCGCCCAATGTTGCCAGTGCGCAGGCAACCGATTGCTCGGCATCGCTCAAGTGGGCTGCCATCCCTTGCGATAACTGGTGCGCGCTCCGCTCGATAAGCATTGCAAGCTCCGCAAGGGGGATCGCGGCTTCCCATCCATCTGCGCCGTCCGTAATTGCCCCGGCGTTTACCGCCCCTTGCAATGCCGAGCGGAAGGCCAACGGGTTGCCAAGCGTGGCATCGGCAAAGGTGGTAATTAGGTTGTTGGAGGGGTCGTTACCGAACAACTCTTTCCACAACCGTTTCATGTCGTCGGGGTGGAAATCCTGCAGATGGAGTTCGGCGGTCAAGTATGCCTCCAGCGCGCCACGGGCGGTAAGTTCGGCGGGGCGCGAAACGGCAAGCAGTGATAGAGGTTCGTCGGCAAGGGCATCCACCAACAGGCCGAACTCGCGAACAGTTGCGCCGCGTAGCAGGTGCAAATCTTCCACAATCAGCAGAGTCCGCCGCAGCCTGCACAGCCGCCGCAGCGCGCCGATAGCTGCTGGCAGCGTCGGTTCAATGTGGTGGTTCAGCAACCGCATAGCCGCCGGCGAACCGTGTACCGAAAGGGCAAGCAAGGGGGCAATGGATGCCGAGCCATCGGCACGAAGCCGAAGGTGAAGAAGTAGCCCGCCGTGCTGTTCAACCTGCGGAATTAATTCCTCAATCATCCGGCTTTTGCCGCTTCCGGCTTCCCCCATCAGCAGCAATGCGCGTAGCCCGAGCTGCTCCTCATCTCCATTCCAAAACGCAAGGATGCGCTGCTGCTCCTGCTCCCGCCCAACAAACGGAAGCAAGCCATGATTCAGAAAATCAACCAGACGTGGGCGCATTGTGGAATGGGTAGATATGGATAGGATATTGGCAGCAACGGGATGTTTGGCAAACCAGTTTCCGGATGGAAATTAGCGTTCTGGCCTGTTGCGGCAATGTTCCGCTCTCTCCTCCCTCTCGCTCTCACAACTCCATGCCTGCCGGTTTGGGCGCGCCTTGAATTTGAATGGGGGGATGCGTCATGCAGCAGACCGCCGTTAGTTGTTCTCGCTCGCGCCGCATTGTGGGATCCAGCAGCAGCCAAGCGCGAACCTCACCCAAGATATTTGCAGCCCCGGGGTCGGTGGGCTGGGCAAGTTGGTAGTGCATCCATTTGCCGTCGCGGCGGGCTTCCACCAACCCTGCGCGGCGCAGGTATGCTAAGTGCCGCGAAACTTTCGGCTGGCTGGTGCCCAGCACCTCCACAAAGTAGCAGACGCAGATTTCACCACTGGCCATCAAGTTCAGCAACCGCAGGCGTGTGCGGTCGGCAAGGGCACGGAACATCAGTTCTAAGTCGAAAGGCTTGGATTGCTTGCTCATGCTGCGAAGAAAGAAAATTTCTGAGAATAAATAAATATGCTTGTGCGTATATGTTTGTCGCGCTATCTTTGCGTCATATTCGTGTGGGCGAATATGAATTTATCAACGTAATCACACAGGAGAAACCACCATGGCCACCAACAGAGTAACGGCACTGAAAGCGCACATTGCCTTGAACGTCAACGACATCACCGAAAGCATCAATTTCTACCGGAAGCTCTTCGGCATCGAGCCAATGAAACTGCGAAGCAACTACGCCAAATTCGATGTTGCTAACCCACCGCTGAACCTTACGCTGAACGCCGCCAACGTGAACGGGCAAGGGACATTATCTCACTTGGGCATCCAACTGGACACAACCGAAGATGTGCTGCAAGTGCGGGAAGAATGGATTGCCGCAGGGCTGCTTACCCGCGACGAAATGGGAACCGCTTGCTGCTACGCAGTGCAGGATAAAACGTGGGTTCGTGACCCCGATGGAAACGAGTGGGAAGCCTTTGCCGTGCTGGAAGATGACCTGCCGGAACAAACCCCAGCAAGCACCACCTGCTGTGCGCCACAATCGGCGAACACTGCGGGCATCGCCGCCACCACGCCCACGGCAGCTGCCACTGCTGAAGCCACACCTTGCTGCACAAAAAAGGATGTTCCGGCCAGCGCAACGTGCTGCGTGGTGTAAACCGCATCCCCCCACGCCGCAAGGATGATAGGAGACTGAGAGAACAGAAGGGAGCTGGTATCCTCAGATACCCTCCCTCTGTTGTATTATCGCATTCACCGAACCAGATCATCTATCAACAACATCGAAATGACAAACCAGAGGACCCCAAGCCTTCCGCAGAAAATTTTGGCCGAAGGGCTTGGGACAGCATTGCTGCTGGCGGCCGTGGTGGGATCGGGAATCATGGGGGAACATTTAGCGGAAGGGAATCTGGCCGTTGCACTATTGGCAAATTCGCTGGCAACGGCCGGCGCGCTGATTGCATTAATCACCACCTTCGGGGGAGTCTCCGGCGCACATTTCAACCCGCTGGTGACGCTAAGCGAAGCCTACGGCGGAGCAATGCAATGGAGCGATGTTCCCGCGTATATCCTTGCTCAAGCTGTTGGTGCTTTTGCTGGGGTTGCCGTTGCCAATCTGATGTTCCAGCAACCAGCCTTCTTTATCTCCACCCACGAATACTCCGGCATGGCGAAATTGTTGAGCGAGTTTGTGGCGACGTTCGGATTGCTGGCAGTAATCCTTGGAACCGCCCGCAGCCGTCCGGAGAAGATTCCGACCGTTGTGGGTCTGTATATTTTTACAGCCATCTGGTTCACTTCCTCCTCCTCCTTTGCCAACCCTGCCATGACCCTTGCGCGCATGACCAGCGACACCTTTACCGGAATTCGTCCTGCCGATGTACCCGGATTTATCGCTGCTCAGGTTCTTGGCGCAGCCGCAGCGGTGTTGCTGTTCGGGCGAAGGAAAGGGGTGTAGCAAGCGGCATAGCAATCCCCTTCCCCCAAAAAATTCTCCGTTTATCTCTGGCGACTGATGCCGTATATTCGGGCAAGCATCAATCCGTTCTTCTCTCCATCAACGTAATCCTGCCATGAACCGACCGCGACTTCTTCTGCTTCCCACGCTGCTGATTGCTTTGTGTTCGCTTGCCCATGCTCAACGGAGCGTGCCATCGGCCACGATTAGTGGGCACTCCTTGTTCACCCACACCCAACCAGCATCAACACTAACAGCAAGGGGGGCAACACTCTATGCCACGCTTAGCCCAGCCCAAGCAAGCCGGTTGTTGTCATCCCCGAACCAGCTGCAACTCACCGACTTCCCCACCACCCCGAACAGTACAGGAGACCTGCGGCTGCAACGCCGCCGCTTGGCCGTTGATCGCACCACAAAATTTGTTGTGGCAACCCCAACCGGCGACATTCTAACCGATGGCCCCAATGTGGTGCTTTATACCGGAACCGTTGCCAACGCGCCGGGATCCAAAGTCTGGCTGACCTACGAAGCCAACACCAACCAGATGCTAACGGTGATCGAGTACGCCGACGGCAGCGCGTATATGCTTGGACCAACCACCGACCCGATCCAACAAGAAATCGGGGATCATGTGATGGTGGCAACCAAGCAGATTGACCTTCACGCTGGCAACTTTGCCTGCGGAACCGTGGAGCAGATGGACGCGCTTCCACCAATCCCACCGCCACCAATGGCCGCCGATGTTCTTGCTGCAAAAAACATCCTGGAAGTTGAGCTTGCCGTGGAGACCGACAGTGAGTTTTTCACCGCGACTGGCGGGACCGTTGCCAAAGCGCAAGCCTACGCCGTGGCGATGTACGCAGTGGTCAGCAGCATCTACGAAGATGAAGCCCACATCACCATCCACATCCCTTGGATGAAGACATGGACCAACGCCCCCGCCGACCCCTACGGCGTGAAAGGGGACCCGTTTGCCCTGCGCGACAAAGCCGGGCCATACTGGAAGGAGAACTACGCCAGCGTCCAGCGGGATATTTTCCAAGTGGCAACCTCCATCAATTATGGCGGTGGGGGATATGGGTTCTTCGAAGCACTCTGCGGGAAGAATCCCGACAAGGGGTTCAGCGTGATCTCCGTCCAGGCCAGCAACCCGCTGCCAACCTACGGCTTCAGCTACGACGTGTACATTGCCGCGCATGAGATCGGCCACAACTTCAACGCACCACACAGCCACAACTGCTACTGGGGCGCGCCGATTGATACCTGCGTTGTGGATGAGGGGATAGAAGGGAAATGCCTTCCCGAAGGCCAGCAGAAAAAACCAAACCCCGGCTCGATTATGAGCTACTGCGGCGGAACCAACAACGATGCTGGACTTGGCTACACGCTTCGGATGACCTTCCTGCCGCAGGTTGCCGCGCTCATCCGCCAAACCGCCGAAGCCGCAACCTGCATCAGCCAACCAGCAACCGCACGGGTGATGCTGCTGAACCCGCATGGTGAGGAGAGCTACGATGCTGGCACAGCAACACAAGTCCGGTGGCGATCATCCGGGGTGGAGAAGGTGACGCTGGAGTACAGCCGCAACAACGGAAGCGATTGGACATTGATTGCCGCCGACCTTCCCGCTGCCGATGAATCTTACAACTGGACCCTTCCGCAAGTTTGCTCGCCAACCATGCGGGTGCGGATCAGCAACAGCGCAAACCCCGCCGTTGCCGACACCTCGATGAAGTCATTCAGCATTGTGCAGAGCGATGCCAGCGGGCTGGTGCTCTACTATCCATTCAGCGGAAACTCACTTGATGAAGCTGGCTGCGGCTACTATCCTGCATCGGGCAACGCAACGCTGACCGCCGATCGGCTTGGCAATGCCAACAGCGCCTACGCCTTCAACGGAAGCTCCGCGCTTTCGGCTCCCGATTATATCTCCAACTTCACCACCTTCACCGCCTCCTACTGGTTCAAGTTGGACAACACAACAGGGATCCAAACAATGGTGGGGCAGAACTGGGAAGTTGATGCCATGTTCTTCACCTACAGTTGGGACGGAAGGCTGGGAATTGCTGCCTACTTCAACGGAAGCGGCACACCGTTCCAAGTCTGGGGGCCAACCCTGACGGCGAACAAGTGGTATCACGCCGCGTTTGTGTTCGATGGTTCCGCCATGAAGATCTATCTGGATGGCACACAGGTGGCCAGCGAAGCCAAAACCGAGACATTGGTGACGGCAAAAGCCCCACTGTTTGTTGGTGCGCGCGGGGCAACCGAATACACCAAAGGGACGATTGATGAGGTCCGAATCTACCGCCGTGCGTTAAGCGACCAGGAGATTTTGGCGCAATCCAAAGAAGGGAGCGTTGCCCCGGCAGCACCCGCGTTGCTTCTGCCGCCGAACAGCGCGGCAAACCAGCCAAGCTCGGTACAGCTTCAGTGGCAAAGCAGCGCGACGGCGGCAACGTACCACGCCCAAGTTGCCACCAACAATGATTTCAGCGGAACCCTATCGCTGGATAACAACGCCATTGCGGGAACCTCGCAAACCGTTGGCAGCCTTAGCCCCAACACCACCTACTACTGGCGTGTTGCGGGAAAGAACAGTGTTGGAACCGGGCCGTGGTCCACCACCTTTAGCTTCAGCACAGCGGGGTTCAGCGGCGTAACGGAATCGGCCACCACCGCAAACGGTGCAACCCTGGAATCGGCCACGATTGACCCACGAAGCAACACCGGCACGGTGAATATCCAGCTACGCGACCGCCGCAATCTTACTCTAAAAATCTACGATTTGGCAGGCCGGCCAGCGATTATCGTGGCCAGTGGGGAGCGGGAGTCGGGGAACCATACTCTCCGCTTCGACGCTTCGGCCCTCCCGTCCGGCAGCTACTTCTGCGTGGTGGATGTTGAGGGGGAACAGCTTGTGCGGAAAGTGGTGGTGGCCCGTTAAGATTACTCGATAGCTCCCTCTGTCCGTCATTGCAAGGAGCGATAAGCGACGAAGCAGCGGCGCAAGCCCATCCCACGGTGCGGCTCCGGATTATCTCAGCAACTGGTGAGATTGCTTCGTCGAGGACTCCTTGCAATGATGGGGGGGGGACGCACCGCGCCTTCATTGTCTTGATACTTTCGCAATCGCCTTTCGTGCCAGTATAAAACCTCATCAGCCATGTCCCAAACGTTCGGCGCATCCCCCGTTATTCTTATCACCGGCGCAAGCAGCGGAATTGGGCGAGCGCTGGCGTTTCGGCTTGCCCCAAGCGGTGCACGGCTTGCGCTTGTTGCCCGCCGCGCCCCGCTTCTTGCGGAAGTTGCCAGCGAAGTTGAAGCTGCTGGTGGAACCGCACTGCCGCTGGCCTGCGATGTCACCATTCGGGAGCAAGTGGAAGGCGCAGTTGCCGAGACGATTGCGCGGTTTGGCCAGCTTCACGTTCTGGTGAACAACGCTGGCCGGGGGAACAACGCCTACATCCACGACACGCCACAGGATCAGCTGGAAAGCATCTTTCGGGTGAATGTTTTTTCGCTGTGGTATGGCACAGCGGCGGCGTTGCGGCACATGGTTCCGTTGGGGCGCGGGCAGATTGTCAACGTTGCCTCGGTGGCGGGAAAAATCGGGTTCCCCGGGAATGCTGCCTACGTTGCGGCAAAGCATGCAACCGTTGGCTTCACCCGTGCACTCCGCGCCGAGCTTGCCGGAACCGGGGTGATTGCCACAACTATCATTGCCGCCGGAACCCTGACCGATTGGGCAATCGCCGCCGAAGGTGGCCCAATGCTGGAGCTGTTCGACTACGAACGGGAACGCGGCAGCCAACTTGCCCAACAGATGAATCGTGAGCTTCCCCCCCCACTTCCGCTGCTTACTGCCGATAGCGTTGCCAGCGAAATCGCCAACTCCATTGGGGATACCACACCCGAGATCTACACCCACCCCGGCTTGCGCGATTGGGTGCTGGAGTACGAAACAGACCAAGAATCAGCCGAGCAGAAATTGGAACCGTTTTGGATAGCGAATCGGGAGGGGTATGAACGCAAAGCATCAAAAATTCCATCATAAGCGGGTTTCAACAGTATGGAACAGCTTCTTCAATCAGCATTAGGCTCACAGTACACAGCCGCATTCCGCATGATGGAACGCGCAATCCAGCAATGCCCATCCGAACTCTGGGATGACGGCAACTATGGTATACTCACGTGCTTTCAGTTTGTGAAATTGCTACCCGCGAGCCGAGTATCTACAAGGCCCGACAGGGATCGAATTTCGCAATCTCAACGCACTCGAGTATAATCGCTTTTGGCATATCGCCTATCACACAATTTTCTACGCTCATCTCTATTTGGCTCCTACCCAACAAGATGTTGTTCCGTGGGCAAAGTGGCGAGCGAACCAACAGTTTATGGGGCCATTGCCGTGGCCGCCACACACCCCTCCTGACATCAGCAATCCCTACACACCGGAAGAAATTTTGGAATACCTCGCCTTGACCCAACAGCAGGTGGGATCACGGCTTCAAGCCGAGGTGTTCGATGCAGAGTCGGGGGTTCCCGTGGTTGCCATTCAACCGGGCTGAACTCCACATCTATAACATCCGCCACATCCAACACCATGCTGGCCAGCTGATTGAACGCTTGCGCCAAGCCACGGGGCAAGGGGTAGATTGGATTGGGAAAGAGTAAACGGAGCTACGGCTCCAGCACCTCCTCTTCCTTCCCTTCCACCTGAATAATCACCGACTGGACGGAAGGGAATTGGAACAACGTCCGCTCAATCTGGGCACGGATTGCTTCGGCGCGGCAGGCCCCGGCCGAGCTTCGCAGCTGGCTGCTGAAGTTGGCCACCGCCACGCCGTTGGTGATTCGGATACCACGCAACATCACCCCGCGTGGGAGCTCGGTTGCGTAGCCAGCTTCGCGGTCGCTGCTGGTGGGGCCGGCAAGAAGTTCTTTCAGCGCGTGTTCGGCCACCGCAGCAGAGGAACCACGGGGACGTTCTATCGAGAAGACGTTGCGGCAATCGCCGTTGCCGTTCATTGCTGCGTTGGTGAAAAACACCCGAACGGTTGCTCCGTCGGTTGCGGTTGCCGGTTGGCTGCGCACGGCTATCGGAATTTTCACAACGTCAACCGGGCGTCCGTCGCGGGCAGAGTACTGGAAGACTTCTACTGTTGCGCGCCCTGCATAATTTCGCGGCAGCGTCACTTCGGTGGTGAATGGGTTCATTGTTCCCACATCGCCAACGGCCATCAGATTTCCTTCTGCTACCTGTTCCCCCCGTTCGCCAACCACACGGTAGTTCACGGTGTTTTCGAACGCGCGTGCTTCCCCTTTCAGCACAAACCCACCCGTCACTTTTTGATCCCGCTCCGGCATTCCCACCGTGATGTTTGGTCCGGTGTGAGTTGGTGGTTGTTCTGGAGTCGAAGCTGCTGTTTCGGCAGGTTTGGCGGCGGTGTGCTTCGGCTCTCCTCCGGTTGATCCGGTGCGGTCGCCGCAGGAGGTAATGGAGAGCAAAAGGAACACCGCCAACCAGTGGCCGCATGGGCGGAAGGCTACTTGTGGCATACAGTTGTTCATCATGTCTGTTCAGATTCGGTCTGGTGGAAATCGGGCAAAGGAGGTGGTAATACTGCCAGACTCTAACTTTTTTTTGATTTCCCCCGATAAACTCTATTTCTCCCATTGGCGGTTAGCGGAACAATTGCAAGATTGTAGCTGTTTCATCCCGCACCCCCAACTCAATCGGCCCAAAGGTACACACAAGGCACACAACGAACGTATGGATAGGAACTTGATACCACGATTATCGCTGCGGCGGCTTCGGCTGATTGCTGCCATTTGGCTGCTTGCTTGCGGGGCTGCCGTAAGCCAAGTGCAGGTGATGCTTCAGCAGCCGCCACGCAACCAGTTGAAGGTTGCCGATCTCTGGAAAATCACCATCATCAACACCACTGCTGATGAGTATCTGGTGTTCCTGCGCGGCATCGCAACGCATGATAGAGATGGCCAAATTGCCGATGCCCACACCGCCACGTTCGTTGTTCCGGCCAACACCACAAAGATGGTGAGTGGAGTGGATATTTCACCAGTCAAACTTGATTCTTCCGACCCAGAGTACAAGGCCGTGTTCACCCAAACCGGAACGGTTCCGGCGGGCAATTACACCATCTGCGTCTATGTGAACGCTGTGGCCCGCAACGGCAACACGATTCCGGTGCCGGAGGTGATTGGAAGCGATTGCAAGACCGCCGAAGTCCAGCCGCAATCGCCGCCGGTGTTGGTGTTCCCCAACGATGAATCGGACGTTAGCGATAAACAGCCGCAGTTCACATGGCTTCCCCCCGCGCCGCTGAAACCCGCCCAGACACCACGCTACCAGCTTCGCATTGTTGAAATGTTAGGACGGCAGACCCCGTACGATGCCATGCAATCCAACCCCGCGTGGTTCACTACTTCCGCTGCTGGAATCACCACGCTTCGCTACCCGCTTGCTTCGCGCTCGTTCGTTGAAGGGCGCAGATATGCGTGGCAGATCAAAGCGGTTGGGGATGGATATGCGATTGGCGAAAGTGAAATCTGGTGGTTCCGCTACAACCCCAACAAGGCCGCCAACAGCAACGACGGCAGCGATTATCCAATCCTGCCCAGCGGAAGCATCGGCGAACAGGGGAAAAGGATGGATGGAAACGGAGGAACACTTCCCGGCCGTCCAACAACCGTGGGGTTCGGATTCGTTCAGCTTGAAGCTCCGTTTCTGAAGAACTACCACGACAACAACGCACGGCTGTTCCGGCCCAACACTCCGAACGAAACAGCAACCGAAGGGGGCATCTGCGGTGCGCGCCCTTCCATCACGATTACTGACTCCATCCCGGCCAGCAAGTCGGGGCGGGCCGACCGCGTTCGGCTCCGCTGGATCATGCGCCACTCGGCACCGATTGACCACATTGACCTTCGCATCAGTGCCCTGACGGCATCGGGGAATGACTCGCTGCTGCGGCAGTTTATCTACCGCCAGCGGGAGAACAACACCATTGCCGGCGGAACAACATTCTCCCCGGCTGAGCTTGCCGGGACGGAGATGACAACGTTCATCATCACTGGCGTTGTGGTGGATGTGTTGGGGCGTTCCAGCGGAATCACGCGGCATCAGGTTAGCCCTGTTTATGGCGAGTATCTGTTTGCTGGCGGCCACCGCACCGGCGACCGTGAGTTTGCATTCGAGCCAGGTGGAAGCGTGGGGGATACGATTGAGGTTCGCAGCGTCAGCCGTGGCGGGCGGACGTTCACCAGTTTTTCCACCAATCAACTTTCCCTTTCGCGTACGGGCCGCACCGTCACCCTGGTGAACAATGATGTTGTGCCGCATCATTTTACCTCGGTCTTCACCCCAACCTACGCCCAGTTTGCTCCGCCGCTGGGAATTGGTGGAATTCCCCGGCTGAATTTTGGATTGCTGAACCCGGGCCAAGCGGTCACGATTGGCTTGCCAGAGAATCTTCCCCAATGCTACCGATGGACCTTGTTCGACCAGCTTGCGCCGGAACGGAACGAACCGCTGCTGATCGTTGTTGATAGACCATAGGCGGCGCGCGCCCGACTTGCGCGCGCGCGTGCCCCGAGTTGATACGCCGTACACCACGTAACCGAACCGAAGACCGAATATCCGAACTGATACCGATGAACGCTTCTGCCACATTCTGCCGACTGATCGCCCTTTCTGGGTTGCTGCTTCCTGCTGCTCTGTTTGCCCAAACACCTCCCCCTCCACCTGCGGGCGATCCATCAGGCGGTGTGCCCGGTAGCGGCGTACCCGGCGCGCCGATTTTCCGATTTAGCGGCACAAGCATGGCCAATGGGGAATCGGCCAACCGCCAGGGGACTGGCTCGGAAATCCCGCAACGCTACGCCCGCTGGGAAGTCACGCCAACAATTTCACTGTTCGGCCTTCCGTTCGGCACGCACTTGATGCTCTCCACCGAGCAGGACTTGACCCGCCAAAACATCAACAGCCTGAACATGGGTTTCAGCCTAAGCGCCCAACAACTTCAGGAGCAGTTGAAGCAGCGGGTGTATGAGCAAGTGGAAAGCCTGATGCAGAACGAAGATGTGGCAGAGGTGGAAGGAACGATCAGCACGATTGAGGGCCTTACCGATCCCGAAGCGCTGAAGGATTCGGTGAAAAAACTGGTTCCGGCAGAAGCCTACGATACCTACGCCAAATACAAACGGTTGGAGAAATTGCAGGACCTTGACGGCGATGAAATTCTAAGCCGCAGCCGCGAGCTTGATGCGTTTGGCCTGATCTCGGGCGCGGAAAAATTCATGCTCAACTTCCCCACGCTTGGCGTTGGGGTGAACTACCCGGAATACACCCAGCTTTCGCTGAGCGGCGTTCCGGTGAACGGCGTAAATATTGAGTTCACACCGGGGAAATTTTACTTGGCATTGACTGGCGGGAAGACGCAATCGGAGGTGGTTTACGACACCGCTGGGCAAGCGCAGGAGGCATTCCACCGCGAGCTGTACGCGGGGCGGATTGGGTTTGGGCGGAAGACCGGCGCGCATTTTTACGCCACGGTGATGTACGCCGCCGACGATCCCAACCCGTTGGTGTTGGATGAGTTCAACACGCTGACTCCAAAATCGAACTACGTGGTGGGATTCGAGACACGGATACCGCTGATCCCGAACTACTGGACTCTGGATGCCGAGGTGCTTGGCTCGATGCTAACCGGCGACCGCGAATCGGCCCGATTGCAGAACAGCGACATCCCAACATTCATCACCGAGCTGGTGGATCCCACCATCAGCAGCTTTGTGGATTATGCGTTGAAAGGGAACATGGCGGTGATGATTCCAGAATCGGGAACACGGTTGCAGGCCGAGGCAGTGCGGATTGGGCCGGGGTTCCAATCGCTTGGCGCGCCAAACTTGCGGACCGATCTGTTCCGCTACGAAGGGAAAGCCGAGCAAGGGATTTGGCGGCGGCAGATCACCGTGGCGGGATCATTCAAGCAGGAGACCGACAACTTGATTGAGTGGAAATCAGCCACAACAACAATCACTGCCTACGGCGTGGGGTTGGGGCTGAACATCCGTGGAATCCCCTACTTGCGGCTGAACTACAACCCCTACACCCAGCAGAGTGAGTTAAGCAACGACAGCCTGCGGGCCACCAGTTTTGGCGACAGCCAGCGCGTGGAAAACCGCACAGGAATGTGGAACGCCACCACAGGCTACAACTACACCGTTGCCGAAATCTCCATGAACACCAACCTCTCCTACTCGCACCAAGAAACGCGCACCCGATTTGGCGACGGCGACAACACTGCCAACAACTACAATTTCAGCCAATCGTTCGGGTTTTTGTTCCCGCTTAGCCTTAGTGCCAGCGTGGGATTGAACGACCAGGAGATGGCTTTTGGTGGCACGCCAATCATCACCAAAACAACCACTATTGAGGCTTCCGGCAGCTACACCCTGTTCGATGTTTGGCAAAGCACGCTTGGCGTTGCGCTTGCCACGCAGAAGGACACCGACGACAAAACGGGATTCTACCTTTCCACTTCCTTCCCTGTGTGGGTGCTGGGAACCATGGAGATTCGGGCGGAGAAAAACATCTACAAGTACACCGCCGACCCATTTGCCCAGCAAGATTATGATGAGCTGATATTCCGGGCTTCGCTGAATTCAACTTGGTAAACAGCCGCGCGTGGATTGCAGAGGGCAAAAAAAAGGGAGGCTGTGCCTCCCTTATCCAATTTCCAGCCGTTTATTTCCTTTTTGGATCACCAGCTTACTCCCTTTTGTCTCGATAGTGAATTTTTGCTGGCGTTGCAGTTCGCGTTGCTGTTTCTGGCGTTCGCGCATTTGGCGTTGCACCACCTTCCGCGCTCCTTTCTCTATCTCCTTATCGCTTGGCCAGAAGGTGTTGGCGGCATCGAAGGCAAGCCCGATGCCCCACCCCAAAATTGGCCACATGGCCCAGAATGGGTCGCCGGTCATGATGTTAATCAGCAGCAGTATTCCGTTGATGATAAGGTAGGAGCGGAGGTGTTCATGGAAGCTCCGTTTTTGCTGGGCAATCCATGTTTTTTTTGCATCCTCCACTTCGCCCACTTCCGATTGCTCCATGATTGCCATTTCCAGCTGCGATGGGTCAATCCCAAGCTCTTGTGCTGTTTCGATTAAGTCATCGTGGCTGATGTTGCCGCTGTTGTTCACCTGCTGGCGTTGCAATGCGCGCTGCAGGATCGCCTCCACCTGCTCCTGGGTGTAGCGGCGTTGGGGATTAGAGTCGTTGGCGTTGGAACTAAACTGGATCATGATCTATCGGCTTACTTGCATCTACTGCATTGCTGGAACGTGGGGCTGAGAGACGCGCAAACTATTCTGGTTGTTGCAGCCGCCACAAATTACGATTCATACCGACCGTAGCAAGCGGGCACTGGGCGGTTTTGCCGAATGGCACGTATCGCCTATGCTGCCGTTACTTTGGTTCCTCCTTCCCAAGTCCAGGCCGCCGCATGGTGTGAACTCCCTTCAGATTATACAGGGCTTCCAGCAATCGGCGGCGTTCGGATTTTGCGCCAAAAAAATAGAACGTCAGCAGGCTGGGGGCGTTCGCCTCGCTCCCTTTCTCGATGGTGTACGTGTCAATGCTCTCCTCGAACAAATCCAGCAATGCCAGCACCCGCTGCTGCGTTGGGGGGATGGGATCAATCAAAAAGTAGTAGGGACGGGAGGCACGGCGGTGGATGCGAAGCTCCAAGCGATGCAGCGCAAGGATCATCACCACGATTGCGCCGCTAACAATGCAGGCACTAAGCAAAAATCCGGCACCGATCATCATTCCAATTGAGGCCATCAGCCAGATGATTGCTGCGGTCGTCATCCCTTTCACAATGTTCCCTTTCTCGTGCAGGATTGCGCCGGCACCCAAAAAGCCGATGCCGGAAACAATCTGCGCAGCAATACGGGTCGGGTCCGACACGTTGGTTGCTTTGGCCATTTCCATGCTCATCACCGTAAAGATCATCGAGCCAACACAGACGATGATGCTGGTTCGCAACCCAGCTGGTTTTCCGGTTGTCTCCCGCTCCATCCCAATGGCTCCGCCACACAAAACGGCGACAAGAAATTTTAAGGCGAACCCCGGCGCCAACCGCAGCAGTTGATCAATGCTTTCAAAAGTGGTTTCCATGGCTGCGAAACTACAGGCAGAATGGGGATGGCGCAAGCAGTGGGAAGGTGGTGTGCAGCAGAGCAAGAAGATAGAGCTACTACTCAACAAGCCTCCCACAATGTGGGCATTGGCGCGGTTGCGGCGGGGTCTCTTTTTTGACCAACCGGCTTTGCATCTCTTCAATAAACCCCGTGACGATAATGCCTGATGGCAAGGCCACAATCCCAACGCTTAAAATTGCACTGATGGCCGCAAACACTTTGCCAAGTGCGGTGATTGGATAGATATCGCCGTAACCAATGGTGGTTAAGGTTGCAACCCCCCACCACAACGCAGCGGGGATGTTCGGGAAGGCTTTTGGTTGCGCTTCATGTTCAATAAAGTACATCATGGAGGAGGAGATGATGAGGATGATAACCAGCACGAACATTGAAGAGAACATCTCCTCTCGTTTCTTTCGCAACACCCGCGCCATCATCTCGAAGCTGGTGGAGTAGCGACCCAGCTTCAGCACCCGAATTAACCGGAACAGCCGCAATGCCCGGACAATCAGCAGGTCGGCACTGATAAGGTGCGGAAGGAAAAATGGGAGAATTGCAAACAGATCAATCAATGCAAAGAAGGTGAAGAAATAGCGCACCCGCCCCCACAACGGGTGGCGGAAACCTGGCTCCTCCACAATCGCCCACAAACGGAGCACATATTCCACCGCAAAGACTGCTACGGAGAACACCTCAATCATCTGAAAAAGCTGGTCGCAGGCGGCGTGTACCTCCGGAACAGTTTCCAGAATGACAATTAGCACGTTCACAAAAATCAGCACGGCGATGCCTACTCGCATCCAATACTCCGCACGGGTGTCGATTGCTGGGCTAAGCAGCAGATCGTAAATATGCTTACGCGCCCGGTTGGCAGCCGACGGTGATGTTCTGTTCATCGCAAGGTTGTTGGCAAACGTGTCTTTCCGGCAACGGCGGTTGTTGCTATGCCAAAAATAGGGGGGAAGGAGGGGAAATAGAGAAGCATCCAGAACAACAGGAAAGAAAAAAATCCCCCGGGCTGGATGAACCCGGGGGACTGATGAATCGTGAGTGTTTGCCAGAGAGAGAGAGGTGGCTTATTTCAGCACCACAATGGAGCGGCTTACGCTGTACTCGCCTTGCACCAGCCGTGCGCGATACACGCCATTTGGCAGGTTGCTGACATCCAGAAGGATGGTCTGCTGGCCTGACTCCATGACGTTGTTATCGGCCAGGGTGGCGGCAATTTCGCCGGCGGCATTGTAGAGTGTGATGCTTACCGGAGCCGAGCCTGCGGTGGTGAAGCCAAGCGTGGCCACACGTGCAACAGGGTTTGGCGCAACCGCCGTGAAGCCAATGCCGGCACGGTGTGCGGCTTCCTCGTTATCCACACCAAGCACTTGGGTTGATGTGGTCCAGGTGACGGTTTGGGGTTGGCCGGTCATGTTCATCACCGCAAGCACAACGCGGCGGTACGGTTTGCTCCCTTGCGCAACCAGAACGTCCTCACCTACCGGAATGTCCCGTACGTTTTCTGGGACGGTGCTGCTTGCCATGAAGTTAACGGCCATTACAGCGCAATCGTTGTTAGCAAGGCCTTGCCCCGGCGTAAACCGGAATTTCATGGCACCTGACGTGTCGTTGTACACGTAGTAGGCAATGCCATATGGCTCTAGCTTAACGGATCCGTTCGATGGATAATCCTTGCCCGAGTAGCTGGCGGTGGCGCGTGCCCGTGCGCTGCCGCTTTGCGGCAACCGGTATTTGAATTTATAGCGCGAATCATTCCCGTTGGCTTGGGCATACAGTGCGGCGGCAAAGCCTTTAAAGACCTCACGCCACGTGATGTCAGTCCGGCCAATTTTGTTTAGTGCGTAATCAACACGGGCCATGCTGTCGGTGGCGGCGCCGGCAAGCTCGTACAGGAATAACTCGCCGAACTGCTCGCTGAGATAGTGAACCCAAGTCATTCCACGGGTATAATCAGCAAGAACCTCCTCCGCACTGGCTTCGCTGGTAGCACGAGTCCAACGGAAAAAATTGATGTTCGTGTTGTTTAAGTAGTTCAGATCCCTGCGGTCAATGTAGCCATTAAGAATGCTTGCCACCTCGCTGCATCCTTCGTTATAGAGGCTAAGGCTTGGGCGTTTCCGTGCGTAGTGGATTAGGTGCTGATACTCATGCGCCAGGGTGCTGGTAAGGCTATAAATATTCCCAACGCTTTTGTAGTTGATATAGAGGATATTCATGCCATTGGAAGCTGGCACAACGTTCGGGTCTTCTTGGTCAATTGGTGAAAAGAACCCCCCAACAACTCCACCTGATGGCGCATTGCCATCGGTGAAAGTGATAAGGAAGTCGGTAAGGGTGTCGTCCCAATACGCATTCTTCAAGGGAAGGCCAAACACATCCTTATCGTTACTAATAAATCCTTGTTTGGGGTTACGCGAAATAGGTTCTAACGTCCCCTGCGTGGCCGTATCAAAGACGCGAGCCATGTTGGTAATGACGGTTGGGGTTGCTACGTTCAGGTACTTGTCATCCACCCATAAACGGAAGTTCCTTCCCTGGGCCACTGCTGTTGCCGGAATTTTAACGTACTTCTCGGTAGCATAGCTGTACATCTTGAACTCAAAATCTCCAGAAGTCCGCAGCAGTTGGCTGATTTCTTTCTTCGATTTTGCCGAAGAGACCATCCACTGGTAGGTTTCTGGGTCTTCCTGCTTGGTGCGCTCCAGCGCGGTTTTCCAGTCAACGTTGCTGTTCAGCATTGTGCCGCAGACCCCTTTGCTTGGGACGGCAGGTTCGTCGGCATGATCGTGATCGAAGGTTTGGGCAATGCTTTGGTTGGCCATTGCAGCGGTTATCCCAGCCCATAGAAGAAGTCGGTTCAGTCGTGACATAGCGCACGTACCTCGGTAAGTGGTTGATTGTATTGTGTTGCTGTTGAATTGCCGTATTGCAGGACAGGATGCGTAGGATTCCGCACAGGTAGAAGCAGCAGGGGCGGCAAAATTGCATCTTACATTGGAACTTCACAAGGTAATCAGTCGGAAGAATCATAAAGAATTATTCTTCCGCCACTAAGAACTCTTGCTGGTTTCTTGCAAAGGTGTTTATTTTGGCTCCCCATCCTTCATCAGCAAGGAACAATGCCGGGATAATCGGCTGCTGCATTCTTCCCCGCTCATTATAGTCATTCGCTATTCCGCTCACGCTTTGTGTGATGCGCGGAAAACGCACCAAGGAGAAACACATCATGCGCAAAACTACGTTGGTACTCAGCTTCCTGTTGGTTGCTGCTTGTGCTTCCTATGCTCAAGGAAGCCGGATTCATTGGTCGGCATGGCCCGGCAAATTCACCGTTAGCCGCGTCTGCTTCTCGCCCAATTCCCAATACGTGGCTGCCATTGGCCCAAGCGATTCGGCGAAAGTGTGGGATGTGGCAACCGGAAATCTGGTTCGGACTCTGCCCGATGTTGGTGGCTACGATTATGCCACTGGCCTATCTTTTAGTGCCGATAACAAAATGCTCACCGTTATCAACAATGGTTTGGTTCGCACGTGGGACATTGCAACAGGGCAACTGAACGGCCAATATGCTCCGCAAACCTTTGGCCAATCGCTGGCCACCATGCCGGATCAACCCTACGTCCCAGTCTCATCGCTGATTGTCGGAAAACCGCCGCTGAACATCAACACCTACGACCTCCGATTGTTGCGGGTTAGCAGTGGTGAGATTGCCCGCAGCATCCGCCTGTATTCCCAAAGCTCCTTCAATGCGGTGGCGTGTTCGCCAAACGGCGCAGTGGTTGCCACCGTGTTTGGCGATGGTAACGTGCAGGTGTTCAACACCGCCACGGTGATTGATTCGCTGACATCGTTCCGCGCCCACACCCGCCCGTTCTACGCCATCACTGTCTCGCCAAATGGTGCAGTGATTGCCACCGGCGGAAGCGACCGTGTGGTGAAACTCTGGAACGCCAACACTGGTGAGCTGATCCGCCGGATGGTGGGCCATACCGAGGCGATCAACGCCCTTAGCTTCACCCGCGACGGACGCTACTTGGTGTCCGGTTCGCAGGATGGAACCGTGATGGTGTGGGAAACCAACACTGGCGCAGTCTTCACCACTTACGATGAGTATCCGGTGGCGCAATCGGCCGTTGCGGTCTCGCCCAATCATCGCTACGTCGCTTCCGGCACTGCCGACGACGGCGCGCTGATTATCTGGAACTCCAACCTCCCAGTCCCAACTGGTGTGAACACGCAAACACTTGCCGCAGCTGCCATTGGATTGCGTGGCCAGCCCAACCCGTTTGTGGCGCAAACCACGCTTCAGTTCACCGCTCCGCAGCCGGGGCCAATAACGGTGAAAGCCTACAACACGCTGGGCGTTGAAGTTGGAACCTTGTTTGAAGGGGAAGCAGAACGTGGCGAATACACCGCTGTCTGGAACCCCAGCCAGCTTCCGGCAGGCATCTACTACTGCCGCGTGGAAGGCGATGGATGGAACGCCGTCCAAACATTGGTGAAGGCTCAGTAGAGTATTCCGGTAATCGTTTTCGGAAAATAGAAGCGGTGGCACTCTGAATTTCTTCAGAGTGCCACCGCTTTGTTAGTATTCTGGCGGTTGCGTTGTCGTATTTTTTTGCGGAACTCTTCCCCGCTGCCAATGCGTTTGTGAACAGACTATACCGAGGCCATGATGAACCTTCCCACACCGCTGCGCCAACTCCATTGTTGCTGGAGGTTGTTCCTCCTGTTCGCCCTGCTTATCCTCCCTTCGTTACTCCATGCCCAGAAACAGTACAACATCTGGTTTTTTGGAAGGAACGCAGGGCTTGATTTCAGCAGCGGCACCCCGGTCCCACTGTACGGTGGGGCATTGTCTAGCCGCGAAGGAAGTGCCAGTTTCAGCGATCCGCAAACCGGGCAGTTGCTGTTCTACACCAACGGCCTTGTGGTCTGGAATCGGAACCACCAGCAGATGCCGAACGGCGACCGGATACGCGGCAGCGATAACAGCGTGCAATCGGGGCTAATCCTCCCCTGGCCCGGCGATGCTTCCGGGAAACGCTACGCGCTGTTTATCAGCCCCGCCCCGGAATCGTTCAGCGGTGACCCAAACGAAGCACTCACCCTTTCGGTGATTGATATGAACGCCGATAATGGATTGGGGGATGTGGGAGAAAAAAATACCGTGGTGCTTCCTTCTTCTTCCGAGAAACTGACGGCGGTGCGCCACTGCAACGGGCGCGATTGGTGGATTCTGGCGCATGGCCGTGGCGATGCCCGATTCTACGCCTTCCGGCTTTCGCCAAAAGGGATTGTGGACACGGTGATGACCCAGATTGGCGCGCCTCACTCACCCGAAGGAATCAATCGGTCGGAAGGGTGGATGAAAACCTCACCCGATGGGAAGAAAGTTGCCGTGGTTGTTTGGAATAATTTCCAGCAACAACCCCGCCCCAGCTTTGTGGAGCTGCTCGATTTCGATAACCGCACCGGCACCTTCAGCAACGTGATCCGAATCCTGAACGGCAACGGCTACGATTACGGCGCTTGCTTCTCACCCAATAACACCAAGCTCTACATCTCCCGCGCCCACGATGTTGTTGCCAACACCCCGCGCCCCAACAAGGACACCCTCTATCAGTTCGATCTTTCCAACCCCTCGGCTGCGGCAATCATCAACTCGCGCCAAGTTGTGGCCTTGGCCGATTCGCTTGGGACTATCATGGCTGGGCCGGATGGGAAGCTCTACATTGCTGTGCTTGCTGCTAACCACCTTGCGGTTATCAACAATCCAAACGCCGCGGGGGGCGGATGCGGGTTTGTGCTGAACGGGGTTTCGCTTGGCAGCATGGAGTCGCTGTGGGGATTGCCGAACAACGTTGATAGCTACAGCCTTCCCGCCGATAGCGCGTGCCTTCCCCCGCGGGCAATGTTTGCCCCCGACCGGCTGACGATTTGTGTTGGCCAGTGCCTGAATTTTATTGACCGCACCAGCAACAATCCCACCGGATGGGAGTGGCAGTTCGATGGAGCAAGGGTGAGTGCCTCCACCGAACAGAATCCGCGCAACATCTGCTACGACACCCCCGGCAGTTTCCAAGTGCGCTTGATTGCCAGCAAACCAATCGCCAGCGATGAGCTGGGATACGACACCACCACCCAAACCATCACCGTCAACCCGCGGCCAAACGTCACTGCGGGGCCCGATACCACAATCTGCGCGGGGCAAGCGGTTGAGCTGCAAGGTGGAGGCGATGGAACGCTGGGGTGGGATGCTTCGGCGGATCTTAGCTGCACCGATTGCCCACGCCCAACCGCACGCCCCCAACAAACAACCACCTACCGGATCACCGCCCGCACCGCTGCCGGATGTGTGGCGGTGGATAGCGTCACGGTGTTCATCAAGCCCGCGCCAACCGTCACGGCAACCCCCGATGCTACCACAATCTGCGCCGGCGAACGTGTTCAGCTTCGCGCAACCGGAGGCAGCAGCTACCGCTGGGCCCCCGCAACCGGACTAAGCTGTAGCGATTGCGCCGCACCGATTGCCAACCCAACTTCCACCACTCGCTACATCGTCACCTCGTCGGCTCCCGGAACGTGCGATGGAGTTGATACTGTTCTGGTGACAGTGGTCAGCACGCTGGCGGTGGATGCTGGCGATGAACAACGCATCTGCCGTGGCGATAGCGTCCGGCTGAACGCCAGCGGCCCCGCCGCAAGCTATGCGTGGCAACCCACAACCGGGCTTAGCTGCACCGATTGCCTGAACCCAATCGCCAGCCCTGCCGCCACCACCACCTACCGGCTAACGGCCCAAAGCGCAGGCATCTGCCAAGCCGTTGACTCGGTGACGGTGACGGTGAACCCCGCCGTTGTGGCCAACGCTGGGGATGACGCGAAAATCTGCTTGGGCGATGCCGCACAGCTACGCGCCGACAGCGCAACAACCTACCGATGGAGCCCCGCCGACGGGCTTAGCTGCACCGATTGCCAATCGCCAGAAGCCCGGCCAACGATTACCACAACCTACTTCCTGCGGGTCACGAACGCCGAAGGGTGCAGCGATAGCGACCAAGTGACAGTGGTGGTGGACCCATCCCCCCGGACTGCGCGGCTGCGGATTGATGATTATCAAGTCACCGCCGGAGCGTATCTGCGCGTGCCGATTGTCCTGGATGACCCGCTGGACGCGGCGCAGATAGACTCACTGCTGCTCGACCTCACGTTCGACGACGGGATGATGGCCCTACGTGAGGAGTTTTTTGCTGGAACATTGATGGCTGGCTGGTACGCCCACGTGATAGAACGGAAACCAGGCCACTACCGCGTGCTGCTGGTTGCAACCCCGTTCACCTACGCCACCGGGCCCGGGACGCTGATGGAGCTTGGGTTCTTGGTCTATTTCCGCAGCACTACTCACTCCTGCCTACGGGCGCAACTGACACCGGTGGGGAATATCTGCACCGTGATCCCGGAAGCCGTGGGGTGCGTGACGTTGGACCCGATTTGCGGAGCCAATATGCGGTTCATCGAGATCGGCGATGCCAACTACGCGCTGGAAGGGAACCACCCAAACCCCTTCAATCCAACAACCGAGATCACGTTCTCCATCGGGCTTGATGGCCCCACACGGCTTGAGCTGTTCGATGCCGCCGGAAACCTTGTGGAGACCTTGGTTGATGCCCCAATGCAACCCGGACGCTATGTTGTGGAGTGGGATGGCCGCGGCCACCCCAGCGGGCTGTATCGCTACCATCTCACCAGTGGCCACTGGTCGGCAAGCGGGTGGATGATGATGGTGAAATAACGCGCTGACGCTCCTGAAACATCTGCCCGAGTATCTGGCTCAAAATATCTGGCCCAGAATATCTGACAGCAAAAACCTTGCTTCCATGAACCCACTGGCTGACTTTCTGAACCACGGCATACTCCCCTTTCATGGGCGTGCGCCCCAGGTGGCAACCATCGTTCAGTTTTGGCGCGGTGTGCTGCACAGCAACCAGTTGCGTTGTTTGTTGGTGGAGGGGGAAGCGGGGGTTGGGAAAAGCAGGCTGCTGCAAGAAGCAATCCAACAGATTGAGTTGCAGAACGGCGCGGTGGTGGCCTTGAAACTCTATCCGGAATCTACCGGGGCAATTGTGCCACTGGTTGCGCAATCGCTTTGGCGCGATTCCCGGCTGCATCGGCTGCTGCGGGGCGTTGTGCCGGAAACGCTTGCCGGATGTGCCGATTCGCTGCGCCGCATTGCACGGCTGCGGCCCACAATGCTGGTGATGGAGGATATCCACCTTCTTTCCGGAGCCGCCCTGCGCGAGTGTGCGCAACTGGTGAACGCCATTGCCGACGAACCAATCGCCCTGTGTGCCACCGCCCGCCCGATGGAGTATCCCGCCCGCTCCATTCTTGCCGAGCAACCATTCCAGGAATTACCGTTGCAAGGGTTCGACAACGCCCAGATCGGCGCAATCTGGCAAACGCTGTTCGGCAACCTGCCCGCCCCCCAGACGCTTGCGGTTGTTGCCGCCGAAACATTGGGGAACCCGCTTGCTATCCGGGCCGCGTTGCAGGGGGCTGCGAAAACAGGGGCGATGGAGCAACTGAGCAATGGAGTTTGGGAGGTGGGGCCAGAGTTCCAGCAATCGGTGCGCCGCAACGCCCAAGCGGTAAGCGATGGCCTAACAGCGCAGCTTACCCCCGAAGAGCGCGCCGCCGCCGAACAGCTATCATCGCTGGGGGAAGTTTTCTCGGCAGAAGCTGCCGAACTGGTTGTATGCCCGCAGGTTGTCCGGTCGCTGGCGTTTCGGGGCGTGCTGCACCAACTTCCAACGCCCAAACGCCCGCTGCCGGGGCTGGGGCGTAGCGGGGCAATGCCGTATGCGTTCACCCACAGCCTTGTTCACCGTGGATTGCTGGCCGCTGGGCAGTTTCCGGTTGGCGCGGTTTTGGGGATGCTTTCCGGCTCGGTTCCGCTCTATTCCATCCTCCCTTTTCGCTTGCTGCTGGATCCCCCAGATTCTTCCAATCTCAACGAACTGCTTCGGGCGTTTCCGCTGGATCAGCTGCGGCGTGCCATCGCCACCGCGCTGCGTGTTGCGGTGGAGCTTGACGTAACCGCCGATTGGCCTTTTGCCCTGACCGTCTGGCAGGTTGCCACTCTGCTGCTGGAAACCAACGCCGACCGATTTGATGCCGACGAAGCTCGCCAGCACCGCGCCAACGCACTTGCCCGGAAACTGACGTTGCTGCGGCGCGAACTTGGCGGGATCCGCCACCAAGAAGCGTTGCAAGGGTTGCTGGATTTGACGCAGGAGCCGCTGCCCGATACGCTGGCGATTTTTCGGATTATTGCCATTGCCCAGATGAGTTGGATCCACAGCGACAACCCCGCCGAATCGGAGCGATTGCTGAATGAGGCGTTGGTGTTGGGTGCGCGGTTCCCTTCGCTCCGTTCCGAACGGCTGTACTCCATTTGCTTGCGCGATTTCTGCCAGATTGCAATCGAGCAGCACAACCACCACACCGCCCGCCGGATTGAAGCTGAGTATCACCAGATTCAATCCGACAGCCGCGTCCCGGAAAGCACCCGCCGCAGTGCACTGGTGAACATTGCCCCCTACCTGCTGATGCTGTTCGATTCCCCCAGCGAGCTATCCAGCCGCATCAATCTTTGCCACAAGATTGCCGCAGCCGCAACCGACTTCGAACGCACCGTGCTTGACTCCATTACCCCATATTTCTACTGGGAGATTGGTGAGATTGAGCAGATGATGGAGGTTCTGGAACAGACGATGGAGGGCTTCAAGGCGCGGGGGATGATGCGAACCTACCAGAACCGTAGGCTGCTGCTGGCAAAGGCAAAAACTGTTTTGGGGGAGAACAGTTTGCCGGGGCTGATGGAGTGGTTTGCTGGGCATCGCGCCGATTGCGCCGCCCAGCAATTGTTCGACCTATCCGACCCCGCAACAACCGAGGCCGAACTGCTTCCGGTTGGCTTGCTGTTGGGGCGGGGGGATCTGTTTTCCGGCAAGCAATGTTCCCCAGAAATCATTCTTCAACTCCCCCTCTGTTTCAAGCTGATGATAGGGCTTGAACAGCCTGCTGCTGATCATGCCAGCAATGAGCTTGCGTTGCTGAGCAAGCAGGTGATGCGGCTGGAGGATGTTGTCCGATTCCGCGCAGCAATCATGGCCGCGCGGGGTGGGGGGCAGGGGGAAATCGGCCCGTTGAAGCGTCCGCTTGCGCCAGCGGTTCACGCCGAAGCTGCCGCTGCATTTCGGAAGCTGTTGGATTGGCTTGCTGCGCGGCGGCTGGATGCGTTGCTGCTGCTGTTGCTGCGCGATTATCCCGCGCTGCTGTCGGTGCGGCAGTTGGCTGCCTACCGGAAACAGGCCGAAGCAATCGCCACCGAACGGAGCAACGGGGCCGAACCGCACGGCGCGCCCGACGGGGAACCAGACCACCGATTAGTGATAACGATGTTGGGAAAAATTGAGGTGCGCCCGGTGGCCACAAGCGATTCTGGGACGGTGCAGCCACGCGGTGCGCGCCAGAAATCGTTGTTGGGAACGATGGTGGCCAACGAACTGGTGGGGGGGCGATTGGAGCGGGATGAGTTTCTGGAAGCCGCTGGGATTGAGGTTGATCACAACGACCCCAAGCTGGCACGTGATGCCGTCAACAGCGCTATCTACCGGCTTCGGGATCTTGTTGGACAGGATGGAATCCTGACCGATCGCGCAATTCCACGGCTGAACCTTGCAGTGCTTCGGGTTGATTTGATTGAGGCCACAACCCTTCTGCGCGAGGCTGTCCAAGCACTGCGGCAAGGCCGCCCGGCCCGCGCACGCGATGCAGCAATCCGCGCCCTTGATCTAACCTGTGGCGAAGTTCCCTTCCCAACACTGTACGAGCGGTTGTTCGAGGAACTTCGAGATGACCTTGAGAACCGCTTGCGTTTGGTGGTGCTTCGCGCCGGGGCGCTGGCCTTGCGCGAAGGGGATGCCGAAGAAGCCGAATCGCTTGTTGGGCGTGCGTGGCGGATGCTGCCGGGGGATGACGAAATTGGCGAACTCTACTGCCGCGCCCTTGAAGCCCTTGACCGCCGCGCCGATGCCGAGCGGGTGCGGAAGCAGATGGAAGCATTGCAATGACGAGAAGAGGGAATTGCGCCGAACAAACGCCTCGTCATCGCAACGAATCGGCGACCTTGCTCCGTAGCTCCCGGTAGCTTCGTATCACCCGCAACACCCCTTCGCGGTTGGTAAGGGGAAGCGGGGGGACATCGCGCTCGCGGATGTTAGGGTCGAACGTCAGTGCGTAGCCGATGTAGTCGTTGGCAAGGTCGCGGCGGCCATGCAAGGCTTCGTAGTTGGCGCGGTACAGCGCGCTGACGGTGTACATCTCATGGATGTTCATCACATCGGCATCCACACGCCCACGCCAGGGGCGGAAGTTGTAGCGGATTGCCCGTTGCGGCAGATATGCGGTGTCGGAACGGAGCACAAACGCCAAGTAGTACGGCACACGCTGGCGATGTGGGGCAATCAGCGTATCCACCTCCAGCGTCACACACACCGGGCGATTGGGCATCGCGCCATCCACGATTGTGTTCACCATCCGGTAGAACGCCCGCTGCGCCTGCAATGCGTCCTGATAACTCAGTTTATCCACACGCCCGGCACGCTCGCCAAGCCGAAGATATTCTTGGATTTCTTGAAGTGCGGGCCGCGCAAGATTCGGGCGGCGTTGCTGGAAGTATTCAAGGTAGGCCGCGCTGCGAAGCAGGTTCGGATTCAGCACCACAACATCGGGTCGAATCCCTTGCACTTCTTGAAGGTAGTAGGAAGCGGAGACCAGATAATCCCAGCGGGTAGAAAGCAGAAAGGCGTTGCGTGGGAGGGTTTCCAGAACGTTTCGGGAATAATCTTCGGCAAGGGTGTTGCCACGCTCGTTACTCCAGCCGAAATTCATGGCACAGGTTGCCACCACCATTATTCCGGCAACGGCAAGGGTTGCGGCGCGGCCAATGGTGCGGCGCATCCACAGCATCCCGGCGGCCACACAAATGCCAATTCCAAAAATTGCCGTCAGATAGAACGGCTCAATCTCCTTGATAGCAAACTGCCCGGCGTAGATCACCCCTGCGGCAATCGTCAGCAACGCCAGAACCGCCAGCGGCCAGCTGCGGCGGAACAGCGTAATCATCCCCAGCAACGCAACCGCTAACCCGATGTAGCCAAGCTCGCTTGGTAGCTTCCTAAAGAAGAACCCGCTTTGCGCGGCAAACACCTTCCACCCGCTAAGCATATATCCCTGGAACTGCGCTCCGGTGATGTAATCGGCCAATCGCCCCAACGTGTTCACCGTTCCCATGCTGACCGCAGGGGTTCCTGCCGAGGCAATCATCAGGTAGAAATAGGGGAGCAATCCAAGCAGGAAGAATGGGGCAAGGAAGAGCAATCGCAGAAACGAACGCCTGCCAGCACCAAGCCGATAGAAGTACCAGAACAGGAAGGCCGGGGCCAGCAACACCATCATCAGATGCGCCGTGAACGCCAGCCCCAACATGGCGGCAAACCATGCGCCGCTGCGGTCAAAACCGACGCGTGCGTCCGGAACCGATTGGCGATCCACGTACCGGAAAAAGAGCAACGTCACCACCGGAAGCAACGCAGCAAACAGCGAGTACGCCTCGAACCCATTCCCCTGGCCCCACCACGTTGCGGTGAATCCGGTAAACAGCGCGGCAAGCGCGGCGTAGATGTTGGTTGGTTCGCGGCCTTCGGTGGTGTACTCCTCCACGTTATTCAGATAGCGAAGCAGATAGCTGAACAGCAGCGAAAGCCCCGCAACGCCCGATGCGGTCAGCAATGCGGCAAGGATATTCAGCGCAAGGATTTCGCGCAGGGGAAGGATTGTGGTGAACAGCTTCCCCAACAAGATGATTGTTGGATACCCGGTGGGATGTGGCAGGCCAAGCGTTGCCGCCGCCGCCGCCATCTCCCCCTTATCCACAAACCCGAACGTGAGGTTCATGGTTAGCAGGTAGAGTATCAGCGAGAGCAATCCAGCAAGAAGCGCTGCAAGGTGGGGGCGGGGGTAGCCGTGGGCGTTGGAATGGAGATGAGCCGCGCCAACAACGTGATCCATAGAGAGCAGGGAAATGCGTGTGTTTATCGGGGGCAAATATACGCCTTCGTTCTGTTGAAATATCTTCTTGGAATTAACAGCTGGGGAATGGTAGTTTTGCCCCCGCATCAACCCGACCTGCCCCTGCGTGGCGATGGCCGCTGTGTCCGCCGCTACGTTCCCTCTACACAATTGGCGCAGCAAGAAGCCCCTTCCGAAATAGATTTTCCATAGTTCGATATCGCTGGTTTGATATCGTTGCCGCAACGCCCCTACGCTGGCTGTTTCCCTCACATACTTTTGCCGAGGTCTGTATGCGTTCTGGTTCAGCGGTTTGGCATTTGTTTCTTCGTTCACGGTTGCTCTATTTGCTTGCTGGCGCGCTGGCGTTGGCAACGTTTCCCGGAAACAACTCTGCCGACAAGATTGAGTTCTCTTCCCCGTGTTCGGCACCGGTTCATCTTCTGATCCATAGCAACCCGCAATCGCCCGATTCTCTCCATCTCCTTCCCCCGTCGCAAACTTCCATTGCCGTTAGCGACCGTGGTGGGCGTGGTGAGGTAATCGCATTCCCGGAAGACCCTGACCACTCACTCACCGTCATTCCCATTGCCGATTGGCAGGCGGGGCAGTCCACCACTCACTCGGCAGAACTCAATCCACCCATCCAAATCAACCTTGCTTTTTGGCTGGTATGCCCCCAGGACTCGTTGGAATCTTGGATCCACCACTGCGAAAGCGATATGCTATCGGCAATGGCAATGTGGAAACAGCAGGGGGCAGGGATAACTGTTGGCAAGTACACGATCAACGGGGTGGTAATCACCCCCCCTTCGGCTACTGCGGCGGCCACACCGATAAGCAGCATCCCGGCATTGAGCAATGATGTTGTGAAAGGCTATGCTGAGTTCACGTGCAGCAAAGCCATGGAGTTGGTGGGGGCTGTGGATACTTCCAGCGGTTATATCAACGCCTTTTACGTGCAGGAAGTTCATGGCCAATCCAAATTTGGCGAGGCGTGTTTGGGGTTGATTCCCAGCAACAATGCTGTGTTTTTGGGATGCACCGTAAGCCCCATGCTGTTGGCGCATGAGATTGGGCATCTTCTGGTGCTGCAGCACACCTACCCGAAGTCAAAAGGAACAAGCGCGGGGGATGGGATTAATTGGAGGGACTTCACTTTCACGAACAACAACCTGATGTTCGGAAAAATCAAAACTGATGCAACCATCACCGAAGGGCAGATTGTGCGATTATCGCTTGAGTCGACTTCGGTGGTGAATCGTGGTTACGGATTCCACCACGGCAGCCAGCGTCCGCGGCCAGTTGGTGCGCGGAATGGCAGCGGCGCGCTGCTTGGGAACAAAGATGTCCCACGGTTAGATTTTCGGATGCGCCCCGATTAACCGATTGCTTCCTTTCAACACCATTCTTTCAGGCTAACGATGAGCCGTTCTGGAATTCCTGCTGTTGCTGTGAACCTTGCCAATTATGGCTGGTGCATTGCTGCCGCTTTGTTCTGTTCCTGCAGTGGAGTGCCGCCCGATTCCTCCCTGCCCACCGATAGCACCACCGCCGCAACAGCCCAGGAGTGGCTACTGCGCGATTGCACATTTGGTTCGCAAGGGGAGTTGGCCGATGCAATAGAGAAAAAAGGGGACACCCTGTACGATTTTTTCGCCAATGCCTACACCAACGGCCCCGATAGCCTTACGCTATTCCAATGGGAGAAAGGGGCGGAGTGGAATTACGACGCGGTGGAGAGGTTGTTCACCAGTGCCGACACACAACGGATACCACCACGGGTGCGCCAGCGGTTCCAATCAATCCCCAAGCCGGACTACGTTGCCAGCGTTGTTGCACAGTGCGTCACCTCCTGGAAAAGCAACGCGCTGCTTGGCGTGGGGCTAACCCGTGCTTCCAACGCTTTGCCGTTTATCAATGCGGCCTTTGCCAACCCCAAGTCCGACAGCACCATACGGCGCGCTGCGGTGCTTGCCGCAGAAATCTACGCCGACACTTCAGGGCTACTGATCCGCTAACCACGATACCGCCCATGATGGGAACAGGGGAGGAGGGGGCGACGGTATCATAGATATTACTTCCACATTCACTTTTTCGGAGAATCGCTATGAGCTTCGTCACGTTTGCCAACGGGATGCTAAAATTCACCTTGCCAAAGAATATGCTTTGCCATATTCAGCTGCAATGGCAAGGATCGGGGGCAAAGAAGATGACAATTGATGGTGATCCAAACATGCCTGTGATCTATGCAAGCTGCCCACCACTAACGCCACCACCACCAAATGCAAAATTTGTGATGCTGGCGCCAGGTCAGGCTGCCGTGCATGATGTGATGCTTAACACAAACAGCTCCCGCGACATGAAAATCACCCCCTATCATGAGAATGGCACGCCATGCCCACAAATAGGCGGAATTGATCCCGACATCATATTTACCGCTGGCATTGAACTCTGGACCTATCAGGACCCTAACGATCCACGCTACCAGATATCAAGCTGGCTAATGATTTCTGCGGGAGCTGACAGTGTCAGTTGCATTATTATCGTCGAACCTGATAGCGGTGGCGGAGGGCGAGCCAGGAAGTTGATGAAAGAGGAACCGTTTATGGAGATGAATGCCTACCTATCAGTAGTCCATAAAACCCTGCAAGCCTTGATTGATACTTGGAACGACGATTTCGTAAAAATCAAGTAAGAAGCCATTGCACACCAAGAGCCTTTAATGAACGCATTAAAGGCTCTTGTGTGTTGATGCTTGAGCAATTACAAAACAGAGGGGGGGATTATTGGGGTGCTGCCGGAAGGGATAGTTGCTCCATCAGTTCATCATACGTTTTCTGTGAAAGCTGCACTTGTGGGTGGTCGCTGCCCAATATCTGGGTTTTTATCGGCTGGTACTTCTCGTACAAGCTGCGGGCTTTCTGCAGATCCCCACACAAGAACAACGACCTTGCCAAGGCCGTGGCTGCATGGGCGGTGCTAATGTGGTTGTTGCCAAATATGTGGCAACGGATCTCGAAGACTTGCTGGTGATAATCCACGGCTTCGGCATACTGCGTTTTATCACGAAGGATATTCCCCAAGGACATCAAATGGGTTGCCGTTGCATGGTGGTTATTGCCATAGTGTCGGCGGTCAATGCCGATTGAGTGCCGCAAGGCTGCTTCGGCTTCGGCAAGACTTCCTGTTAGATGGAGTGCTGTTCCCATATTTCCCCACAGCAATGCAAGGCTGGGGTGATCCTGCCCGATCATCGTTTCGTAGGATTCGATAGCCTGGCGATACGCCGCGATTGCTTCATCCAGCCGGTTCTGCGCAATCAACACCGCGCCTACGTTCGCGGTTGATTCGGCCACCAGCGGGTGGTGGCTTCCGTACATTTCGGTTGCTAATCGCCGCACATCGGTAAACAGTGCTTCGGCACGGTCGTGCCACCCGATTCCGTAATAGACAGCCCCAAGCTCCAAACGGGAACGAACCGTCAGTTGGTTCCGCGAACCAAGCACCTTCTCGCGAATAGCAAGCACTTGAAGAAACGCCTGTTCGGCTTCATGATACTCCTTGCGTAGATAGAGTATCTGCGCAAGGCTGTAGAGGGTGTTGGCCTGCTGAAGATCATGCTGAAGGTGGTCATGGTGTTCTCCCTCCTGCAAGCTCAAGGCTTCACGCAGTAGTGGCTCGGCCTGTTGAAATTTCCCTTGCTGCACCAGCACCATTCCAAGCTCGTTCATTGTTTCGGCCACCTCACGTTTGTTCCAGGGTAGGTGCTGTTGCTGCAACTCCAATGCCACTTGGCAGGCATCGGCTGCGCCGGCGTAGCGGCCCGCCACCATCATGATTTTGCTGAGTTGTATGGCAACCGTGGCCACTTCTGCGGGGGGGACTCGGGACTGGCGTAGCCCCTCAAGCTGCTGGCAATAGGCTTGCTCCATCTGCTCAAGATTTCCCAGCTGAAGCCAGTAGCGAAGCAACTCGTAGGTATGGTCGGTAGCAACAAAGGGGAGGGTGATGGGAAGCGAAGCGATTGCGTCATGCAGTCGCGCCGTATCGCCAATGGTGCTCCATTGCCACGGAAGCTCCAACGCTACCATCCACGGTAACGGTTGGGCAACGGTGGCCGCAGAATACTTCTGTTGAAAGAACTCAGCGATGTGCAGGTGATACTGTTGACGTGTTTCGGGGTTGGTAAGGTAGCGTGCTTCCACGGCCTCGCGTAGATATTCATGGAAGAAATCCAACACCCCATCGCGGTGGATCAAATGGAAATCCAGCGCGTGCAGCAGCGTGGAAAGGTCCAACCGGCTGATGCTGCTTATCTCCAGCAAGTCATGTTCGGCAAGCCCGTGGCGCGAGCAAGCAATCAGCGACAAGGCATTGCACACAACTGTTTGGCCGTAGTCGCGCTCCATCCGCTCCATCACGCAACCGAACAACTCCTGCGGGCTTTGTGCCTGCAAGTAGTATTCAAGGTGGCGACCCAGCAGGTGATAATCGCCGCAAAGCCGCAGTTCCTCCAACAACGTTCGCAAGAACAACGGGCTGGCCGTTTGTTGGTGCGAAGCGATTGCGCGGACGGCCTGGGGACTAAGCCCCTTATGATATTCCCCCAAGTACCGAACCACCATCGCTTCCCGTTCGGCCACATCTAATGGGCGAAGCTCTAGCGATTTCCAACCACGCTCAATCAATCGTTGCGCCGAATCGTTGGGAATAGTAGAGACGATTAAGCGGACTGAAGGGGGGATATACTCAGGAAGCCAACGCAGCTGATCGCCGGGTTCCTCAATCTGGTTTAGCGCGTCAATCAGCAGCAGCAGCGGACGATCTTCCGGCACGTGTGCCAGCCATTCGGGGAATTTAGCTTCGATTTCCTCAGGGCTATCGGGGATCGGGGTTTGATTCCCGTACAGGTCGTTGATCTCCTCCATCACATGCCGCATAATCCCGATATGGTCGCTGCTGGTGCGCGCCGCGCCAACGTAATGCACCACGGCGCGGTACCGTGGGAATCGCCGCAGAAGCAACCCATGCAGGTGCGCCACCAACGAACTTTTTCCGCTTCCCGATGGCCCCACAATCACCAACGGGGGCTGTGCGCCCGCCGCCCCTTGCTCGGTACCGGACTGCAACCAGAGCAAGACTTGATTAGAGTAGTGAGGGATGGTGATGTAGGCGTAGCGGCGCGTCACCGCAAACGCCTCGTGCGCTTTCCGCTCGGTTTCTAACGTGGCCAGTATCGGCAGTGCTGGCCAACGCTCATCAATCATTGCAAGCAAGTCCCGACGAACAGCGTCGGCCAACTCCATTGGGGTGGCGAAGTTGGTGATGGGATATCCGGCATTGATGGTTCGGCGAACCAACCCCTCAAGTTTTTGCTGATCGTCCGATGCTTCGCCCGACGCTTCTTCCCGCAGTGCGTTGGGGGAAACACGCCGATAAAACAGCGCGTGGCCGGAATGGAAATCTTCCATCAATGCCCCGTAGGTGAACTCCATCTCAACAATGCTTGCCCCCTCGTTTGCGATTTCATCAATCCAGGGGTAGTTACGCAGAAGTTCGGCATCCTTCTGGATAGCGTTGCTGTCGGGGATCCAGCCGTAGCGGTCGCCAAGTATCCCGATAAAAAATGGGCGGCAACGGTCAATCTCCTCCAAACAGGTTCGGATAATTCGGCCCAACGTCCCCTCCTCTTCGGTGATCCCCCAGCGCAAATCAATTTCGGTGAAGGTCACGCCACGCTGGCTACAAACAGCACGAATAAGCGGGAACACCTTCTTCAACAGATGCTCCCGCTCCTCCTGCAAATCACGGAAGGTGGAGCTGATAAATAAACGGAGTTCGTTCGGTTTCATTGATCATTGTTGAAAAAATTATTCATCAATACCAAGGATTAGGACCGGGATATCAATATTTGAAACCCCACGATGCTTTAAATCCCAAACAAATTGCTCAAAGTAGGAAACCCCTGACGACATCGCATCAGCAAAGGCTTTGACAGGAACGATTTCGACACCACACCGGATATAACCAAGATTGCGAAATATTGTCATTTTAGCACAAACATTGTACACCATAAAAGCATACTTGCCAAATTGGACTTCAACGCCAAGGTTATTTTTAATAAAGTCCATTTCTCGAAATGCCCCCTTATTTATTGGCTTAGGTTCGTATTGGCTTACATAGTATTCTTTTGGATATAAGCAAGGAACCCTAACTGGACTCCATCCTCCAATTTCAGTAAATAATGACTTGAACGCATTGTTGATTGCAACAGGAGAAAAAAGCATCTTACCTAACATCGTTTTTTCTCGACTTTCCTTTGTTTTATACAGGGAAGCATCTATTGAATGGATAACCTGTTGGATTTCTTCAAGCAATTCAGGGTAAGCTGTTTCTACCTCTTCCTTCCCATTATTGAAAGAGTAAATACCTGCTACTGTCATAACTCTAATGCTCCATTTTTCCATTCTGTTGGAACCTGGCTAACTTTCTCGCGACCTGTAGGTTGAAATACGGGTTTACCAAGAGGACGATACCCAAGCACTCCAGCATAAAGGTCTCGAATACGCTGGTGAGCAATAGCTATATATTCAGCTTCCTTCTCGCAGCCAATGGCTCGCCGGTTATGCTTTAATGCGGCAAGTAATGCCGACCCAACTCCTGAGAAAGGATCAAGGATCACATCTTGTTCATTTGTTAATGCTAAAACGCATCGCTCCACTAACTCAATTGGGAATTGGCACGGATGAATGGTTTTTTCTGGGTGATTAGCCTTAACATTCGGGATGTTCCATAATGCTGTTTCCCAGTCTTGTGCGACAATATGCCAAATATCAGAAGGATTTTTCCCTAGAGGGTTTCCCGACGGTTGCCCCCGTTTATCTCCCTTAAAATGACGCTTCCCAGGGTACTTGGAAGGAATACGAATAGAGTCTAAGTTGAACGTATAATTTTCGGTCTTAGTAAACCAAAGCATAGTTTCATATCGGCCTGATAGTCTCTTTGAAGCATGAAGGCCATGTTCAAAATGCCAGATGATCCGGTTCCGCAGTTGTAGGCCATGCTTTTTGAACATTGGGTAGTAATAAATATCTAATGGGAACACTTCGGCATCTTCAACATAATTACCTACTTGCCAACATAGCGAACCACGCGGAGAAAGAGTCCGTATTAATTGTTTAATAATTGGTTCAAGAGCTGAAAGATAATCATCTAAGGCTGTTGCCTTCTCATAGGCCTTCCCAATATTGTACGGCGGAGAAGTAATAATAAGCTGTACCTCACCATCTGGAATAGTTGATAAGGCATCTATTGAATTACCATGGATAAGAGCTACATCAGTAGAGGAATTATAGCTGGAGCTAATCTGTTCCATTGAACTGAACAGAAAGGTTGGCTCATTGATCTGATCTTGCATATTGAGGTTGTAGTCTTAGATGGTAATGGAGAACATGGTTGCTATCCCCAAAATAGCCTTCCCACCCGATTACTGCAACAGATCAGCCCTCAAATTCCCATGCCAGCCGCACGATGCACCCCTTCTGTTCAGCTTGTTCAAGCATCCGCCAACGAAAATCATGCTTCATCATTCCTTCTCTCCTGCTATTTTCCCGCATGGCAACCACTGACTACAATCCGGAGCTTCGGGCCGCGCTTCAACGATTATTTTCGCTGCAAACCTTCGGGATAAAATTGGGGTTGGGGCCGGTGACGGAGTTATTGGAAGAGTTCGGAAACCCACACCACCGATTCTCCACGATTCACATCGCCGGAACCAATGGCAAAGGTTCGGTGTGCGCGCTGGTGGCATCGGTGCTGCAATCGGCGGGGCTGCGTGTGGGCCTCTATTCTTCCCCGCATCTGGTGCGGTTCGAGGAACGGATCAAAATGAACGGCGCGCCGATGAGCGTTGCCGAATTGGCCACCTATGCTGCCCAAATGATGCCCCCAATCGAGCGGATCGGATGCACGTTTTTTGAGGGGACAACCGCCATGGCCTTCCGCCATTTTGCCGACCACAAGGTTGATGTTGCGGTGGTTGAAACAGGGATGGGGGGACGGCTGGATGCAACCAACGTTCTGGCTCCGCTGGTCACGGCAATCACCTCCATTTCTCTGGATCACACCAAACACCTGGGGGAAACGCTGGAGCAGATCGCTGGCGAAAAAGCGGGCATTATGAAAGGGGGAACGCCCGCAGTGATTGGGCGGGTTGCGCCACGGCTACGCGGGGTGTTTCAGCAGCATGCCACGCAGGTTGCCGCGCCCCTGTTGTTTATTGATGACTTCTGCCGCGGGCTGCTTCATGACCTCACATTTGACCACACCATCGCATCGTTTTTAATCAATGGCCGCGAGCTTTCGCGGCTGCGGATTGGGTTGGTTGGGGGGCATCAGCTTGAGAACGCACGGGTTGCGCTTGGGGTAATTGAGCAACTGAAAGAACGATTTGGGATTGATGGCCGGATGATTCAAGAAGGCTTTGCCAATGTTGCCGCCAACACCGGAATCCGTGGGCGGTTTGAAAGCATCCGCGCAACGCCCCGCACCGTGATTGACGTTGCCCACAACCCCGACGGCGCGGCGGTGCTGGCCAACACCATCGCCACGCTGAACGGTGGCCAACGGAATGTGCGGTTTGTGCTGGGCGCGGTGCAGGAGAAAGATGTTGCAGGGGTGGTGAAGGCGTTGCAGCCGCTGGCGGCCCACCTGTATGCCGTGCGTGCCGACAGCCACCGCTCCCTGCCCGCCGATGAAATTGCCCACCATGCCGAATCGGCCCACATCCCGACCACTATTGCCGAAACGGTTGCCGAAGGAATCCAACTGGCCGAGACCGAGCGAACCGCGCAGGAGCTTGTGGTGGTGTGTGGATCGTTCTACGTGGTGGGGGAAGCGATTGAGTGGCAGCAGCAACAACTGGAACATCGGCAGAAAGAACCAAGCGCGGCCACTCAGTTGGAAGAATCCCTCCCTTCCGTGAAGGAGCAACCGAGGATGAGCGATCATCACCGTAAAGACCTGAACGCTGCCGAATTGCTGGAACGGCGTATCTCACTCCCCTCCTCCCCCTTGCCCAACGACCGATCCGATACTCAGCCCGATACTCAATCGGACGATCAGGCAGCCGACGGATCAACCCCCGACGACGAGCACCAACAGGAGCAACCACGCCCGCAAAAAGGGATAACCGTGAAGGACTGGCAGCCCAGCGAGCAACCCCGCGAACGGCTGATGAATTTGGGTGCGCTGGCGTTAAGCGATGCCGAGTTGCTGGCAATCCTGCTGCGAACCGGGCGGCAAGGGGAAGATGTGTTGCAGCTAAGCCGGCGATTGGTGAACAGCTTCAGCAACCTTACCGAGCTTTCCCGCCGCGATTACCGCGAGCTTCAGAACATTACCGGCATTGGGCCAACAAAAGCGGTGACGTTGGCCGCTGCGTTCGAGCTTGGCCGCCGGGTGAAATCGGCGGCCTTCACCAGCCGCCCCACCATCACCTCGCCAGCCGACGCTGCGGGGTTTATCGGCCCACGCTTGCGGGACCTTCAGAAGGAGCAGTTCCATGTGCTGATGCTGAACACTGCCAACCAAGTGATCCGGACTGAGATGGTGTCGGAGGGGAATTTGAACAGCTCCATTGTTCACCCGCGTGAGGTGTTCCGCACGGCGATTATTGAGAGTGCTGCGGCGATTATTGGGGTCCACAATCACCCCAGCGGCAATCCAACGCCCAGCCGCGAGGATATCAACATCACCCGCCAGCTTGTGGAAGCCGGGAAAATCATCGGCATCACCTTCCACGACCACCTGATTATTGCGGGCGAGGAGTACGTGTCGTTGGCCGAGCAGGGGTATGTGTAGCCCCGGCTTGCTCGGTCTCTTCACTCGTTTGTCCCCCGAACATCTTGTTGCGTCCCCTGGTACACGATCCCCACCGAAACAAGCGTCGTTACCCGCCACTGCTTGTTGGTATCGTTTGCAGGGGGGGATTGATCCCCATTCAGTAAGCAATACTGCCGTCCTTCGCACAATCAACGTTTCCACATCTTCATGCTTTACCGACTTGGTGCTTTAGTCCTGATGATATTGATGGCCACCGCCACACTGCAAGCGCAGCCAGCGGCCGGCACCGATGCTGACCACGCCGATACCGAATCCACACACGGGGTTTGCGGAACCGACCTGCTGCAAGGGGTGGATTTTAACCAAGCACTTGCCCGCACCGCACAGCTTCGGCCAGCGGAGTACGCACGGATTATGGCTGGGTCCAAAAATAGTGCGCGGCTGTTAGGGGTCAACTTGGTGGATGTTCCGATTGGAACCAGGAAGGATTTCATCACCTACGATTACGTCCAATCCACGTTTATGACCATCCAAAGCGTGCTGACCTACAAAGGGAAGTACTTCCGCTTGTGGGTGGATGTCCAGGACACTGCACGTATCACGCTTGATATCACGCTCACGATGGCACGCGCGCTAGACTCGGTGACGGGGGCAACTTCGCGCAATCCGGAAAAAGGGATTCTGGAGAATGACCAAGAGGTGTTCGGCATGCCCCCGGTGAACCGCTACTCCGATGATTACGTCACCGACTTTGTGTTCTACGACGTGCGGGATGGCTTTGCAGGAAATGGCGCAGTTCTTGGTTTCTTCTCACCCAATGACCAATCGGACCCCTCCACGGTTCCTTTCTCCAACGGCCTGAACCTGCTGTACATTGACTCGAAGGAGGGGCTGCAAGGGGGGACCAAAGGGTTGTTGGGAACGATTGCCCACGAGTACCAGCATCTGATCCATTACGCCCGCAAGCAGAACAGCATCACCTTTTTGAACGAAGGATGCAGCGAGGTTGCCAGCATCCTGAACGGTTACTCCGACCGCCGCGACGCGGGCTATCTGAACAACCCCAACGTCCCACTGTTCCGTTGGACCCGCAACACCAGCCAAGCCGCAAACCTGTTGGCCGATTACACCCGCGCGATGACATGGGTGCATTATTTATCGGAGCAGTTCGGTGAGCAGTTCCTGTATCAGTTTGCCGGAGCCAAACGCGACAGCATGGCGCGGGTGGATGAGGCGTTAAAGGCAATCGGGCGGACGGACATCACGTGGCAGCCCATCTTCAAAAATTTTGCGGCCGCTCTCTACGTGCAATCGAACACTGCCGATCCGCAGTATCGTTTCAAATTCCGGTTGGTTGGCAGTAGTTCCACCCGTGCAAAAGCTACCGCATGGACAGGGCCGAACGTACCCGATACCAACATCTCTGTGAAATTGGAGCCATTCGGCATCAGCTACTACACCTTCAGCAAGCCGGAGGGGATAGTGAAACTCAACTTTAGCAGTTCGGCAAACATTGCGGTGATGGCAATCCTCTACAAAAACGCGAACACAACACCAAGCGAGATTCGGGAGGTAGACCCAATTGCGCCAATGGTGTTTGGGGATACCGCCACCTACGACCGCGTGACGATTGCCGTGCTGAACATGACCAACCGCCAACAAACCCCAGTCTGGCGCGTGGCGGTCGAGCAGCCAGTCTCTGGTGTAGGGACCGAAACCGAGCTTGCTAACAACGGGTTTGGTATCTCCACCATCTTCCCTCACCCACTATCCACGGCCGGAACTCTCCAGTTCCACACTACCGGAAATGATCCTGTCACGGTTGAACTGTTCGATATGCAAGGGGAGCGGGTGCAGCAGATACTGAGCAATCAATCGTTGCCAAGCGGCCAGCATCAGGCCACCCTCCACACCAGCGCGCTTGCTGCGGGAACCTACTTGCTACGGCTGCGGCAAGGCGGGCGAACCGCTGTCCGGCAAGTGATTGTGGGGCAATAGCCGCGACCACCACGCCCGCAAGCCAAATTTTCTTTGGTTGCTCCGTTACCAAGACTTTGCAAACCCTCTCCTATCATCAGGCTGAGGGTTTGTTGTTGTATGGCCCCGGCTAACTTCTGCTGGGGTTTTGTGGTTCATGCCAGCCGTAGTGGCTGCATTTTTTTTGAAGAGAGGTTTGTTTCGCCCGTTGAGAACTGCACCGAAGTGGTGTATTTTCGTCTCCCCGATCGCCAGCAATGTTCCTGCCGATATTGTTCTGGTTCACATGGCCTGTCACATCATGCTACTATCCCTGCGCTAACGCAATTATGAAACGATTGTACGCCTTCTTCCTTCTCCTTCTTCTGGTTGCTGTCCAGCAGCAGGGGAGCGCCCAGGGAAAGATCCTACTGCTGTTCCCAGAAACAGCGTGCGACTCCGCCGCCTGCCTCACCTTCCAGGTCATCAATCCCGACACAACGGCGGCCATGATAACCCGTGTCTGGATGCCCGATAGCAGCAGCTTCAGCACCCCGTATGTTGTTAGTCCGGACACCATTGCTGGCGGGGACACCGTGTTGTTTCCACTCTGCTTTCACCCAGTGAAGCGGGGGGCCATCAGCGACTCCATCTACATTGTTGTGGCGCACGCAAGCGGCAACACCGACACGCTGAAAATTCGATTGGCTGGCGATGGTGTGGCCCCGGCATTGGAGCTTATCCCATCGGTCATCAACTTCCCGCGGACTGCTTCGGGAGCGACATCCAACCGCACCATTTTCATCAAAAACAACGGCGAACGTGCGGCAACGCTTGTTGCTGGGGATATTTCATTTCCGGCTCCGTTCCGCCTTCTCACCCCCTTCCCAGTCATCATTCCAGCCGGCGACTCGGTGCAGGTGACGATCATCTTCGAGCCGAAGCAGAGCGGGGTGTATTCGGAGGCTGTGCTGGTTCCATCGGGGTGCGGGGCGCAGCTTCAGCTTGGGATGAACGGAAGCACCAATATTATCGGCACCGGGGCGGTGCTGCGCCCCAGCAAATCGGGATTGAACGAGGCGAATCTGGAGAGCATCCCTTGCGGCGGGCTGCGCTGCGTGAATCTAACGCTCAGCAATGTTGGGAATGCCGCGCTTACCATGCAGCAACTCTACTGGGTATTGGGCAATGCGGGCTACTTCATTGACACGATTGTCACCCCAACCCCAACCCCGTTTCTGATTCCCGAAAACGGGCAGCGGATTGTGAAGGTCTGCGTTCAGACCGATAGAGCCGGAACCCTGCGCGACACGCTGGTGCTGAAAAGCAACAACCGAAGCTCCATCGCCTTTGGCTTGGTGATTGACGTAAGCCGTAGCATGGAGGACCCAATGCGCTGCGGCGGAACCACCACAAAACGGGTGGAACAAGCACGGCTGCAAGCAATGAATTTCCTTTCCAACACACTCCTCTACTTGCCCGGGTTAGGGATCCAAGATCAGATTGCTATCAGCCGCTACAGCGGAACGTTCAGCTTCCCACTGGTTGATCATTTCTTTTCGCTTCGCAACGTCACCGATGCGGTGCGGACTTCGGCGGTGAACGCCGTTAGCACCACCATCATCAACACCGTTAGCGGAACACAAACTGGACGGGCAGTGGTGCAGATGCTGGATACCTTGGCCACAAGCTCACTACCGAACAAAGTTCTTGTGCTGCTAACCGACGGGCAAGCCGATAGCGAGGATCAGCGGCGTTTCCCAATCGCCGATATCGTTTCGGCGGCCACCGCTGCTGGCGTGCGGGTTTTCACTATCGGCATCGGCATCGAGGCATTCCCCCGGCCCCAGGATCGCGCGGCGTTCCGCCAGTATCTGGGGGATATGGCGCGGCAAACCGGCGGCGAAACATTCGAGGCGGACGACTGCGACAGTTTGCAGTTTGCCTTCGAGAAGATCACCGATATTGTCAGCCGTGGGAACGAATCGCGCGAGCCGTTTGCGATCCGCATCACCTCACCCCTGGTGGAAACCGACCGCGATCTTCTGTTCGACTCCACCTACGTCTATGCCGAAGGCGCTGCCGACACGGTATGCCAAACTATCACCCTAACGAATGTGGGGGAAGGGGAGGCGATTGTGGATAGCATTGAGTTCACCGATATGCTTGGGAACCTCACCAACGAGTTTTTCCTGAAGCCCAACAGCCCATTCCCGGTGCGCGTCCGTGAGAACCGCCAGGTTGATGTTGATATTTGCTTCACGCCAAAGGCAATCCGTGGGCGTGGTGGGAAGGTTCGGTTTGGCTACAACAACTGCGGCGGGCAGCCAATCTTCCGCGCACTGACCGGAACCGGATACGGCCGCGCAAACTTGCGGATCACGGATGAACGCATCGGCGCAATCGGCCAGCGGGTGACGCTGCCAATCTATGGCGACACGGCCTTGCAGTTTTACCAGGTGAAGACCATCACCTACTCACTTCGCTGGAACCGCACGATGCTGGACCTTGTGGGAATCCGCCCCGGGGCCAATGCCGGAACCGCAACGGTGGCGATTACCCAGCCAGTGGCCTATCAAGGGAAGTATGCCACCGTCGGAATCACCGTCACTGGCAGCGCGTTGCCAACCGCTGGCGAACTTGCGTTGCTCGATTTCGACATCCTTCGCGGCGACACACTTTCCACGCTGATTGAGCTAACCGCCGGCCAGTTCGACGACGGCAACCCGAAGATGCTGCTGAACAATGCAGGAACGGTGATTTTAGATAGCACCTGCTTCCGCCCGTTCAAGCCGGTGCAGGCCAGTGGGGGCCTCACCAAAATCAGCGTTGGCCAGCCATCCCCCAACCCCGCCGCAAGCGATGTGGTGACGTTGCCAGTGGAGTCGTCGGCAACCTCGGCATTGTTCGTCCAGTTGTTCAGCACCGATGGCACCACCGAGCAGCCAGCGGTTCGGCATCTGCTTCCGGCAGGAAACAGCACGATTAGCCTTAGCGTCCGTGAGCTTCCCCGGGGCAGCTACTACCTAACGGCCCGCACGCCATCGGGCCAGATAACTGTGCGGAAGTTTGTGGTCGGTGGTCAGTAGTCAGTGGTCAGTAGTCATTGGTCAGTGGCTCTTCTTCATTTCATACTTCTTCATTCATACTTCATACTTCATTCGATACTCTCAACTCCCGATAACCAGATATTGTATGCACTACGTTGTTGACTCAATATGCCGTTGCGCTGCCGTGCTGGCGGTAGCTTGTGTTGTGGTTGTTGCTGCCCACGCGCAAGGGGGGCGGCGGACTGATGTACTGTTGTACCAACGCCCAATTCTTCCGCTATTTATCGGCATCGAAGGGGGCTACGGCCAATGGACCAACGAAGCATCCTTTACCGTCAGCGACTCCAAACTTCCCTGCGCACTCTTCACCAATGGCGAGGGGGCTGGACCGTTGGGGGGGGTGAAAGGGATGCTCTATTTCAACCGCTGGTTCTTCTTCACGCCGCGCATCCGGTACGAAACCCGCTCCGGCGAATTTTTTACTGGGCTTCCCGACGAGCCAGTGCGCGACGAAACCAACGCCATTGTGCAGCTTTCGCAGGAAGCCCAAGTGGATGCCACAATGGCAACGTTCACGTTCGATCCGCTTGTCGGGGTCGAGATAGCCCGCACCGGATTGTATCTGTGCGGTGGCCCATCGGCCAGCTTGCTGTTGGATGGCAACTACGACTACACCGAGCGGATCAAAAGCCCTTCCCGGTTCACCTACGTTGCCACCGGAACAACCGAGCAATCGTTAGTGACGGGGCGTTCGTTCCAGAATTACGCACGGGTTGCGTTTGATATTCGCGGCGGCGCGGGGTTCATCCTGCGGGTTGGCAAGTTTGGATTGAACCCCGAAATCTTCTACAGCCTCCCCCTAACATCGGCCCTTACCAGCCCCGATAAACTGAAGCAAACCGGAATCGTGGGGACCTTCAGCATCTTGTATAATTTGGGGGAGTAGTGTGAGAGTGGTCAGTGGTTCGTGGTCAGTTGCAAAGAAAGTCCTTAGTCACTGACCTTACGCACACGCAGTCTTACTCCCCTCCCCCTCTGGTCATTGCCCCGAATGATTCGGGGTCTTGGACAAGGAATTTTCGACGAAGCACCGCGAAGCAGCGGCGATAGCCCATCTCGCGGGTTTCTCGGAGAGCAACCGATTCTCGATCACCGATTCCTGACTTCCGATCACCGATTTCGGATTCCCGACTTCCGATTTCGGATTCCCAACTTCCGGTCACCGATTTCCGACTTTCCATGCACCGCTTTTCTGGTCTGTTCCTTGTTCTGCTTGTTGTGGCATTGTGGCTGCTCCCTTTTTCCGGCATCATGGCCCAGCCTGCCGACACCGCCAATTTCCGCATCCGGAACGCAGCGGTGCTGAACTCGGCGGAGGATGACTACGCGCCGTTTGTCACCCCAAACGGGCAGTGGCTCTATTTCACCACATCACGTTCCGGCAAAGCAAAGCTGTACCGAAGCAAGTGGGAAATGGGGGAATGGGGTGTGCCGGAACCAGTCCCCAGCCAGGGGGTGAACACCGATGTTGATGATGGAGTACTTAGCGTGCCGCTTCCGACCCTAACGCAGCTCTATCAGTTGGATGATGAAGCGATGAGGCAACTGAAGGTGCCAACCATCGGCATCATGGCAAGCGGGAAACGGGATAAGCCGGATGATGCCGATCTTATTGATTCCGACATCTACCTGTTCGACATCTCGCACGATGGCCTGACCATCAGCAACGTCCGCCCGATCACCCAAGTGAACACACGGCGGTGGGAATCGCAGCCGACGATTGCACCGGATGGCAGCTTTATCATCTTCAGCGGCGACACCAGCAACGGCGACGACCACAAGGACCTGTACATCAGCCAGCGCCAAAGTGATGGCAGCTTCGGCCCACCGCGCAACATGGGGGCATCGGTCAACAGCGACGATCGCGAAGTCTCGCCATTTCTTGCTCCCGATGGCATCACCCTGTTTTTTGCCAGCGACCGCAGCGGCGGGTTCGGCGGTGCCGATTTTTACGTAACCCAACGGAACGCCCGCGGGGAATGGAGTGCGCCCAAAAACCTGGGGTCATTGATTAACTCATCGGCCAACGAACTCTTCTTCTACGGGGCCAGCCGCGCCTACTGTATGTTCGTCAGCGACCGCGATGGTGGCCAGGGGGGATTCGATTTGTACGAGGCCGCGCCGAACATCTTCGCCCCCGGCTACAGCATGGTGCAGCTAACAATTATGGATACCGTCGCCAACCGCGCTGTTAGCGGAAACGTGAAAGTGATGGAAACGCGATTGGGAAAAACCATCAGCAACGACCGCGCCGAAGCCGAGCGTGGCCTCAGGAAAGAACTCCCCTCCGGCATTGGCTACCGTTTTGAAGTCTCCGCCGATGGCTACCCCGGAACACCCCGTGCCGAAATCGCCATGCTCCCCGCCGACACCACAATCAATCTTACCGTCAACGTTGGGAAAGCCGCGCCGCCGCCGCCGCCGCAGATTGTGTTCAACATCGAAGGGATCAATGTGCCGTTGTTCGTCAGCGGCTACTACCGGATGAACACGCTGGAGGTGCTGGACGACCTACGCCAACGCCAACGCGATGGGGATTTGAAAGGGCTTACCTACATCGCCGATGTAGCGATGGATCAAGCGGCGTACAACCAGTACAAAAAAATGGCAGGGCGGGTGGAAGGGATATTGGGGGACTTCGTGAGCCGCTGCACCGATGAGTACTTCCCGACGTTTTTGAAGGTGAGGAAGCCGGGGGAGATTTTAGAGATCACAGTCCATGGCTACGCCGACCCGCGACCGATTTTGGGAAACTATATGGAAGCACCCATCACCGTTCTGAACCCCGCTGGAACCCAAGAGATGACCATCGCCAGCGGCGAACCTCTAGACAACGTGAAGCTGGCCGGGCTGCGTGCGTACTATGCCGTGAAATATCTTGATAGCGAGTTTCGCAAGCGTGGTGGCCAGTACCCGCAGATGGCCGAGCAAGGGGTAATCCGGTGGCGCGCGGTCAGCGGCAGCGTGGACGAAACCAGCGGCAACGACCTCTCCGAAAAACGCCGCATCCGCGTGGATTTTCAGCGGGTTCAGGGGGAATAGTAGTGTTCGCCTATTATCGCTGCACACCCTTCTGCAGCACACTATAATAGGAGTTTAAGAAAGCGATAATCGAATAGCCAATTTCAGTGCCTAAATTCACAGGCACAGCGTTTCCAATCTGCTTGTATTGTTGCGCCATTGACCCATGAAATTGCCATGAATCAGGGAAGGTCTGGATTCGGGCATATTCTCTGACAGTAAACGGGCGAGTTTCTTCGGGGTGGCAACGCTCGGTCTGTTTTTGTGCTGGACTACAGGTAAGTGTAAGGCACGGTTCGTCCCAACCGATTCTTCGAGCCATGCCAGTTTTTCCTCCACCTAAATAAAAACTTTTGCCCATAAATTTCTTTTGAATATCTAAAGGCAAATCACGCCAATACCCTTTTGGAGGGATTAGATCTAAAACGGATTTCTTGCTTTCAGGGTATGTTGCGCCACCAGATACTGGCACGTCACAATCGAATAATTCACCTTTTTTCAAAGCGTCTTGAAGGGTGTAGATTTTTTTGTACGGTTTAGGGTATTCATAATTAACAGCAATATCTTTCCTGATTCCTACCACTATTAATCTATCTCGCTTCTGAGGAACGTTGTATTGTGTTGATTTCAACACTTGCACAGGCATTACTCGGTATCCAATTTCATTCAGAATGGATATCATCCCTTGCAACGTTTTTCCGTTATCGTGGCTTAGCAAACCGCGGACATTTTCACCTATGCAAATACGTGGCTGCACTTGCTGAACCACCCGAGCAAATTCATAAAATAGAGTTCCACGCGCATCCGCAAGCCCTAATTTTTTTCCGGCATAACTAAATGCTTGGCATGGGAATCCGCCAGTAACGACATCTACGTTGTTATGGTACTGGGAGAAATCAAAATTGCGCACGTCCCCTTCCAAAACAGTCCAATGTGGGCGATTGTTGCGCAGTGTCTGGCAGGCAGATGTATCAACTTCATTGAGTGCAACGCATTTCAATCCAGATCTTTCCAATCCCACAGCCAAGCCCCCTGCACCTGCGAATAATTCCACAACGGTGTATTCATGCTCGGCTTCTACAGCATTACCTTTTGCCTCTTGGCCTGATTCCCCCAAGAAATCACCAAAAAGAAGTTCCACCTGTTCTTGATTATATAACCGGTAATTGCTTATCGGTTCCCGGTGTGCTGGTAGCTTACCTTCACGATCCCAACGGCGTAGTGTCCCTTTACTTTTCCCAGTTAGCTCGGCTGTTTCCGAGAGCGTTAGATACTTGTTCATAACCGTGTTGTTTAACCTTGTGCAAGGGTTACAAACGTAGGTTTTTAATCTTACTCATGCAACAGTGAGAACGATAATATCTTGCCTACAAGATATTATCACCCCTGCAACCGAATTATCCCAAATTTTTCGCCATCGAACAGCCCCAAATCGCTCAGTTTTAGTTTGGGGATTACCAGAAGGGCCATGAAGGAGAGGGTCATAAATGGGGAACCGAGCGTGGTTCCCAACTGGCGGGTTTGCCTCACCAAATCGGTGTAGTGGTTGGCCACCTCCCAGGCATCGCCGGCCGACATCAGCCCCGCCACCGGAAGCGGCAACACCGACTGGAACCCGGGGGCCACCACAGCAAGCCCACCCCGTTGCTCCATCACCATGTTGATTGCGTCTGCCAAGTCGTGGTCGGTGGTCCCGACCGCCAGCACATTGTGCGAGTCGTGCGCTACCGAGCCAGCAATGGCCCCCTGCTTCAGCCCAAAATTTTTGATAAACCCAACCGATACCGGGGCCGGACGGTAGCGGTTCACCACAGCAATTTTCAGGATGTCCCGTTCCGTATTGGCCACAAGCATTCCGTTGCTGACGGTTGGCTCCGTCACCAATGTATTCGTGACAAGCTGCCCCTCCACAGCTTCGATGACGTTGATTGGCCCGCCGCAATCCGGCAGAGCAAAATCAGATGGCGACACCAAGTTTGGCATGAAATTGTTCACTGCTTTCACCGGAACTGAAGCGATACGGGTGGCCCCCAATTCGGCAACTACCTGGCCATCAATCCAAGTTCTCAGCACCGAAAAATCGTCAAGGTTGGCTACCTCGATAAAGTCTGCTGGGTCGCCCGGTTGTAGCAATCCAACATCCAGTCGGTAGTGGCGCACTGGGTTCAGCGTGGCGCAGCGGATCATGCTCATACGGTCGTACCCCAACGCCACCGCACGGCGGATATGTTCGTTGATATGGCCAAGCACTAAATCATCGGGGTGCTTGTCGTCGCTGCAGAACATGCAGCGGTCGGCATGGCTGGCAAGCAGTGGGTGAAGTGCCGCAAAATTTTTTGCGGCGGAGCCTTCGCGGATCAGAATCTTCATCCCCAACTCCAATTTCTCCTGCGCTTCATCAAGCTGGACGCACTCATGATCGGTGGTGATTCCGGCAGCAACGTAGGCTTGCAGTGCTTCGCCGCGAACGCCCGGGGCGTGGCCATCCACTGGCTTACTCCGGTGGTGAGCCGCAGCAATTTTTGCCAGCACTTCCGGATCCGAGTGGATTACCCCGGGGTAGTTCATCATTTCACTCAGGTAGTGGATTTCTGGGTTGTCCAGCAGTTGCGCCGTTTCCTCCACGCCGATGGTTGCTCCTGCGGTCTCGAACACCGTTGCCGGAACGCAGGAAGGCGCGCCAAAATGGAATTTGAACGGAACCTGATGCCCGTTCTCAATCATATACTCCACCCCCGCCACCCCCAACACGTTGGCGATTTCGTGGGGGTCGCTGACGGTGGCAACGGTTCCGTGGATTACCGCCATCCGGGCAAACTCGGATGGAACCAGCATCGAGCTTTCGATATGAACGTGTGCGTCAACAAAACCGGGCATCAGATAGGTGCCGAACTGCCCTTCAGTTCGCGTTACCGATGCAACGCGCCCTTGCTGAACAACAACGGTTCCGGGAAATATCTCCCCCGTAACTACGTCGCAGATGTTGGCCGAAATAGTGAAGGAGCCGGATGCGCTGGATTGTGCGTGGTTTTGCATGATGTGTATGATGAAAAAGAGTGGTTGCAGAAGGTTGGCCGTAAAAATACACTTGCTTGGTGTGCTTCGCTATGGTTAGAATCGCAGTGGTTATGAAAAGAACGTCATCTACATTCGCCGGAATCGCATCGCTGCTTCTGCTCCTTTTTCTGGTTGCTTCCGCAGCGGCAACCGCGCAGTTGTTGCCACGGACAGGCTTTGAGAGAAAGGGGGAGAAGCCAGGGAAGGATGGAGCCGACGACGCACCCAGCGGCAGCGCGTTTGTGCTGGCGCGGGTGAAGTATTCCGGCGGTGGAGATTGGTACAACGACCAGTCAGCCGAGGTGAACCTGCTGGATTTTGTGAACCAACACACAGGGATAAAAGTCCGCTCCACGTTTGAATACGTGGAGCTTTCCAGCGATAAAATTTTCAACTACCCTGTGCTGTTTCTTACCGGCCACGGCAACATCAACTTCACCGATGGCGAGGCCAAGCGGCTGCGGGCATATCTGGACAACGGCGGATTCCTGTACATTGACGACGACTACGGCCTTGACACGGCGGTGCGTCGCGAGGTGCGGAAGGTCTTCCCCGATCAAGAATTTCAGGAGCTTCCGTTCAGCCACGGCATCTACAACAGTTTCTACAAATTTCCGAACGGGCTTCCCAAAATTCACGAGCACGACGGGCGGCCACCGCAAGGCTTTGGGCTGTTTGCACAGGATCGCCGATTGTGCGTTTTCTACACCTACCAAACCAACCCATCCGATGGTTGGGCCGACCCCGCAGCGCACGATGATCCGCCGGAAAAACGGGAAGCTGCGCTTCAGATTGGGACCAACATTGTGGTGTGGGCCCTGACGAATTAACCGCAGCAACAGCACCAAACAGCAACCTACGCCAGCGTTTGGCCAGCTTCCACAACAGCACCAACGCAATCATCAATAACCAGCCAATGATTCCGCCAACCGAGACCTTTGCCGATTTTCTTTCCATCGTCCGCCGGCTTCGCCTGGATTGCCCCTGGGATCGTGAGCAAACGCACGCCTCCATTGCCCCGCTGCTGGTTGAGGAAGCCTACGAGGTGAAGGAATCGGTGGAGGATGGAAACGATGAAGAATTGAAGAAGGAATTGGGGGACATCCTGCTGCACGCGGTGATGCATTCGGTGATTGCCGAGGAGCGCGGGGCGTTCAATTTCGATCAAGTAGTCCAGACGATTTCCCGCAAGTTAGTTCACCGCCACCCTCACGTTTTTGGTGATGTCGAGGTCCGCGATGCCGAGCAGGTGCGTGAGAACTGGGAGCAGCTAAAGATGAAAGAAGGGAGGCGTTCGCTGTTTGAGAATATGCCCAAAGCACTGCCAGCACTGCAACGCGCCGACCGTGTTCAGGAAAAAGCGTCGAAGGTTGGGTTTGACTGGGAGGAGCCGGAAGATGTGTGGGGGAAAGTGAAAGAGGAGATGGAGGAACTGCACACCGAAACAGCCAATGGAGGAACCCAGGAGAGGATTGAGGAGGAGTTTGGCGACCTTCTGTTTGCGTTGGTGAACTACGGGCGGTTTATCGGCGTTGCGCCGGAGGAAGCGTTGCACCGCACTACCAACAAATTTATCCGCCGATTCCAGCACATCGAGGCCCGCCTGCTGGAGCAGGGGAAAACCTTCAACGATGTTGACCTTGCCGAGATGGATGGATACTGGAACGAGGCAAAAATGAGCAGCGAGCAATAACCGCGATCAGCACACCCCTTCCAGCGACACCCGATGCCCGCCGTCAAACTCCACCAGCCGCAGCGGTTTCCCGGCTGACTGCAATCGGTTGCGCTGCTGCTCCAGATCCTGGCGATCCACAAATGGATCCTCCTTCCCAATCACAACGGTGATGGCTGTTTGGCCAAGCTGTTCGGGGGTGATCTCCGGCGGAAGCAATGCACCACACAGGATCAGATGTTGCGCCGGGATTGTGCCGCTTGCCAACCACCGCCCAGCCGTTGCCCCCCCTTGCGAAAAACCAAGCAGAGTGATAGCTGGCTGGCCGGGAAGTTGCGGCAACAGTTGAGCATGGAGCAGAGTGAGGTAGCGGAGGTAATCGCTGATTTCGTTCAGGCGATCCTCGCGGGTCATCCACGACGCGCCGATGGTTCCGCTTCCGCCGCGAAGGTAGCTTCTGGATAACGCTTCCGGGGCCACCACCAGCGTTGCTCCATCATCCAACCGCTCAAACTCGCGAATGAATCGTTCGGCCAACTGGCCATATCCATGCAGCACGTACCACAGCCGCTGGATATGCGGCCCCGGCTGGCCAAGCATGGCGTAGCGGGCAGTGCGGGGGACGGTGATGTGATGTTCGGTTATCACAAGTGTTCCGAATAAATGTCCAGCCTCCTGATTGCTGAAAATAGCAGCAGTTACTGGTTGGGTGATAGATGGATAATTAACCGTACAGAATCCAACGTAAGTCGTGAGCGCAAAAAATGTTCAATTTGTTCAATTGATTTATTTCGTTCTGATTTACGATGACTTTGATTAAATCCTAGAATAAATGTTGGTGTTGAATCTTTCCCGCTACCCTGATATAACATAGGAACATATTCCATGCTGTCTAATTGAGGTACAAATGTACGTATCTCATTATATAGACTATGAATTGGAATAGAGTCGCTCATTGTCGGTTGCGAATGCTGCGTAGCATCAAGGACTAGTCCTGATTGTTCTAATTTGTTTTTATTTTCAGCATTTTGCAGTAGCATAATCAATTCTTCGGGATCAATCTTATCTCGTTCAACTGGCGGCAGTTGTGCTTGTACAATGTACAGGTGTACGTCAGGTAAGCCATTAATAGGAAGTAATTGCTGTAGAGAATCAATTTCTATAGATGGAATTTGCTTACCGACAAGATAAATTTTTAGTATTGATAGAGTATCTCCAGATTCCTGTTTAAGTTCCCAACGCAACGCTTGATGTTGTGTATTATCAATGAATCGTTCTACAAATCGGGATGCTGCTTGGCGAAGTCGGACATCTTGAACAACATTGTAGAAGATAATAATGCTTGGAATTAATGTGGCAATAATAAACAATAACATCCATCGACGAACCTTCTTACGACGGATATTGTCAACATACTGCGCATCAGGAATACGAAGTATACGTACAACAAGAAACGTGGATAGACTAATAAAAACCGCATTAATAAAAAATAAATAAAATGCTCCCAAAAAATAATCCCAACGTCCTACTGCAATTCCAAAACCAGCCGTACATAACGGTGGCATTAATGCCGTTGCAATAGCAACACCAGGGATAGCATTTGTTGATTTCTTACGTGATCCAGCAACAATACCCGCAACCCCACCAAAAAATGCAATACCGACATCAAGTAGTGTTGGTGTTGTTCTTGATAGTAATTCGGTGGTTGGAAGTCCAAGGGGAGTTGCCAAAAAATAAACCGTTGCAGTAGATAGGCTAATAGCTATGGATAATCCAAAATTACGCAAGGCACTCAGCAGCATTTGGCGATCATGGGTTGCTAATGATAACCCAATGCCAAGTATTGGATCCATAAGTGGTGAAATAAGCATTGCTCCAATAATAACGGCAGTTGATCCTGTATCTAGACCAATTGAGGCAAGCATTACAGCACATATAAGTATCCACAGGGTGAAGCCCTCTAACTGAATATTACCACGGATCCTTTCTACTGTTTTTTGTGAGTCAGAGTCTCTACGGAGGTCAATGATTCGGCGCAATTGCACTAAGTGATATAATGTTGAACGATTCGTCATCATTAGAGTCAGGTTCTGCTGGGTATTGTAGTTGTCTTATCGTTTCGTAGATGTGGGCTTACCTACTGTATTGTCCGGCAATTTATTCTGCAGAAGAGATTGGAATTCGCCGCAACAGCAACCATCCAACAATCCCACAAATGATAGATGCTGCAAGAATACCAACTTTTGCCATTGTCATCAGTGGACTTTCGCCAAAAGCCAAACCTCCTACAAACAAGGACATCGTGAACCCAATTCCCCCTAACCAAGCCGCACCGTAAACATGCTGCCATGTTACTCCGTCTGGCATTGCCCCCCAACCGAACCGAATTGCAAACCAACTCAATAATGTGATGCCGATCGGCTTGCCGATAATTAAGCCGAATGCGACCCCAAAGGTAACTGGATGAGTAAGTGCTTCGGCAAAATTGCCATCGAAGATGATACCAGCATTAGCCAGCGCGAAGATCGGCATGATGAAAAAGCCTACCCATCCATGAAGCCCGCGCTCAAGCCGTTGCAGCGGGGTCTGTACTTGCTCGCAATTGATTTCTAGCGTACGAGCGACACTGTTTTGTTGCAATGATGGAATGGCTGAGTCACTGGCTTGAGCCGATTTTTCATACTCATCCAACAGTGCTCGCCCGTTATTGACAAATCCATGTGTACTGATACGGGTACGCGCGGGGATTGCCATTGCCATCAGTACCCCGGCTACCGTTGCATGAATTCCAGATTTCAGCACTGCTATCCAGCAAATCACACCAACCACCGCATAAATCCCAGGATGCCGAACCCCAGCTCGGTTTAGTAACCCCGCAGCAATCAATGCGGCAAGACCAATCGCTAAGGATAGTAAGGAGATTTCAGCTGTGTAGAAGATAGCAATCACCATTACCGCTCCCATGTCGTCGGCAATTGCAAGCGCGGCAAGAAATACCGTTAGTGCTGGTGGAATGCGTTTCCCTAATAATGATAGTACGCCCAGTGCAAACGCGATGTCGGTGGCCATGGGAATTCCCCATCCTGCTTTCCCTTCTCCGCTGCTATTGAATGCCACGTAGATAGCCGCTGGTATCAACATTCCCCCCAAGGCTGCGGCTATTGGCAACGCGGCTTTCTGCATGGTGGCAAGCTCGCCCACTAACACCTCACGCTTAATCTCCAAACCAACTAAAAAGAAAAACACTGCCATTAACCCATCGTTGATCCAGTGATGCAGAGATTTATCTAACATCAATTCGCCCACGCCAATCCGAACATGGGTTTCCCACAATTGGATATAGCTTGCTGACCATGGAGAGTTTGCCCAAGCCATAGCAATGGCAGTGCAGATAATAAGTAGGATACCGGTAGCCCCATCGGCGTGCATAAACTGAGTAACGGGACGGACGACACGATCAATGGGAGTTGGTGTAGGTTTGTGATGAAGATGGATGCGATGAGCCATAGAAAGAGCTATGATTGAAAGTCTGTTTGGTAGCAGGAAGATAAACTAATAACTGGAATGGCAATGCAGGGATACTTACTCCACACAGCTACCAATTCTGCTCCATCGTATCTCTCCGTTTTCGTTCCCTGACCAGTAGATGAACCAGGCTTGGCCAACAAGATGATCGTAGGGAATCGGGCCGAAGAATCGGCTGTCGAAGCTGTTGACGGAGTTATCCCCCAACGCCATGAAGTAGTTGCGCCGGAAGGTGTAGCGGGTGGCGGGAAGCCCCCCCAGAAACACGATGCTGTTGCGGAACTCCACGCTGACCCCTTCGGACTGGATCAGCGATTTCCACTGTGCGATGTTGGCCGAGTCAAGGGTGATCTCGTAGCCTTCGTAGGGGAGGATCATCGCTTGTTGCTGCGATCCGAAGTATCGGTTGGCCCGCGCGCTATCAACCGGAGCGCGGCGCGCTGATAGGGTGTCGGCTGCTGCTGGGTTTTGCAGTGGGTCGTTGGGGTTGGGTGGAACTTCGCTCCCGTTCACCCAAACACGCCCGCCCCGCAATTGGACTGTATCGCCAGCGACAGCAACGCACCGTTTGACGTAGCGTTCCCCTGCGGCTGCCATGGCCCCTGGGGGATCAAACACCACAACATCCCCACGCTCAAGTTCGCCGAACCCACCAAGCTGGAAATGTGGGATGGAGATGTTGGTGAACGGGATGGTTTGCGGCGACCGAATGGCATACGGGAGCTTGTTGACCACCACCGCATCCCCCTCAAGAATGGTGGACTTCATGGAGCCAGTGGGGATGGTAAACGGCTCGGCCACGAACAGCCGCAGCAGCAGAAACAGCGCGAAGAACGTGAACATGGCCCGCAGCCCAAACCGCAGCAACCGCCGCTCGGGATTTTGAGCCGTCGGCGTTGCTGGTGCTGTGGGTTCGGTTGGCTTGCTGGGCATTGCGGGAAGTGTGTGAGCGATGCAAAAATATCCGCAGGGAATGAATGGCAAAATGGTTTGCGGATGCCACCAAACGGGACTTCCGCAAACCATTTTGCAAGAACTCAGGCTTATCAGAAAACCTTCCTACATCACCTGTTCCTGTGCGGTTCCGTTTGGCTCAATCATGTGGCCCAACTTCTCTTTCTTGGTTTGCAGGTAGCGTGCGTTGAACTCATTCGGCATCACCTCAATCGGGACGCGCTCGGTGATGTTCAGCCCATAGCTTTCCAGCCCAACAACTTTCTTGGGATTGTTGGTCATCAGCCGCATATCGCGTATGCCAAGGTCCACAAGGATTTGCGCGCCCAGGCCATAATCGCGCAGGTCGGCCTTGAATCCTAATGCTTCGTTTGCCTCCACGGTGTCCTTTCCTTGGTCTTGCAACGCGTAGGCTTTCAGCTTATTGGTCAGCCCGATTCCGCGCCCTTCTTGGCGCATGTAGAGCACCACGCCGCGCCCTTCGCGTTCCACCTGGCGCATGGCTGCGTGCAGCTGCCACTGGCAATCGCACCGAAGCGAGCCAAGCGTGTCGCCGGTGAAGCACTCGCTGTGGACCCGCACCAGCACCGGATCGCCGGTGTGGATATCCCCTTTCACCAACGCCATGTGCTCCTTCCCATCCAGCAGGTTGTGGTACAGATGAAGCCGGAAGCTGCCGTAGTCGGTGGGAAGTTCTACTTCCACAACCTTCTGCACCAACTTCTCACGCGATAGGCGGTAGCGGATCAGATCGGCAATGGTGACGATGGTGAGATCGAAGCGTTTGGCAAGCTCTTCCAGCTGCGGCATTCGGGCCATGGTGCCATCTTCGTTCAGGATTTCGCAGAGCAGGCCAGCGGGATACAGCCCGGCAAGCCGCACCAAATCCACCACTGCCTCGGTGTGGCCGGCGCGGCGCAGCACCCCTTCCTCCACCGCGCGAAGCGGCGCGATGTGGCCTGGGCGCACAAAGTCGTGAGCTTTTGTGTTGGGGTCGCCAATGGCGCGGATGGTTTTGGCGCGGTCGTCGGTGGAGATACCGGTGGTGGTTCCGTGGCGATAATCAATCAGCACGGTGAAGGGGGTTCCGTGAAGCGAGGTGTTCACTGCCGACATCATCTCCAAGTCCAGCTCGCCCGCGCGCTCTTCGGTAATTGGCGCGCAGAGCATCCCCCGGCCATTGTGCAGGATGAAGTTTATCATCTCCGGCGTGCACTTCTCGGCAGCGGCCACAAAATCCCCTTCGTTCTCGCGGTTCTCATCGTCCACAACGATAATCACCTTTCCGGCGCGAAGGTCATCAAGAGCTTTTTGGATAGTGTTCATAGTAGCATCGTTGGTTAATCGGCCTTCCTCAATCTTCCTCACCTTGTTGGTGAGGGGGCGCGGTGAGGAGCGTACTCTCTCTCTCTCCATTTGGACTTCAGCTCTCTCGCCGTTTAGGCTTCGTCGCCGCGCGTCACAATGTTCTGGATTGCTCCTTTGTCGAACTTCACTTGGGTGTTGCGGGCAATTTCTACCAGCACTGTCTTCTCCTCCACCTGCACCACCTTGCCGTACATTCCGCCGCTAATCGTCACCTCGTCGCCGCGCTTCACGCTTGCCAGCAGTGCTTGCTGTTCTTTCATTCGCTTCTGCTGGGGGCGGATAACAAGGAAGTACATGATGGCGAAGATCAGGACAAAGGGGATCAGCATCCCCAGCAATCCGCCGCCAGCTTGAAACGCAAGGATTGAAACGTTCATTGTTGTGATGTTGTTGAAAAGGTTATGGTTGTTTTGGTTGTTCGGGACGTTCCATTTGTGTGATTGTCTGGCGCATCCACGCGCCAAACGTGCCGGACTCTATCTGCTTCCGTGCGGTTTCCATAAGGTTCAGATAGAAGGCCACGTTGTGGATGGTTGCCAGCGTGCAGCCGGTCATCTCATCAACGTTGAACAGATGACGGATATAGCCGCGTGAGTAGTTGGCGCAGGTCTCGCACGTACAATCTGGATCAATCGGGGAGCTGTCGGCGCGGTGAAGTGCGTTGCGAAGGTTCAATCGGCCACGCCACGTGAAGACCGTTCCGTTGCGGGCGTTGCGGGTGGGCATTACGCAGTCGAACATATCCACCCCACGCGCAACGCACTCCAAAAGGTTCTGCGGGGTTCCAACGCCCATTAAGTAGCGCGGTTGGTCGGCGGGAAGTTGTGGCGCAAGGCGTTCCACTACCTCGTACATCATCTCGGTGGATTCCCCCACGGCAAGGCCACCAATCGCGTATCCATCGAACCCGATCTCCATCAGTGATTCGGCACTTTGGCGGCGCAGGTCGTGATCCAATCCCCCCTGGGCAATCCCGAACAGAGCTTGGCGCGCGCCGTACAGAAACGGGGTGCGCTGGTGATGCTCCTTTGCGCGGCGCGCCCACCGCATCGAGCGTTCCATGGACTTGCGATGCTCGGCAATCGTGCTAAGTGCCGGGGGGCATTCGTCCAGCACCATCGCGATGTCGGACCCGATGGCCCGCTGCGTCTCCACAACATTCTCGGGGGTGAAGTTATGGCGCGAGCCGTCAATGTGCGATTGGAACTGCACCCCTTCCTCGCGGACTTTGCAGAGGTCCTTCAGCGAGAAAACTTGGAATCCGCCGGAGTCGGTAAGGATTGGGCGATCCCAGTTCATAAACTGATGAAGCCCCCCCAGCTGCTCCATAATCTGGTTGCCGGGGCGAAGGTACAGGTGGTAGGTGTTGCCAAGAATGATCTTGGCATCAAGGCTTTTCAGGTCTGCTGAGCGGAGAGCTTTCACGGCGGCACGGGTCCCCACCGGCATAAAAATCGGCGTGGGAACGGCACCACGGTCGGTTGGGAACCACCCTGTTCGTGCTTGGGTGGCGGGGTCGGTATGGCTAACGTGCAGCTTCAAATGGCCCCAAACTTACGCCCCGGAACGCGCCCCTTCTGTGTGGTTTGGTGAACCTTCGTCCAAGCTCCATTCAACGCCGCTGGGTGTTCCGGTGCCAGGTAGGTGTTCGGGGGCTTTCACCCCAACTATCAATCTCCGCTTCTTCTCACGTCTTCTGCTTCTTCTTTTTTGCCGACGGGAACAGGATGTTGTTCAGGATCAGGCGGTAGCCGGGGGAATTTTTGTGGAGCGACAGATCCGTTGGCGGGTCGCTGACGGCGTGTTGGTAGTCTTCGGGGTCGTGGCCGCCGTAGAAAGTGAAGGTTCCGCGCCCGTAGTTTCCGGTCAGATATTTCACCTCGTCGGTTCCCTCCTTCTCGGCCAGCACAATCACGTTCTTTTTGATGAACTCCTTGTGGAACGCAGTGGTTTGGCCCATGAACCCGCCCACCACACCAACATGGCATTGGGTCAGCATCGAGGGGACGGGGTCATGTTTTGCCGAGAAGTCGAACAGGGTGAAGAAATCGGTTTCGGCGGTGGAGTTGAAGTTCGGCTGAACGTCAATGTCCGAGTACTCGTAGATGTAGGGGTTCATCTCCAGCGTAAAATTCTGGAAGGCAAGCGTCTGGCTGAAGTCCAATGCGTTTTGGGCGTTGGCGGCGGGTGGGTCGCCGTCGAACATCACGTCGCAAACGTCGGTGTTGCGTGCGGCAAGGGCGATGTCGTAGCTGTCGGTGGCCGAGCACATGGCGAACAGGAACCCGCCGTTGCCGACGTACTTCTTCAGTTCATCGGCCACCGCCAGCTTCAGCTTACTCACCTTGCTGAACCCAAGCTCGGTGGCGGTTTGTTCCAGCATTGCCACCTGCTGCAAGTACCAGGGGGCGTTGGCGAAGCTGGAGTAGAACTTCCCGTACTGCCCCGTGAAATCTTCGTGGTGCAGGTGGATCCAGTCGTACTTTTTCAGTTGGTCGTTCAGCACCTCCTTGTCCCAAATTTTGTCGTAGGGGATTTCGGCGTACTGCATCACCAGCGTGACGGCATCGTCCCAGGGTTGGAATGTTGGCGGAACATAGACGGCAATCTTGGGCGCTTGCTCCAGCCGCACCACATCCATGTTGTTGCTTTCGGACTGCACCTCGCTGTAAATCGCCGCCGCCTGCGACCCGCTGATCGGCTGGAAACTTACCCCACGAATCCGGCACTCGGCGGCGACAAACTCGGCATAATCAATCATAAACGATCCGCCACGGTAGTTCAGCAGCCAATCGGCCTGGTGGCCTTTGGAGAGCGACCAATAGATGATGCCGTAGGCTTTCAAGTGGTCATCTTGGGAGTTATCCATCGGGATCAGCAGCTTGGATTGGGCAGCGCAGAAACCACTGGCCAGAACCAAAACCAGCACCAACCAGAAAGAGCGTTGTATCATCAGAGATCGGCAAAAAAAGTCAGCAGAAATTTCCTGTGCCAACCGATGACGGCAAAACCTGGCGGCATCGTGTTGCAGCGGCTGGCAATCAACAGATTTCGGCGGGTTGATGCAAGGGGGAAAAAGGTATCATTCAATAGAGGTTTGTCTTGATTGCCAAATTGCTGACCACTACTTTTGCCCCGCAAGCAAGCTGCGAGCGGCAGAAGAACGCTGAATCGAAAGGCTGCGGTTGCTTCCGCCCAGTTGTTTGATGAATCGGAATCATAACTCACAACTACAACGCCATGCCATCATCTGCCAACAAGCCACTTCCTCCCCTTCGATTCGGACTGGCTGCCCGGATAACTCCCTTCGGCACAGCCTTGCTGCACGACCCACTGGGGTACGCCGAACTGAGCGTGAGCATCCCAGCGTTTTTTGCGCCCTTGCTGGATTTCTTCGACGGGGAGACCACCTACCGGGAGCTTGTTAAACAAGCCGATGAAGTTGGCATGTCCTGCACGGTGGCAAGTCTGCAGAACCTTGTCGCGATATTGGACGAATCCTGCTTTTTGGAAACCCCACGATTCTTCAATCGGCAAGCTGAGGTTGATGCTGCCTACAACGCCCAGCGAATTCGCCGAATGACGTTGAATGATATTTGCTATCCCAGCGACCCCACGCAGTTCCACCGCCAGCTTGATGAGTGGCTGGCGTGGGACACCGAACCGCACAACAGCACCCCGCCGCCAGCAATCATCATTCCCCACATTGACCCCCGCCTTGGCTGGAAAAGCTACGCCCGCGCCTGGAACGCGCTGCGCCAAACCGATGCCGACACCTTCGTGATTTTTGGTGTTCCACACGTGATGAGCTACGACCGGTTTATGATCTGCCAGCAAGATTTTGCCGTGCCAGGGGGGGTAGTAAAAACCGACCGCGAGTTCATCAAGCGGCTTCGCAAACGGCTGCCGTACGAAGTAACCCGCAACCAGATAGCCCACCGCGACGAGCACTCCATTGAGTTGCAAGCAATTTTTCTGCATCACCTTTTTCCCGACCGTGATATCAAGATTGTGCCGATTCTTCATGGGGCCTTGTGGGAGTATGTGGAGAATGGCCAGGGATCGCCCGAGGATGATGAGATGGTGCAAGGTTTCTATCAAACCATCCGCCAAGTTGCCAACGAACTGAACCGGAACGTCTGCTGGATTGCCAGCGCAGATTTATGCCACATTGGCCACAAGTTCGGCGACCAAAAAACAGGGCGGCAGATGCTGAAGCAGATCACCAAGTTCGATCAATCGGTGATTGAGCAGACGGTGCAGGCCGACGCTGCCGGGTTCATCAGCCGCGTTGCCGCCGTGCAGAATCAATACCGGATTTGTGGGGTTGCGCCAATCTACGCCACACTGCAAATCAGCAATGCCAGCAAAGGGGAGCTGCTGCATTATGACCACTGGGATAATCAGCAGGAGAAATCGGTGGTTACGTACGCAAGCGTTGCGTTGTGGTAACTCACCTTGCGCAGAGTTTGAAGAGTGAGAGCTTGCCCGTTCGGTGGCTCGGCTCATACCCTTCGACAGGCTCAGGACAGGCTTCGACAGGGTTCAGCATAAGCGGAGGGTGAGTTTCGATGGAGTACCGAGATTCCGTGCGTATCTTCCCCGCAACATCAATCAATCACTGTCTGGAGGGTGCGCCGTGATGGCTCCACTATTCTGTCTGCTTCTTCTTCTGATTGCGATCCCCGTGGCTGCGCAAACCCCGGGCTGGAACCAGTACACTAACGGCAACGCTGTCTCGGCAATCCTTGATGATGGCGATAAACTGTGGTTGGGAACGTTAGGGGGGGGATTGATCCATTTCACCAAAGCAACGGGCGCGAAGGTCCTGTACAACCGCGCCAACTCCGGAATGCCTGACGACTGGGTTTCGGCAATGATCCGCGACAGCAGCAACCGGCTTTGGATATCCACACGGCGTGGCGTGGCGATGTTCGACGGCAGCAGCTGGGCGGTGCACGACACCTTCCCCAACGGGGGCGCGGTCCCCGTGCTGACCTCGCTGGCGGCCAGCCCCGACCACAGCATCTGGGGGGTGGTATCTGGGCTTTCCCGGTACGGCGTGCTGAAGTTCGACGGCCAGCAATGGAGCCGCCCCGCCGACACTTCCGGCTTTGCCCCGCAGATCGTCACCTACAGCGTGGCGGCAGCAAGCGATTCGGTGATCTGGGTTGGCACCGAAGCCAGCTGGCTAACATCGTTCAACGGAAAAAAATGGACAGAAGGAGCAACCGGCGATGCCTACTGGGTGGCGACCGATTCCGACGGGACGGTGTGGTTCGCCAACAATTCCGGCACACTCTACAAAAGCAACTCCAACAACGACACCAGCTACAGCCTTGATGTCCCTTCTACCAAATTTGCTTACCAGATTCTTGCTGCTTCTGCAAGCCAAGTTGTGATATTGGGGGAGACGGTGGTGAAGGGTACAGCCTACCACTTCACCATGTTCGACGGCAAGGAATTGCGTCCCTACGTAAGCCCGCATGGAGCTCCGCTTTGCGTGGCGGCTGCGGCCAATGGAGACCTGTACTTCGGCACACACAATGGCGTTGCCACGTTCCGCAATGGCCAGTGGGAATTTGTGGAGTTGGGGCTTGGAGACCTTCCCTCCAACCAGTTGAACGATGTGCTTCGGATTGGGAGTGTGGTGTGGGTTGCGGGGAAAGGGGGGCTAACACGTTTCGATGGCACAACTTGGGCCACGATTGATTCGACCACTACTGGGCTTGGTGGCGAACACGTCTCACTTTCTCCCGATGGCAAAGGCGGATTCTGGACGCTGACCAACGACGGCGCGGCGCACTTCAATGGCACGGCTTGGAGCGTTATTGCCCGCCCCATACTGATAAGCACTGCAGCCACGCTTCGCACAATCACCGCCGACAACACCGGAACAATTTGGGTTGGGACAAGCAATGGTGGGGTGATTAAATACGACGGAATCACTACCGCCCGCTACTCGCCGCCGGGCATCACTGGCGATGTTCAGGCAATCGGTGTTGATAATGCTGGCAATGTCTGGATCGGTTCGGCGCAATCGGGGGTGTCGGTGTTGGTGGTTGCTACTTCGCAGTTCCAAACGTTCACGCTATCCAACAGCAAACTTCCTTCCAACAAGGTCAACGCAATCGTTCCCGATGGAGCCGATGGGGTTTGGATTGGCACCTCCGTTGGGATAGCGCGGTTCAGCCTATCGGCACAAACATCGTTCCAGAATGCCCCGTTCACTAACCCGTTCGTCCGTTCGCTGAAACGCGCCCCGGATGGCGCGCTGTGGCTAATAACTGCCGATGCCTTGCACCGCTTCGACGGCACAAAATGGAGCGCGGCATTCACCGCCAGCAATTCCGGTTTTGTTGAATCCGGAATGATAGATATCGGTCTTGATGGCGATATCTGGATTGCCACACTGTCCAGCGGCCTAACCCGCTACGATGCCCGCATCACCAGTGATGTTCCCGCCCCAGCCACGCCGCCACGCAGGCTGGATCTGCAGTGATGCCGCCAACCAACCGCTGAGGTGCAAACCTCACGTTCTTCAACATCGCATTTCAAAAAAAGAACGTCACCGTGGAGAGTGTTCCCCACGGTGACGTTCTTGGTTACGGTTGTTGGTTCTCGGGAAATCTTTAGAAACTGACCTTATGCAGAATTTGAAGAGTGAACACTTGTCCGTTCAGTGGCTCCACTCATACTTCGACGGGCTCAGCATGAGCGGAGGGCGTTTTCCGGTGGAACACCTATGCACTCCAATTATCAAATTCCACCATGGCTTGTAGGGTCAGTTAGAAATTCTCTGGGTTCAGCGGAAGCAGTTGTTCCGGCACAAACTTCCGGCCTTTGCGGATTAGTTCCCCATCCAGCATAACGTCGGCACCGATGCAGACCAGATCCCAGTGGATAGCGCTCTGGTTGCCGTTCGGGGCGATGTCGTAGGCCTGGCCAAGCGTCAGGTGGTTCGATCCCCAAATTTTTTCGTCGAACAGGATGTCGTACATCGGCTCGTCAATGAACGGGTTGGTGCCAAAGGAGAACTCGCCAAACCGCCGCGCCCCTTCGTCGGTGTTCAAGATGTCCTCCAGCGCCTTTGCGTTGCTCGATTCAAAATCCACCACAACGCCATCGCGCACCACCAGCGTGATGCTCTCGAACGGTTTGCCATCATAGACGGTTGGAGCGTAGGATATTTGGCCGTTGACGGAGGTGAGGATTGGCGAGGAGAAAATCTCGCCATCGGGGATGTTCAAGTCGCCCGCGCAGGGGATCCAGGTTTGCCCTTCGATGGAGAAACGGATGTCGGTTCCTTCCCCTTTCAGGTGAATCTCCTTTCCGGCGGCAAGCAGTTCGTGCAGCGGTTTCATCCGTTCGTTCAGGTCGGCGTAATCCAGAAGGCAGGCGCGGTAGAAGAAATCGGCGAAGCGGTTGGTGGGCATTCGTGCGTTCATGGCGAACGCTGGCGACGGATACCGCATCACGCACCAACGGGTGTTGTTCACCCGTTCGCGCATGTGCACCGGGTGCTGATATTCCTCGGCATAGGCCTTGCTGGCATCGCGCCCCACGCCGCTAAGCTCGTAGATGTTTTCGCCGGCGCGAACGCCGATGTACACATCCATCTGCTGCATCAGCGGCAGCGCGGTTACGTCGCGAACCGTGGCCCATAATTCGCGCGAGCCATGCTCGCGGAGAATCCGCTCGGTCTCCGTGTCGCGGACCATCACAAACGGAACTGCGCCGGCCTGCAACGTTGCGCGTGCCATCTCCTGGGCCAGATGGATTCCGTTGATGCCGAACAGCTCAATCATCACCTTCTCCCCCGGCTTTGTCTGCGTGGAGTAGCCAATGATCTTGTCGGCAAGTTCTCGGTTTCTTGAATCGTACATGGTTGGTAGATCGTGGTTGATAGTTGGTATTGTCGTGAGCGGGCTGTGTGTTGATTGCTGGATATTCCCGTTACCGGGTTGCTCCGGCGGCTACTTCTGCTCTTCTTTCCAGACAACTTTCAGTTCCATTCGGGCCATTGCGTCAAGCCAGCGGCCGCGGACGTTCGGTTGCAGAAGTTGGTAGTGCATCTCGTAGAACAGCGGCATCACCGGCGCATCGTTCATGCCGATCTGCTCGGCTTTGGCGTAGTGGACCATGCGGGCAAGCGCGTCAATGGTGGCAACCCCTTTGCGGAAGTTTGCATCGAACTCAGGGCTTCTGTAGCGGGTTCCATTCGGATAGCTGGGGAGCGTGTCGGAAGCGGGGACGTTCGCGCCGTACAGCAGTGCCAGATACGTTTCTGGGTCGGGATAATCGCCGTACCAGCGTGTCCCCCAAAAGGTGAAACGGCCAAGCTCGGCCTGGGCCTGCATCTGCGCAAACTCCACTTGCTTAATCTCCACCTGCACGTTCAGCTCCCGCGTTAGCATCTCCTGCACGGCTTGCGCCACCTCCACCAATCGTGGTTCGGGGTAGATGAACAGGGTGATCGGTTCCAACCCTTTTCCGCTCGGGTATCCAGCATCGGCCAGCAGCTTGCGCGCAAGCTCGGGCTGGTAATCGTAGCCCTTGATTGCATCGGTTTGGTAGCTGGGGAACACCGGCGGAACCAGCCCATGCACCGCCGGCGCGTAGGCCGAGCCTTGCAGCACGTAGCGGACAATTTTCTGGCGGTCAATCGCGTAGTTGAAGGCGCGGCGAAGATTGGCGTTGTTAAACGGCGGACGGGCGGTGTTGAAATCGAAAAACCAGGTCAGCATGGCGGGGGTGCTTTGCACTTGGTAGCCAGCATATTTGGGGGTTGGCTTTCCGGTGGCGGTGTCAATCACCATCGTGTAAAACTCGGTGGGGATTCCGAACAGTTCATCCAGCGTGTTGTTCTCGAACTCGCTGAACTGCACCTTGTCATCGGTCACAAACCGGAATTGGATCCCGTTCAGAAACGGTAGTTGGTTGCCCAGCTCGTCGCGGCCCCAGTAGTTGGGGTTCCGCTTCAGGGTAAGCTGCTCGCGGTTGGTCCAACTGACGAAGGTGAACGCCCCGGTCCCAACCGGATGCTGGAAAAAATTCTCCCGATACTTCTCCACTGCCTCACGCGGGACAACGCTTCCCAGCGAGTTCACCAGGTAGTAGATGAACGGCGCGAACGGCTCAACTAACTCAATCTCGAACGTGGAGTCGTTGACTGCGCGGAAGCCGGGGATATCCTTGCCGGCGGTGTCGCCAGCGTTGATGGCCGCGAAGTACTCCGAAGCCCCGCGGACCTTCCCCTTGAAGGCCCAGAACGCCAGCGTTTGCGTGCGGGGATCGCAGCAGCGGGTGAAGGAATACTTCACGTCGTGCGCGGTCATCCGCCGCCCTTTGCCGCCGGGGAAACATCCGTCATCCTGGAAATTGACATCGGTCCGGAGGGCGAACCGGTACAGCTTCCCATCCTCGCTGATTGCCGGAAGCGTGCGGGCAAGCTCGGGGATCAACTCCAACTTGCTGTTTAGCTCAATCAATTTGTCGTAGATCTGGGTGCAGATGTCGTCGGCGTGTTTGCTGTTGACCTGCACCGGATCAAGCCCTTTCGGGTCGCCACGCAGCACGTTCAGGGTGTAGGTTCCGCCGTAGATTTTCCCCCCTTGTGCGGTGGTGGTGGCGGTGGATTCCTCCTTGCCGCCGCAGCCGGCAGCAATCAGTGCCAGCAAAAGGAAGGAGAGGGAAATGGAGATGCGCATGGTTGAAGGGTTCGGATAGAACGATAGGTAGATTGGCAACAGCAGAAGCGGGGCGAAACTATGAAGCCGAACGAACCAAGCCAACAACAAAAAGCACCGACCAACAGATTGATCGGTGCTTTTTGTTCTTTTTGTCGGGGAGGCCGGATTTGAACCGACGACCTTCTGCTCCCAAAGCAGACGCGATACCGGGCTACGCTACTCCCCGAACGGGCTGCAAATGTCGGCAATCGGCACGGCGTGAACAAGTAAACAAAAGTAGTTTTTGTAGAAAAGATGGAAATGCCCTTCGTCGCGCCCCTCCCCAATCGGGTGATGGGCTTGCTTCCAGTTGATTCATGTAGTGGGAGAGTGAGCCAAAGCCGGGGGAAACTGTGTGCGGCTTCGTGAGGAGACCAGAGGAGTGCCGCAACATTGCAAGCAACATTTCTTTCTACTTTTGCGGCCATGAGTACCGAGCTTCGTGTTTTCATCAGCTCCACTTTTCGTGATTTACAGAACGAGCGGGATTACCTTATCAAGAAGGTCTTCCCCGATCTTCGCGCTATCTGCCGCGAGCGCGGGATCACCCTTACCGAGATTGATCTGCGCTGGGGATTAACCGAAGAAGAAAGCCTGTACGGGAACATCGTTCGCCGCTGTCTGGAGGAAGTGGACCGCTGCCGTCCGTGGTTTATCTGCATTGTCGGAAGCCGCTACGGATATGTGCCCACCATCACCGACATTCATCGAGACCCGGAATTGCTACGGCGTTTTCCGTGGATAGAGGAAGCGGTGATAGATGGGATGAGCATTATGGAGATGGAGGTCCGCCACGGGGCAATAGGAATTACTCCGGAGAGTGCTTCCAATGGGGGGATGACCAATCCCCATGCTCGATTCTACTTTCGGCAAGCAAGCAACGGGCACGATCCGGTTCCGGCCAAAAATCCTGCCGAGGCAGCGCGGGTGGCGGCCCTGAAGCAATCGGTGGTGGATGCTGGCGCAAACGTTCGCGGATTCCGCAGCCCGTCCGAGCTTGGGCGGATGGTCCACGACGATCTTCTTGCACTGATTCAAGAATGGTCCCCTCTGGCTCTTGATACCACCACGCCACTGCAACGGGAACGCCGCCGCCACGAATCGTTCGCCATCAGCCGCCGGCAAGCCTATATCCCCCGCGCAGAAACCCTTTCCAAGCTGAACCACCTTGCCGAACAAGCGCGCCGCAATGCTGCATCGGCAAACAGTACACTGGCAAGCCTCACCTCCAGCAAGCCGAACGGGATGGTGGTGGCAGCAGCATCGGGCAATGGGAAATCGGCATTGATAGCCTACTGGGCCGAGCAGTATCGGCGGCGGCATCCAGAGGTGTTTGTTGTGGAGCATTACGTCGGCATCGGGACCGAGCAGAACCAGCAGGTGGAAGTGGTGCGGCATCTGATGATGGAGATTCGCGAGCGCGGGCTGGCTAACGACCCGATTCCCACCACCGCCGATGAGCTGTACCAAGCGCTTCCCCACTGGCTTGCGGCAGTCCACAACCAGCCGATGGTGATCCTGCTGGATGGGCTGAACCACTTAGGCAAGCAAGGGCTGGCGTGGTTCCCGACTCACCTTCCGCCAAGCGTGGCGATGGTGACCACCACCACCGATCCAAGCACTGCCGATCTGTTGGTGGAACAAGGTTGGAGCCACATGGAGATTGAACCGCTGCGCCCCGATGAACGCCAAGCAGTGATCGTTCGGTTCCTGGGCGAATCCTACAAGGCACTGAACACCGGACAGCTGCAACGGATCGGGTCCGAACCACACTGCGCGCATCCACTGTTTTTGCGCACCTTCCTTGAAGAGCTTCGGGTGTTCGGGCACCACGACCGGCTTGACCAGCAGATTGATTGGTACCTTTCCGCCCACGACACCCACGATCTGTTCCAGCGGATGCTGCAACGAATGGAGCAAGATTTTGGCGAGCGAATGGTCCGCAACATGATGGTGCTACTGTGGGGTTCGCGGAATGGCCTAAGCGAGCCGGAGATTGCCAGCATGACACACGGAGCGCGGCTGCAACTTGCCAGCCTGATAGCCAGCTTGGACTACCACCTTATCAACCGCGACGGCCTTCTCACCTTCTTCCACGATTACCTCCGTACCGCAGTGGAGCGGCGATACCTTCCCACCGTAGCCAAACAACGTGCGGTCCACCGCCGACTTGCGCGATACTTCGCCAGCCACCCAATCGGGACCCGAAGGCTACAGGAGGAACCGTGGCAGTGGCGCAAAGCTGACGATGCCAACCAGCTTCATGCGTTGCTGACCGATCTCTCCATCTTTGGGATATTGTGGAAGCAGCAAAAACTTCACCTGCTGGAATACTGGCGATTTATCGAAACCGTCATCAATCCCGTGGAAGCATACCGCGCTAAGGTGGCGCTTATCCAGCCGGACCAGCCAGACCAAGCGATGATGGTGTTGCACCAGCTTGCGGCGTTTTTTCTGGCAATGGGGCGGCGCAGCGATGCCGAAGAATTTGCCCGCGAAAGCGTCCGGTTAGCGCGGCTGCACCAGCACCCCGAACTGCAGAAGGCATTGCTGGCACTTGGGGAGATTTTGCGCCAAAGCAACCAGTTCGCCGAAGCCGAAGCGGTTACGCGCGAAGCATTGCAAATGCCGAATCATCCCGATGCCCCCCCGCACACCGAAGGGCTTGATCTTCTTAGCAATATCCTGCTGGATTCCGGGGCCTTCGATCAGGCCGAACAACTTCTACGCGCCGCCATCGAGAATGCCAGCACGCTGACCACGCAGCAGGACCTTAATCTGTACGGAAATCTTGGATTGCTTTTGCACTATCGCGGGCGATTGCAGGAGGCCGCGCAGATACAGCGGAAGCTGCTGGAATTGCACACACGGATTGGGGGCGATGACACCCCAGACACTGCCGATACTCACCACAATTTGGGCCGAGTCCTTTTTGATATGGGGCGATTGGAGGAAGCCATGTCGGAGTTTCAGTGTGCGGCGGCTATCTGGCAGCGTGCGTTCGGTCCCCACCACTCCCTTTCACTCCTTGCGCAAAGCGGTATTGCCGATGTCATGCTTCGACAAGGGAACTACCAAGAAGCGATGGACTCCTACCGCGTGCTATTGGCAATGCGCCAGCGGTTGTTCGGCAACCGCCACCTGCACACAGTGCAATCGGGGTTAAATCTATCGTTGGCACTCCGTTTTATGAACAAGCACCAAGAATCCGAGACACTCTACCGGCAGTTGCTGCAGACCTTACGGGAAATCGTAGAGCCGCAGCATCATTTTATTATTCACGCCATGCACAATCTGGCCAACGTGTTGCTGCTGCAGAAAAAATATGCGGAGGCCGTGGAGATGTTGGAGGAGGTATTGAATATCCGGATCGCACAGCATGGCGAGCAGCATGGCGATGTTGTGGCAACGCTGCTGATATTAAGCGAGGCACGGATGCAAGAAGGGCGCGCCGAAGAAGCAAAAGCGGTCACCGAACGTGCAGTTCATATCAGCCAACAAGTCTTGGGGGCAAACCACCAACGCACAGCAATGGCGTTACGCCGATTAGGGGTAATTATGCAGACGCTCGGCGACGTTGCCGCCGCCGAGCGTCACTTGCGCCATGCCATCCAGATCTACGAAACCTCAGTTGGCACCAACCACCCCGATACAGAAGAAACCCGCGAGCTGCTGCAACAGGTGCAGCAACCCGGCAGGCAGCCAGTTGCTACTGACGAACCCTGAAGGTGCGGGTGGAGTGAGCAAACTCGCTAGGTACATCCTCCCAACCTCCTCCCGTTTTTGGCTTCTGTAGCTGCACAGTAACGGTGTACTCACCAGGTGCTAATCCTGTAATATGGAATGGCTTGTCTTCGGCAATCGTCGTATCAAGCCCCTGAATGGTAACGTGAAGTTTGTAGTTCGCACCTAATGGGGCGTTGTTAAGGACGAAATCAAGGGGGACGCTTGCAGCGGGATACGGGCCAGCCGCCTTGTCCTCTGGTAGATTGAGAATCACCATTGGTGTGTCGGTGTTCTTTGTCCAAGCTCCATTCGCAAAGGAATAAGCAACTGCTGCCCCAGGGTATTTCATACAAACCTGATAATTAGCTGCGGGATTAAATACTAAATACCCTCGTGCAACCTTCGGTGCTGCACCAGTAGTGAGGGTACCCTCATAGTTTCTCGTGGCATATTGTTGATCATAGCTTGTAGCCATACCCGGTTTATCGTCAACTACCACTGCAAGGTAATGGCCTACACCGGGTGCCAGTTTCTTTGCTGGCGATCCGGGAATACATGGCAAATCCTCAGTTCCTGCCGTGGCCGCTGTTATCAACACCTTATTGTTTCCAGCATCCATTGCCTGGAAGGCAGTAATCTCGGGTTTATAAGCAGCAGGATCTAACGAGCAACAAGAACCACACGGCACCAACGTAACCGCCAACGTAACCACTTGCTGTACCGCTGTTTTCTGTGCTGTCTCGGGCGCGGCTTCCTTCGGTGGCGGTTCCTTTTTTTCGCACGCGGCAGTGGCCAGCGTTAGCACCACCACCATCAACCACCAGTGGAACTGCTGCTGGAATTTCGCTGTCTTGAACTTCATTGTACACTCCTTGTTGAAAAACGGTTATGGAAAGTATTGTGGGTGCTAACGTAAGCAATGCAGGTAGGCAACGTCCCCCCCGATTGGAACGAAGGGAAGACAACAGGAAGGCAAAAGCAGCAGCGTGAACAACATCAACCAGCACGTGTGCAAACACTATCACCACCGTTGCTGCAGGCTTGTGTAGATCATATCGGTAGGCGGCACAAACTTAGGGAAGACTTTTGGTTTGCGCACCACGCTACGCCATTTTTTTTGCGACTTGTGGCTCCCAGTTTGTGCATGGCCGCGAACGCCCCAAGCAAGGGGAAATTGCATTTTGCATTCGCTGGTTTCCCGTTGGGGCGATACTTTGTGGGCGTTTGGATGTATCTACTTCCTGCATGATGAACCGCCGATCAATCATTCTCTGTTTCTGCTGTTTCTTCTGCGCTGCGGCCCGGCTGCTGGCGCAGCCGATTGGCCCTGCGCAACCGGTCACCTTCTCGGCAGATTCCAGCCGCGCAACCAGTGGGGCCGGCGGGGCATCGTTGGTCTGGACGCTGATGGGAAACGTCAGGATTCTGCAGGGCACAACCACCATCACCGCCGACAAAGGAACCTGGTACGAATCGGCGCAGCAAGGGGTGCTTACCGGGAAGGTGCGGATCGTCCAGCCGGGCAACACCCTAACCGCCACGCAAGTGGAGTACAACGGCATCAGCAAGGTGGCCGTTGCCAGCGGCGGCGTGACGATTGTGGATACTGGCGCAACCATCAAATCCGCAACTGCCGAGTACGACATGGGGCGGCGGGTTGCGCAGTTCGGCGGCGGTGTAACGGTGCTGGATAGCGGCGCAACCATCACCTCGGCATCGCTGAACTACGATCTAAGCCAGCGGATTGCACGCTTCCGTGGCGGTGTCACCCTGCGCGACAGCAATAGCACACTCCGCGCTGCCGAAGGTGAGTACTACTCGGCGACGATGAAGGCCGATTTCCGGGGCAACGTCGTTGTGACCAACGACTCCGGCACTATCCATGCCGACAACCTCACCCACTGGCGCGCCACCCAGGAATCGTTTGCTGTCGGGAACGTAAAGGTGGATGCCCGCTACCAGCGGACACAGATGTTTGGCGACACCATCCATGCCTTCCCCCAACGGAACTACACCGTTGCCACAGGGAACCCACGACTGGTGAAAATTGACAGCGTGAGCATCGCCCCCGAAACAAGCAATTCGGCAACAACCAATCTTCCGCCTGATAGCCTTCCGGCCAACGGCTTCCGCTACGACACCACGGTGATTACCTCGCGGGCGATGGAGGCGTACCGGGGCGAACAGGAAGAATATCGGGCCACAGGGAACGTCATGCTGACGCGCGGCACATTGCAAGCCGTTGGCCAGATTGCACGGCTGCTGAACAACCGCGAGCTCATCACGCTGGGGTCAGGGCGGAAGCAAGCTGTTGTGGATTCGGCGGCTTCTTCCGATAGTGCAACCAACAGTGCAACGCCCGACACCGCTTCGGCCCCGGTGACGGGCGCGCCCCGACCCGACACCACCGCAGCCGCTACGGCAGCCGGCTCGCTGGCGGTGTCATTCCCCGATCCGATTATCTGGTATGATAAATCGCAGATCACTGGCGACACGATCACCATCGGCATGGCAGAGCAGAGGTTGCAATGGATTGAGGTTTGGCGGGAGGCGTTTGCAATCAGCGAAGGGAAAATCCCGCAGCGGTTGGATCAACTGCGTGGAAATCGGATGCTGTTCACGGTGAGGTTGGACACCATCCGCGAAGTCCGTTCGGAGGGGGAGGCGGCCAGCATCTATTTCAACTACGACCGCGAACATCCCGACGGGGTAGTGCGCGCCGTCTGCGACACGATGGTGATTACCTTTGATGCCGGACAAGCCGCAGAAGTGGAGACGATTGGCGGCCAGCGGCTAAGCGATTGGGAGGTTGTGCCGGAGCAGAACGTGGCCGGAGTAGAAAGCAGCTACCGATTGGAAGGATTCCGCCGCTACGATCGTTTGGGTGGCATTGCCCAAAATGCGGGGCAACAACAAACCAACAGCGTGGTGATTCCCAGCAAGCCGATAGAAAGACAAGTAGAAAAGCAATCAACAGAAGAAGCATCACAAAAGCGCCGATGAATATCTCCAGACCATTGGCTTGGGGGCAAGTAGCCGCCGCAACGGAAGCCCGCATTGTGGGCAACGTTGCTGTGCGGTTACTGCTGTTTGGAGTGCTGGTTGTGGTGGCCAGCGGAATGCTTCATGCCCAGCCGATTGACACCACCGACCGCCCCAGCGGGCCGGCTCCAACCCCGAACATTGACACATTGTGGGTTCCCGATTGGTCCAACGTGCAGGGGCTGGACAGCACCGAGCAATGGTGGTTCCAGCAAACAATTCGCCCGCTTGTTCGCCTGCGCCAGGATCTCCGGCGCGACACCGCCGCCTTCCGTGCGTTTCTGGACAGCTTGCGGAACACCCCCGACGCAATCCGCCGGCGCAACCTTGCGCTGCTGCCCCAGCAATGGATGCCAACCCAAGCCGACCGCGCAAAACGGGAGCGTGAAATTCGGGAATCGCAAGATTGGGATTTTATCCACCCGCAAGGGATCACCTACATCAACCTGGCAAGCGTTCCACTAAACGATATTGGCACCGCGCTTGGCATCACCGAGGATGTCTCGCCGGTCATTAAATATCTGCTTCCCGAACCGGGCCACGTCTCGGTGATGGTGTACAACCTATCCGCACAGCAGGTTGCCACCATTGTGGACGCACCACAAAAGTCCGGCAGCTACCGTTACGAGTGGAATATGCTGGACGCGAAAGGTATCCGCGCAACATCAGGCGATTATTTTGCCGAAGTTCGCTCCGGCACCGAAAAAAAATTGATTGCCCGCAAGCGCATTGTGGTTCCGTAAAGAAACTATACTCGGCACACATAAGTTTGCGAACTAGCCCGCCTATGGATGCGCTTCGCAGGTCTATGGATTCCTGCCTTCGCCCCGACGGGTCGGGGTAAACACGAATGACAGTACGAGTGTTTTCGCAAACTGAAGGCACGTGAGCATATTAAGTTCTGTGAGAACATTGACTTTGATTATTACTCCGTGAATCGTTGCGAGAAAATCAAAAAACGGCAATAAAGCACGAATAACAAGGAAAATGAAAACACGTTTTTCTCATGACAGCTCACAGAGTAATACATGGGTGCTATCATTTGGCAAAAAGTAACGATTTCAAATACCACAGGTGCTGGCGTTCAAATGAGATCTTATCCGTATTCACGAAATGCCAACGCTGAAAAAAGGATTTTCACTTTAATCCCTAACGTAGCTTAACAGATGAAAGAAAGCTTGGTTCAATGGACACTTTTAAACAATCAATCATTCCTTTCAGAGTGCTTACAGTTCCCTATCGCGAAAAAGATTGGGCAAGAAATTACTACAGATTTTGGGAGGCTGGATTTTGTTGTAGAAAACAACAAAAAACAACAATTGATTGTTGAGTTAGAAACAGTATTAAATACAAATGATAAGATTGATTATTGTTTCAATCAAGTATTAAGATATCGCAATGTCAAATTTACTGATGAAACAAATTATTGCATCCTTTATGCTAGTGAAACCTCTAAAGAAAAAGCAGCCAAAATTGAAAAATTTGGCAAGGAAAATAATGTGTTAATTCGCACATACTCATTAGGTGCTGCCAAAGAACTTTATTCAAAAACTGTTGAGCGTTTAAGTTTAAATGTAGGATTAGCCCTACCAAATCCAAAGAATTACACCATTTGCTATTTAAGGTGGTTAAACAAAATTCTAAAGCCATTTCACGATTTCAAAAAAAGCAACTTAACTTTCCATGAAATATTCTCATATTTTACAGGATTAACGAATTTTAATTGCTATAAACGATTGGCACTTGATTTTGAAATGCTAATCGAAAAAGATAATCATTTTTCTCTCACACTAAATGGTAAACAGTTTATAGAAAATCTCAATAGACTTATTCAGGAATAGGTTAAGTTAGCAAGAAAATCATGCTGAACATCCAACGAGCAATAAGCAACGATCGGATTCTTCGATCCTTAACGGGACTCTCCGTTAAGCAATTCCACGAATTGGCCAGTACGTTTGGCAAAATCTTGGCACAAGACCGCGCTGCTGCCCGGAAACGACGCACGATGCAACGCTCGGCTGGTGCCGGACGACCCCATCGCCTGGCATCAGATACCGATAAACTCTTCTTTATCCTCCTCTATCTGCGCATTTATCCCACTAT
>JADZEY010000123.1 GCA_020850315.1 Armatimonadota bacterium | reverse complement strand
GTTTCCAGCGAAGGATTGCTGGGGCAATCGTCGAACAATTCATCGGAGATCAACGTTGCGTTGGTCCCCAAGAAGGAGCGCGTACGAAGCACCGATGAGATTGGCGAAGCGATTAAATCGTTCGCGATGGGGATTCCCGGGGTGAAGGTCCGCGTGAACCCAATCGGCATCTTCGGCACGGCCAACCAAACGCCTGTCCAGATTGTGATCTCCGGCCAAGACCTGGATAGCGTCACGGCCACCGCACACCATTTTGCTAACATTCTTCGGAAGATTCAGGGGACAGCCGATGTTCGCTTATCGGTGGAAGAAGGGAAGCCAGAAACACAGGTGAAGATTGACCGCGAAAAAATGGCCGCGCTTGGGCTAACCATCGCCGAAGTTGGCGGCGCGTTGCGGGTTGCCCTAAATGGCGACAACGACGCACGATTCCGCGTCGGGACCGATGAGTACGACATCAACATCCGCCTTGATGAGTTCGACCGCTCGCGCACCAGCGATGTGGAAACCATCACCTTTATGAACCGCCGTGGCGAACAAGTGATGCTGAAGCAGTTTGCCGATGTTGAGCAATCCACCGGCCCAACCAAGCTGCAACGGAAGGATCGCAACAGCGCGGTGACGATCTTTGCGCAAGCCGTTGGGCGGCCCGTGGGGAATATCGGTGCCGATTTCCAAACAGCCATTGCTACCTACAAATTCCCCGCAGGTGTCACCCTGGGCTACGATGGTGACTTGCGCAACCAGCAAGATTCCTTCGGGAACATGGGGATTGCGTTTATGGTCGGTATCCTGTTCATGTACCTGATTATGGTCGCGCTGTACAACTCCTACCTCTATCCGTTTGTGGTGCTCTTCTCCATCCCGTTGGCACTGATCGGGGCGTTCTGGGCGTTGGGGTTGGCGGGGCGCAGCATGAACATCTTCTCCATGCTCGGGATCATCATGTTGATTGGCCTTGTTGGGAAAAACGCCATCCTGTTGGTTGACTTCACCAACAAAGCGCGCGAGGAAGGGAAGAGCATTAAGGAAGCATTGATGGAAGCAGGGCGGGAACGTCTGCGCCCGATCCTGATGACCACGCTGACGATGATCTTCGGCATGCTTCCGATTGCCCTCTCCACCGCCGCCGGTGCCGAATGGAAATCGGGCTTGGCGTGGGCACTGGTTGGCGGCCTTACCAGCTCGATGTTCCTGACGCTGCTTGTGGTCCCGGTGATCTACTGGGGGTTTGCAGGAGTCCAAAGCCGGTTGCGCGCCCGCAAAGCCCGCCGCCGCGCCCGCAAGCAAGCCAAGCTGAAACCGGGGTTGGAAGCGGCATAAATCCCAACCATGCAAAACACAAAAAACCCGCCAGAAACTGTTGTTTCTGGCGGGTTTTTTGTGTGGAGAATCCTATCTCTATTCTTGTACTTCCCCCCAGCATTGGGGTGGCGATGTGCTTGCCAGAGCAAGCAGGAGGACACGCTAAAACCTGCTCAAATCCCTACCAAACACCCACGCCTTGAACCAATCGAACAGCACCAGCACTTTGTTTTTCAGGCTGACCAACCGGGTGATATATGCCGAGCGCCAGAAAATGTAGATCAGTATCCCGCGCCACCGCAGCTTTGCTTTGGGAATATCGGCAAGGGCGCGGTTATCGCCGATGTAGGCAAGCATCCCCAAGTTGTTGAACACAAACGGCTTGATCGCCTTCCCCCGCGCCAAACGATTGAGCGACGTGGCCAGATACTTCCCTTGCTGCATGGCGGCTTGTGCCGTTTGCGGAAGCGTGACGCTGGCTGGCGTGGCGCAGTCGCCAATGGCATACACCCCTAAGTGGCCGGGAACCCGCATGAACTCATCGGTCAGGATGCGCCCGGTGCGCTCCTTTGCCAACGATAACCCTTGAACAAACCCAGCCGGAGCAAACCCCGTGGACCAGACAATGACCTCGGCTTCGATGGTTGCGCCATCTTCCAGCACCAACTTCCCCGGCTGCACTTCTTTCACTTTCGACTGGAACCGAACCGAAATCCCCTCATTCTGGAACCGCCGCGCTGTGTAGTCGCGCAGGCCTTGATCGAAGGAGTTCAGCAAGGATTTTCCCCCTTCCACCAACGTGATCGTCACGTCATGTTGCAGGTGGGGATAGAGTTTCGCTAACTCTTCGTTGAACAGGTCATCCAGCTCGGCGGCGAACTCGACCCCGGTTGGGCCGCCGCCAACCACCACAAAGTGGAGCAACCGGCGGCGTACTTCTGGGGTGATGCCCGGCACATCGGCACGCTCCAAGCACCACGTTACCCGCTCGCGGATATTGCGGGCATCGGTAAGCTCCTTCAGAAACATTGCGTGTTCCTTTACGCCGGGGATGCCGTAGGTGTTGTTCCAGGCACCAACCGCGATCACCATCTGGTCGTAGGCGATGGGGAACTCGGCGGTTTTATCAACGGTGCGGCAGGCAAGAGTTTTCGCAGCGGTATCAAGTCCGATAGCTTCGGCCTGCACAAACTCAATCCCTTTTCGTGTGCGGCGGACCGGCTCGATGATGCTTCGGAACTCAATTTTTCCGGCGGTGGTGCTGGGGAGAAGTGGGGTGAACAAAAAGTGATTTCGGGGGCTGATGACGGTGACGCGGTAGTGCTTCAGATCAATCCGTTTCACAAGGCTGATTGCGCCAAACCCCGCGCCAAGAATCACAAGGTGTTGTTTCGGTTGTTGGGAGTTCATGGTGTTGCTCCTTTGCGGCAAGTCAGTGGGGAAACTGCCCAATTGGCAATGAGTATCCCCTTGCCGATTCGCCGAACTTACAGCACTGTTGCAAGCCAAGATGCTTCGGAATGTGCGGCGTTCGGTGGACGGTTCGGCAAACCCTGGGACCGCCGAGCGTTGCTCGGCAGTCCCAGGGTGTTGTTCTGATCTTCCCCCTTTACACTTCTTTCCCCTTTATCGTTCACCCTTTGCGCTTTCCGGTTTATCTTTGCGCCCTTACCGGAAGCAGGTGTTGCTTCCGCCTGAAACCAGTCATTGGATGCTGCCGCTTTGCCGGCCTATCTACCTAAACCCGACTACGCTTCGTGAGAACGATCCTTCTTGCAGTTCTTAGCCTGTGTACTGTGGCTGTTATCGCTTCGGCGCAAACCCCCGAGGGGTTCCTTGCCGCACCCACAAACCCCGATAACACCTTGCTTCAGGGATTGCTTGGCTCGCCAACCCGCACCCTGATTCCGCTGAACGGCACGTGGCAGTTCAGCGATGACGGGGGGGACGAGTGGGCAAACGTCACCATCCCCAGCAGCTACCTTGATCCCGGGGAAATCTCCTTCAAACGCTCCTTCCAGATACCGGCCGAGATGCTGAAGAACTACCGCTGGAAACTGGTTTGTTTGGGGATTCAGTACCAGGCCACCATCACCATCAACGGCCAGTTTGTTGCCCAGCACGAGACCGGAATGCCCTTCTCGATCATGGTTCCCGACGAGGTGAAGCTGAGCGGGAACAACACCATCCAGATTGATGTTGCCAACCAGCTTGGCTACACCAGCACCGTCCCCGGGCGGAAGCTGTTTTTGGGAAGCCGCACCTACGGGGGGATTTTCCGCGATGTGGTGCTGGTTGGTGTTCCCCGCGTTTGGGTGGATGATGCACGGTTCCAGACCACGCTGAGCGGCGGAAACGGAACCGCGAAATTCCGCGTTCGGGTGGTTAGCGGGGCTATCCGTGGGATGAATATCACCAGCACCTCCGATAGCCTTCCCACCACAACCACCCTTCCCGATGACAAAGCCGAGTTTGAGTTGGGGGTGGTGCTGCGCAGCCCTTCCGGCAACGACACCATTCCACCAACCGAGGTGGGGAGTGGCGTACAAGCGTTCACCATCGAAACCAAGCGGACCTCAATCGTTGATCTTCCCATCACCGTTACGAACCCTGCGCTTTGGGCCCCCGGCACGCCAAATCTGTACGATGCGGTGGTGCAGATCCGCTACAAAGGGGCCGTGGTGGATGAGCAACAACTGAAAATTGGCTTCCACACGCTGGAAAGCCGAGGGAGCCAGGTGTTCCTGAACGGGCAGCCGATCCCGATAAAGGGAATAGCCTACATTGAGGATATGAAGGAGAACGGAGCCTCGCTGAGCTACGAGCAGATGCGCCGCGATATGCAATCCATCAAGGATATGGGGGTGAACTTGATCCGTTTCCCCGATGGAGTTCCCCATCCGTATCTGTTGGGGTTGTGCGATGAGTTCGGCATCATGGCCATGATTGATGCCCCAAGCGGGACTCCGCCAACATCACTGTTCGGCAGCGAAAGCTACCGCAAGCGTGTGGTGGATCGGATGCGGTTTGCCATTGAGCAAGGGGGGAAGTACAACTGTGTGGCGGCGTGGGGGCTGAACGCAACCATCCCCGATGGAGACGAAGGGGCATTGGGGTTGCTGCGTGATCTCCGCAAAGTGGTGGATTCGCTGGATCACCGCTTGCTCGGTTTTTCGGCATCGGGATGGGCCACGCCCGAGCTTCGGAAGCTGTGCGACCTTCCCGGAATCAACGCCTTCGATGTTGATATTTCGCAACTGACGAATAAAGTGAAAGTGGTGCTGGGGGAGCTGAACAAGGAGCGCCCACTGCTGCTGCTGGCCTACGGGAAGTTTGTTCAGCTTGAGAACCACGGCGGCTACAGCGACCCGATCTCCATTGAGGCGCAGGCCAAATATATCAGCGACATCTACGGGCTGATTGGGCAGTCGGGGCTGGCTGGCGGGGTCTATTGGGCCTACAACGATTACCGCACCGACCGCCCGTTGCTAACCCCCAACAACAGCGAGCAATACTTGGCAACCTGCGGCCTGTACGGGCTTGGCCGCGACCTTCGGCAGGGGGCGTTGATGCTGACGGCATTGTACACCGACCAGAAAACCCCAGATGTTCCGATCGGGGAGTATGTGGCTCCGTCAACCATCCCGTTCATTGCAGCGGGGTTTGTCTGTGCCATTCTCTTCTTGCTGCTGATTAACAGCTCGCGCCGGTTCCGCGAGAACGTCTTCCGCGCGCTGCTTCGCCCGTACAATTTCTTTGCCGACATCCGCGACCAGCGGATTCTCAGCAGTTTCCAAACCACGGTGCTGGGGTTGGTGATTGCCGTCACGTTTGCGGTGATTGCAAGCTCGCTCTGCTACTACTACCGGATGGACGAAGGCTTCGATGTTGTCCTGACAGCCATTATCACCAGCGACTCGCTCAAGGAGTTTTTGAACTGGATTGTCTGGCGGCCTGTGGTTGCCATCATCTCCTTCACCATCTTCTTCTTCATGCTGTTGTTGCTGGTTGCTGTGCTGATTCGGCTGTGTGCGGCGTTTGTGCGCAACCGCATCTTCTTCGGCGATGCCTACATCATCGCCATTTGGGGCGCGCTTCCGGTGTTGCTGTTGATTCCGGTGGCAATGGTGCTCTACCGTGTGCTGGAAGCCCCGGGCGCGGGGATCATCGCCTTCACGGTGATGGTCGGCGTGCTGGCCTGGATGCTGTACCGCGTGCTACGCGGCGCGGCGGTGGTCTATGATGTCCGCCCGCTGAAGGTCTATGGATATGCGATTGGCGGGATTGTGCTGCTGGTGCTGGTGCTGGTGGTCAGCAGCGGAGAAGCCGGGGCAACGCTGAGTTATTTGCAAGAAGGAATCAGAGGGCTGTACAGCGGGGGGTAGGGAATGGTGAATAGTGAATGGTGAATAGTGAATGGAAGCCCCACTCCAACTTCCTCCCAAACTTGGGAGGAACGATCTGCTGCTTGCAGCACGGTCAAGGAGGGCGCGAAGGAATGGAGAATTGAGAATTGAGAATGGAGAACGAAAGCCCCACTCCAATTTCCTCCCAAACTTGGGAGGAACGATCTGCTGCTTGCAGCACGATCAAGGAGGGCGCGAACCTATCCAGCAGCTCCGTCCGGCTTCTCCTCAACCCGCAGGCTTACAACGAAAACCCTATCCCACCACGCAAGCCATTATCGCCCATGGTTGACGTTGTGCCGTCCGGTTTGCTGATGCTTCCCACGCCGTACAGCACCCGATATTCCACAAACCCAAAATCCCACCGATAACCAAGGCTTGCCCCAACATGGGGGAGCGTGGCCCCGTAACCCTCTGTGCGTTGTGCGGTGACGGTGCTGACGATCGAGTCGGCAGTCACCCGCGAGGCTCCAGCGTGCAGGCCAAGGAAAAATCCCCGGTGTTCATATCTGGCGAACGCAGTGTAGTGGCGTAGTGCTTGGTCGAAACTGCTAAGGTTGCGGGTTGCTGGTTGGTGCTGGCTTTGGTTGGGGATCGAGGCAAAATCATACCCAACTCCAACGGATATATCCGGCCTGATGGAATACCCCCCAACACACCCAAGACTCCTAACAGAAAACAGCGATCCTTGTTCTTGGTTCAGATTTGGGGCAACCGCTGGGTAGAAATAGAAGCCAAGCACACGGTACAACGACGTATCCACCTGCCGAAGCGTATCCATCAGGTGAAGCTGTACAGCCCGCAGTGCTTGCGCTCGCGATCCTTGCAGGCGTTCGGCGGTGTCGGATGTTCCGTAGTAAATCCTTGTGTTGCCGAAGGTTTTCCAGCTTCCGGTGGTGATGTCGGCCATGGGACCCAATCCAATGAACAGTGGGGCAGAGGCTATTAGCCAGCCGATTTGTGGGGTTGGCTCAAGCACCAGCGTATCCCACATCCCACGGTAGCGGAGTGTTAGCAGCAAAGGGTGCTTGCGTGGCAACTCCACATACCGTGATTTATCCTCACGCCGGTAGATCGGCAACGTCCGTCCGTTGTGCTGGATCAGCAACGGCTCCTCAGGTCCAACCACTGGAACCTGGGCAGTACGGCCTTGAAAAATTGTGGCGCAGTTCAATGCCAGCAACGCAACCACACAGCAGAGCAGCACATGAAGTATTGGCATGGAAATCCTTCAATAATGATGCCCTGATAGAAGCAACTATGATGCCATAGCGTTTGAGTCGTTATCTATCAAGAATTACTTCGCCAACAACTGCTCTTTCACCCCCAACAAATCAATTTCATTCCACGATTCGGCAAATTTTCCGTTTTCAATCCGGTGGATCACGATGCCGGAAATCTTCACCTTCTTGCCCGTTGCTGCGATTCCCATCAGCTCCCCTTTGTGGTTGGCATCGGCAACAAACCGGAAACAGACGTGATCTTCCTGGGCGATGATATGGGTGATGGTGAAGTGAATATCTGGGAACACCGAACGGTAGGCATTGACGTAGTACATGGCTCCATCAATCCCTGTTGGTTGGTCGGGGAAGGTTGGGTTGCCGTCGCTCCAGTTGCTGGCAAAAATGTCGGCAACAATTTCTGCATTGCGGTTGTTGTTCCACCCCTCCAGAATCCACTTTCGGACAAGCTCTTTGTTCTGCTCGATCCTCTGCTGTGGACTGGCCTGTACGTCGCTCATGGTATTCTCCTTCGGTTGTTGATTGCATGAAAGTAGTTGGAAGGCTCCCACAACAACTAACACCTTTCCAGCGATGACACGTTGCTGATTTGCGGCCATTGTTCTTCCTCCAAGAAGTGCTGTGCGGAAGGCTACTACGCAAAAGCCGCCTCAACCAGATTGTTGAGGCGGCTTTTTGTTGGAAGCACTGTTTGCCGATTATGCCTGCTGCGCCTGAATCCGCATTCCGTAGAAGCTCTTCCAGACGAAGAACGCACTGATGACGAAGAAAACAACCGACAGATATTTCACTGTCGAGGCGTTGTGGACCGACATACTGACGGCAAGTTCCACCGCCAACAGCCCGAACAACGTGGCAAACTTGATGACCGGGTTCAACGCCACCGACGAGGTGTCCTTGAACGGATCGCCAACGGTATCGCCAACAATGGTCGCATCGTGCAGCGGTGTCCCTTTGGCTTTCAGCTCGGTCTCGACAATCTTCTTGGCGTTATCCCACGAGCCGCCAGCGTTGGCCATGAAGATGGCTTGGAACAAACCGAACAGAGCCGTGGAAACCAAGTAGCCGATGAAGAAATATGGCTCGTAGAACGCAAACGCCAACGTGCCAAAGAACACCCCCAGGAAGATGTTGAACATCCCTTTCTGGGCGTACTGCGTGCAGATTTCCACCACTTTCTTGGAATCCTCCACCGATGCCTTCTCAACCCCTTCCAGCTTGATGTTTTGCTTGATGAACTCCACAGCGCGGTAGGCCCCAGTGGTCACCGCCTGCATGGATGCGCCGGTGAACCAGTAGATCATTGCGCCGCCGGCAATCAATCCCAAGAAGAATGGAGGATGGAGTAGCGAGAGGTTCTCCAGGCCGGTTGCTAGGCCACCTGTCAGGGCCACGATAATCGAGAAAATCATGGTGGTTGCGCCCACCACGGCGGTCCCGATCAGCACCGGTTTTGCGGTTGCCTTGAAGGTGTTCCCTGCGCCGTCGTTCTCTTCCAAGAATTCTTTGGCTTTCTCAAAATTCGGCTCGAACCCAAAGTCCCGTTTGATCTCGGCATTGATATTCGGTATCGTCTCGATCACCGAAAGCTCGAACACCGATTGCGCGTTGTCGGTCACTGGGCCGTAGCTGTCCACGGCGATTGTCACCGGCCCCATGCCCAAGAATCCGAACGCCACAAGGCCGAAGGCAAACACCGCAGGGGCCAACATCATGCCGCCAGCGTTCGGGTCGGCAGGGTTCACCGCTGGGATGCTCATGCTGACCCAGTAGGCGATTCCCATCAGTGCCATGATGGCAATGCCAATCCAGTACGCGCTGAAGTTCCCGGCCACCAAGCCAGAAAGGATATTCAGCGATGCACCACCTTCCTTGCTGGAGGTGACAACCTCATGCACGTGGCGCGACTCGGTGCTGGTGAAAACTTTCACCAACTCGGGAATGATTGCCCCAGCAAGCGTGCCGCAGGTGATAACTGTGGAAAGCTGCCACCAGAGCGAGGTGTTCCCCCCCAGGTTTGGGATCACGAAATAGGAGACAACGTAGGTCAGGACAACCGAGACGATGGAGGTAAGCCAGACCAAATTGGTGAGCGGCTTCTCAAAGTTCATCTTATCGGCGTTGCGGTACTTGGCTTTTGCTGCGGCTTCGTTCAGGAAGTAGCTGAGTGCCGAAGCAATCACCATCACGATACGCATCACAAAAATCCAGACAAGCAATTGCACTTGGATCGTTGGGTCCTTCACCGCAAGCAGGATGAAGGAGATCAGGGCAACGCCGGTAACGCCGTAGGTCTCGAACCCGTCGGCCGATGGGCCAACCGAGTCGCCGGCGTTATCGCCGGTGCAGTCGGCAATCACGCCAGGGTTACGGGCATCATCTTCTTTGATTTTGAAGACGATCTTCATCAAGTCCGAGCCGATGTCGGCAATTTTGGTGAAGATACCGCCAGCAATACGCAACGCCGCCGCGCCAAGCGATTCGCCGATTGCGAAGCCGATAAAGCAGGAGCCGGCATACTCACCCGGGACAAACAGCAGGATTCCCAGCATCAGCAGAAGCTCCACCGAGATCAGCAGCATCCCGATGCTCATCCCAGCTTTCAGCGGGATCGCATAGGTTGGGAACGGCTTGCCGACCAAACTGGCAAACGCCGTGCGGGAGTTCGCGAACGTGTTCATTCGGATGCCGAACCACGCCACTGCGTAGCTTCCGCCGATACCGATAAGGCTGAACAGCAGGATGATAATCACCCGCTCAATCGGGAACTCCAGCAGCGCGCCAAAATAGACGGCAATGATGGAGCCGATAAACACCCACAAGATCATGATGAACTTCCCCTGCGTCACCAGGTAGGTTTTGCAGGTTTCGTAGATCAATTCGGAAACCTCTAACATGGCCTTGTGGACCGGAAGGTTCCGCACTTGCGAGAAGATGGAAAGGCCAAACAGCAGGCCCAACACGCTGACCAGAATACCCCCCATCAGAAGGGTGTGGCCATCAACACCCATGAAGGTCACGGTGCTGAGGTTGGGAAGTTGAAGGTTTGCTTCGCCGCCGGGCTTGTGCTCTTGCGCCAGCAGCGGCATGGATGAAAAGGCCGTCATTGCCAGCGCAATCAGCGGCATCATGCGGCTAAGTAACGTCCGCCGTGCCGAAGCCTGGCATTGGTTGGATTGTTCGTTTGCAGCAACGAATCGCATCGTCATTTCTGCGGTTAATGATAAGGGAAGGTCTATGCGAGGTGTGCCCCGCATTCCGTTAATTGTGTGCTACGTTCTGGGAAATTTGTTAGGCCGGAATAAGGCCCGTTGCATAACGGGATGGCCTGACAAGCGGCGAAGATACGCCCGCCAGACCAATTGAGGAATAGTTTTAACAAGGAAAGATGCCACTTTTGTTATCCAGCCGGGTCTTGCCTCCCTCTTCTGGTCATTGCTTCGTCGAAGACTTCTCGCAATGACGGGGAGGGGGGGAACCTTCCCCGCTCGTTGGAGCGATGACGATGGAGGGAGCTACCGAACATCTATTCTTCAAGCTGCTCGTCTTCCTGCTCGGTTGCCACCAACTCCAGAAACAGCTTCATCACCTCATCGCCGACTGGCTCGCCGTGCTTCTGCTCCACAAACCGCCGGAACTGCTCCTGGGGGGAAAGGTTGTTGATGCTGATCGCTTCCGCTTCGGCATCGGCCAGCTGGTACTGCGGGATAAAGCCAAGGATGTTGGGATGGGCAGCGCGTAGCTGGCGGCTGTAATCAATGCCCAACGGTTCCTGAAGCCGCAAGACAATATCCACCCACAACTGTGGGTCTGTTTCGGCAATTTTTGCCTCCAGCTCGGCAATGCTTTCAACATGGAGGCGAGCCAACCCCCGCCCGGCAGTTAGCGGGATGTTGTGGTAGCTGGCCTTCCCATCGCTTCCGAACTCCACCACCGTCACCGATTTCTGCTGCCCCGCCTCGCTCATGCTGTATTGAAGAATTGAGCCGGAGTATCTGATTGGAAGGTCATCCTGACCATGCTGTTCTTGCGGGCGATGCAAATGCCCCAGGGCAACATATCCGGCGGATGCCGGGAAACTTTGGCGATCCACCACATAGGCTCCACCAATCTGGATCTTCCGCTCCGATTCCGACTCCGACTCCATCCCCCCACCAACAAACAAATGGCTGGTGATAATGTTCGCGCCGCCATCGGCAAACAGCCGTGCGGTTTCCTCCATAAACTCCTTGATCCTTCGGTTGTAGTTGGTCATCTCCGCTTCTTCGTCGCTCAGGTCGTGGGTCAGCACCTCGCGCAATCGCGATTCGGAAGGATAGGGGAGCGCAAGCACCGAAAGCACCCTGCCCTGGCGCGGCGTTCGCAGCCGAACGAAGGAGGGAGCAGTCTGAAGGCAACTGACCAGCTCGGTTCCGCCATCGAACGGCAGCGGCGCATCTTTCGGCAGGCCAACGGTGACAATGCCAAGTGCGCGGGCGTAGGGGTCCGAGGCCAGCAGGCGGTCGGGGCTATCGTGGTTGCCAGCAATCACGATAACGGCCCGGCGGCCACCATTGCTTAATCGGGTCATCGTCCGGTAGAACAGCGATTCCGACTCGGTTGGCGGATTGTAGGCATCGAACACATCGCCAGCAATCACCACTGCATCAATCTGCTGGTCGTCGGCAATGTGGCACAGTTCGTCCAACACTGCGGCTTGTTCATCGTGGCGGTAGTGGCCCTGAAGACGGTGACCCAAGTGCCAGTCGGCTGTGTGAAGGATTCGCATCGGGGTTGTGGTTGATGTTGGAACTGGAAGGCTGCGGTTGCTTATCGAAAACGCGGGGCAAGATAGCGTTGCGCAGCGTTCTGCCAATCAATCCTCCCCCTTTTTCGCGAAGGTGAACCTTCCTCTCAGCCTGCCACAATGGTTCATCACAATCTGAAGTCTTGACCCTAAAATTGATGATTTTGTTGAAATTTCAAGACTTTTCTCCATTGTTCTTGATGAGCTTCCGGGCTTCTTCCAGCCCATCGTTCGGCTGTTTTGGAACTTTCGCTAAGTTGCGCCCCCGCAACGGCAATCAACTCACACACAACTCCCTATCTCCCGAACCAAACTTCGGTGAACGCCGGGGCGTTGCTGTTGCTATTCTTCCGGTCAACCTCTTTTTTCGGTCACGTCGCGGTGGCCACTTTCTACCGATGAGCAACACCAGTACCAACACGAACAAAGCAAAATTCATCTTCATTACCGGCGGTGTCCTGTCGTCGCTGGGGAAGGGGATCACCTCGGCATCGCTTGCGTTGCTGCTGAAACAGCGTGGCCTGCGGGTCACCATCCAAAAATTCGATCCCTACATCAATGTGGATCCCGGAACCATGTCCCCGTACCAGCATGGTGAGGTTTATGTCACCGACGACGGGGCCGAAACGGATCTTGACTTGGGCCACTACGAACGGTTCCTGAACCAATCCATGGCCCAGAAAAACAACACCACAACAGGGCAAGTCTATTTTGAGGTTATCAGCAAGGAACGGCGGGGGGATTACCTGGGGAAAACCGTGCAGGTGATCCCTCATATCACCGACGAAATCTCCCGACGGATGACCGCCCTGGCCGATAAATACGACATCATCCTGATTGAAATCGGCGGAACCGTTGGCGATATCGAGTCGCTTCCCTTCCTTGAGGCCACCCGCCAGTTGGATCAGAAACTGCGCGGGAACGTGCTGCATATCCATCTTACCTACGTCCCCTACATCAAAGCGGCTGGCGAGCTGAAAACCAAGCCAACGCAGCACTCGGTGAAGACGTTGTTGGAGATCGGTATCCAGCCAGATATTCTGGTCTGCCGCTCGGAGCATCGGCTGGTGAAAGATATTCGGGAGAAGATCGCCCTGTTCTGCAACGTTGACCGCGACGCAGTGATTGAGGGGCGCGATGCCAGCACCATCTACGAAGTCCCCCTGATTTACGCCCACCAAGGGCTTGATGCCATTGTGCTTCGGAAGTTAGGTATCGAGGCTCCGCCCGCCGACCTGAAAGTCTGGTCTAACTACGTCCGGCGGATTAAGCACCCCAACAACGGAACCGTGACGATTGGCCTGTGCGGTAAATACACCCAATATCAAGATGCCTACAAGTCCATCATCGAGGCATTCGTCCATGCCGGGGCCGCCAACAACACCCACGTTGAGTTGCAGTGGATTGACAGCGAAAATCTGCACACCACAGCCGATGTGAAAAACGCGCTGAAAGGCGTTGCTGGGCTGTTGGTTGCTCCCGGCTTCGGCTCGCGCGGGGTGGAAGGGAAGATTAAGACAATCCAGTACGTGCGGGAATCCAAAATTCCATTTTTTGGAATTTGCTTGGGGATGCAATGCGCCGTGATTGAGTTCGCCCGGAACGTCTGCGGCATCAGTGATGCAAATTCCAGCGAGTTCGCCAAAGGCCCCAACAGCGTGATTGACCTGATGCTGGATCAAAAAAATGTGAAAGAAAAAGGGGGAACCATGCGGCTTGGGGCATACCCCTGCATCCTCGGCAAAAAAACACGTGCGCTTGCTGCCTACCGGGATCAGTTCATCAGCGAACGCCATCGGCATCGGTATGAGGTGAACAACAATTTCCGAGAAACGCTGGCCGCAAACGGACTGGTATTAAGTGGCCTTTCCCCCGATGGAAAATTGGTGGAGATGGTGGAAATCACCGACCACCCGTGGTTTGTGGGATGCCAATTTCACCCTGAGCTGAAATCACGGTTGGTGGAACCTCACCCACTGTTCAAAGCATTTGTGAAAGCCGCGCTAATCCACCGTGATGAATCAGCAAAAACGGGAAAAAAGGACGTGGTGAAAAAAGGGGCCGAGCTTGCCAAAAAAACAGCGGCAGCAGCGAAAAAAACATCCAAGTCAGTTGCCAAAAAAGCAGCAACCCCATTGCCGCAAGTAAGCGATGACCTCCCCAACATCAACGGCGACGGCAAAGCGGCAACCGCCAGCGAGATGCCCCAACCGGAGCTTGCCGCAGTGGTGTGATAGCGCATTGCAGGGGGCGTGCAATCCGCTTCAGCGCAATCCGTTGTTGAACGGTGGGTTCACGCCAGTGGACGTATTTGCTCAATCCAGCGAACAAGTAAGGAGCCAAAATGCCAGCAACAATTCCCCGCCCAGCCGCAGTGCCGCCAGCAATGGGTGGCCGCCGTTGGACGTACAAGGATTATCTGAAATTAGATGATGAGCATCGTTATGAAATCATCAACGGAGAATTATATATGGCACCAGCACCAGGGGTAGGACATCAGCGCGTTTCACGCGATCTTCAGTATTTATTCACCCGATTTATCATCAAGCACAAATTAGGGGAAGTTCTTAATGCCCCGGTTGATGTGATATTAAGCGCGAGCGTGGTGGTGCAACCGGATTTGGTGTTTATTCAGAAGGAGCGGTCTGGTATTTGCCAAGAGCGTGGTGTGTTCGGCGCGCCAGATTTAATTGTGGAGATTATTTCACCAAGCTCAATCACACGCGACCGTCACAGCAAGCTGAAATTATACCGGAAGCATGGGGTGAAAGAATACTGGTTGGTTGACCCCGCAAACCGCTCGGTGGAGGTATTGGAGTTGAATGGAGAAGGTGAGTACGATTTGCGTTCGTCGGCGGTGGGGCGCGGGCGTGTGAAATCGGCAGTGTTAGAAGGATTTAGCGTGAATATCGGATCTATTTTTTCAGGGCAATAAATGGGTGGAAGAGAGCAAGTGAACAACGGAATTGTTGTTGCTGTCTGCCGCAGCAAAGAACATCAGTTCAGCAAGCAGCCGCAACAATATATCCAATTACTGGAAGGGATAGGAGTAGAAGGGGATGCTCATCAAGGGGTGACAGTACAACATCGCTCTCGCGTGGCTGCCGACCCCACGCAGCCAAATTTGCGACAGGTTCACCTTATCCATGCTGAGTTACTTGATGAACTACGCGGTAAAGGGTTCGTTGTAAATCCTGGAGAAATTGGCGAAAATATCACCACACAGGGCATTGATATTCTTGCGCTTCCCGCCAAAACGCGGTTGTATTTGGGGACAAATGCTGTGGTGGAAATAACGGGGTTACGGAATCCATGCGTTCAGTTAGATAATTTTCAGTCCGGTCTGATGTCGGCTTTGCTTGGCCGTAGCCCAAATGGGGATCTAATTCGCAAAGCTGGAGTAATGGGGGTTGTTCTTGTTGGCGGTGAAGTAAAGATAGGGGATAACATCAGGGTTGAGCTTCCGCCAGCACCTTATCGCAAACTGGAGAAGGTATAAAAACTTCCTTGTTTCCAAAACCCCTAATTTTTGGTGTTTATAATTCTCTGTACTGTTTTTATGCTTGTTCCTGTTCCTCTGCACGCCAATGTGCAGCAGTCCTAAATCATATCAACTCAACATTGCAAGGGGGATTCAGCATGAACAAACGTGCTTTTGCCATTTCAGGAATTATTCTGACCACGGTGGCTATCGGCTTTTTCACTTTTCGTTCAACCGTGCCCGATACACCATTCCACAGTGAAACTTGGAAAAAGGTTAGTGAAGATAGAACCAGCAACAAGCGCCTTGCAATGGTGAACGACCTATTGGAGCAAAACCTGCTGAACGGACGTTCGCGCAATCAAGTATTAGACCTATTGGGGAATGCCGAACCGCAAAGCTATTTCACCTCCTACGGCTACCAGATGATGTACATTTTAGGTGATGGCCGTGGCCTGCTTCCGGGCCCTAATTATTTAGCGATTAAATTCGATGATGATGGCCATGTGGCAGAAGCAGAGGTCATGCAGGACTGATGTAATGATGATGGTGATTCATGTTATACCAATGCCACATTTTCTGTGATTTCGACGGCACTATCAGCGGCCATGACATCGGGTGGGAGATGTTCCAGAGGTTTGGGGAGCAGGAGCCATGGAATGCGCAAATGATAGCGGGAATAATTTCTGCGAGCGAGTACTGGCAGAAAATGGCTCAGGAATTAACGCAGCCGATCACCCAAGAATTATTGGATGCTTTTCTGCAAACAATTCCCATTGACTCTGGATTTCAGCCATTGCTTGCTGTTGCCAGCGAGCACTCTATCCCGTTCACCATTGTTAGCGATGGGTTCGATATCTACATCCACCGTTTTCTGGAATTACACGGGATACGTGGGGTGGATGTTTTTTGCAACCATGCAGAATTAACGGCAGAAGGGGGGATGACCGTCAGCTTCCCGCACGCGACCGAAGGCTGCGACTGCTTAACGGCCACCTGCAAACGGAACGTGGTGCTTGGATTGGCTCATCCCGATGCCCGGATTATTTATGTTGGCGATGGGATAAGCGACCATTGCCCCGCTGAACACGCGGACATCGTTTTTGCCAAAGGGAAATTGGCGGCTTGGTGCAATGCTAACCGAATCCCACACTATCCATTTTCCAGACTTGAAGATGTTGCCCAGCAGCTTTCCAAAATCCTGGAACGCCGCAGATTGCGGCCCCGCCACCAAGCCGTATTGCAACGGAAAGCCGCGTGGGAACGGGAGTAGATGGGAAAGGGGGAGCTTGATAGTGAGTTTACGCAGGCAATAGTGAAGGCTTGCCCGTTCGGTGGCTCCGCTCATACTTCGACGGGACTCAGCATGAGCAGAGGGTGTGTTCCGGTGAAACACCCTCCGGTGAAACACCCAAGTGCTGCAATCACCAAGCTCCACCATAGTTGTGTGTAGGGTCAGTTAGTGCTGTGGTTTCTGTGGGCGCAGTCGTTTCATCAATCGGTCGAACAGCCAATTCGGCATCCACTGCAACAGCCGTACCCCGATGCTGAGCCGCGTAGGGAAGCGATACTCCGATTTCCCTTTTGCGATTGCTTGGATGATTCGCTGTGCCCCACGCTCCGGTTCCATCAAAAACGGCATATAGAACTCATTTTTGTCGGTCATTGGAGTTCGGATAAAACCTGGGCTGATGGTCAGCAACTTGATGGATGTTCCCACAACTTCAGTCCGTAGGCTTTGCATCAGCGTGGTGACGGCGGCTTTGCTGGCATTGTAGGGCCCCGAACCAGGCATCCCACGATACCCGGCCAGCGAGCTAACGGCAACAAACGTTCCTTCCCCCTGTTGTCGGAATACCGGGATCACCGCTTCCAGCATCCTTGCAACGCTGAACCAATTCACCTGCATTGTCCGCTCGGCATCGGCTGCATCGAAGGAGTCGAACCATTGCGGGTTGCTGACCCCTGCGTTTGCAATCACCAGATCAATCCCGCCCCATGTTTCCATTGATAGTTTCACCGCAGCGGTGGCGGTTTCTGGGGCTGCAACGTCGGCCACAAGAATTTGAGCTTGGCCGCCGGCCCGAACAACGTCTGCAGCTGTGGACTCCAGCGCCCCCCTGCGCCGCGCCACTAATAGCAGTTTGCACCCCTGTTTTCCGTACTCCCTTGCCATAATTGCCCCAATCCCACTGCTGGCCCCGGTCAGAATAATGCGCTGATGTAGCATGAAGGCAAGATCGCTGAAGATGAACCAGCGTTTGCGGGAAGAAAACGTAAAAGTGCGTTCGCCAGCCCAGCTTTGCAGGCATTCCCCCGCCAACGGGGTTGCAAACCGCACCGCCAATGGCCTATCTTTGCAGGCTTTTTTCTTGCACCAAAGGGTGCTGGAAGGTAGGTGTCGCGGGCGTTTCAACCACAGCGGCACTGGCTGCCGGATTATAACAATCCAACATCAACGTTACTCATTTTCGTTACCCGCCTCTCGTCAATGTTCGTGCTGGGACGCACGCATTGGCGAACCGGGGACTCGCACCAAGCGAACGCAGCAGATTCCGCCGCCGCAGGATCGCCATCCGTCTCATGGCAATTCAACCAACCGGCAGCCCGGCAGCGGAGCCACCTGCAAGCGAACCGTGAATGCGACGCTTCCAGAAGCCCATGCTACGCCATGGAATGGAAGTTTCAGGGGTATGTACCACATGGAAGGCACAATCATGGCTGAATCCACACAAAACGGGAAGGACCCAAAAAAGACCTTGCGCCAAAGCTTCAATGCAAAGCGGAACGAGGCACGCTTCCGTCGCCACAGCGATTACTCGGCTACTGAGTACAGCGACATGATGAAGATGTACGAAGGCACACTCGGCGATCTTACCGAACATGAGATCATCACAGGCCGCGTGGTGCTGGTGAACGATGACGAAGTCTCGATTGATATCGGCTTTAAGTCGGAAGGCATTGTGCCACGGAGTGAGTTCGCAAACATCGAAGGGCTGAAAGCTGGCGATGAGGTTGAGGTCTATCTTGAAAAAGTGGAGGATACCGACGGCAAACTTCTGCTGAGCCGCAAACGTGCCGACTTCATGCGAATCTGGGATCGGATCATGAAGTCGTACGAAAATCAAGACATCTTGAAAGCCAAGGTCAGCCGCCGCATCAAAGGTGGGTTGGTTGTTGACCTTCTGGGGCTTGATGCCTTCCTTCCTGGTTCGCAAGTAGATGTGCGTCCCGTGCGCGATTTCGACGCACTGCTGGGCCGCGAACTTGACGTGCGCGTGGTGAAAGTCAACCACCCGAACGAAAACGTTGTGGTCTCGCACAAAGTTCTTCTGGAGGAAAACCTTGCCGGCCAACGCCAGGAAATCCTTGCCAAATTGGAAAAAGGCTTGGTGCTGGAAGGTGTCGTTAAGGCAATCACCGACTTCGGTGTGTTTGTGGATCTTGGCGGCGTGGATGGCTTGGTTCACATCACCGACCTCTCATGGGGGCGTGTCAACCATCCATCCGAGGTTGTGAAGTTGGATGAGACGATCAAAGTTGTGGTGCTGGATTTCGACGAAGAACGCCGCCGCATCTCGCTTGGTCTGAAACAACTGACCTCCCACCCGTGGGATCAAATTGATGAGAAGATCGCCGTCGGCAGCAAAATCACCGGCAAAGTGGTGTCGCTTACCGATTACGGCGCATTTATCGAGATCGAGCGTGGTATCGAGGGCTTGATCCACATCTCCGAAATGTCCTGGACTCAGCACGTGAAGCACCCATCACAAGTGGTCTCGTTGGGCCAAAATGTGGAGGTCCAAGTGCTGAACATTGACAAAGACGAAAAGAAAATTTCGTTAGGAATGAAGCAGCTTGAGCCGGATCCTTGGAGCGAGCTGATGCAGAAATATCCAATCGGCTCCATCCACAAAGGGGCGGTGCGAAATCTTGCCAATTTTGGTGTGTTTGTGGAGCTTGAGCCGGGGGTGGATGGCCTTGTGCATATCAGCGACCTAAGCTGGACCAAAAAACTTCGCCACCCAGGGGAAGTGTTGAAGAAAGGGCAGGAGCTTGATGTGATTGTGCTTGGTGTGGAACCAGACCAACGCCGCATCAGCTTGGGCCACAAGCAGTTGAACATGAACCCGTGGGATGAGTTCGCTGGCGACTACTCCGTTGGCAGCGAAACCGAAGGAACGATTGTCCGGATTATTGACAAAGGGGTGGTGATCGAGCTTCCACAAGGGGTGGACGGCTTTATTCCAACCTCCCAGCTTGCTTCGGCACCGGTGAAAAATATCGCCCAATTCTTCCGCGTTGGCGACCAGCTTCCGCTGAAGGTCATTGAATTCGATAAAGAGTCGAAGCGGATCACCCTTTCGGCAGTGGAGGCTCTGAAAAACCGTAGCCAAGAACAGCAAGCCGATTACTATCGCCAGCATCCGGTTCCACAATCGGAGCCAGCTGGGATGAGCGCCGATGAAGCGGCTGCCGTGGCCGCCTCGGTTTCGGAAGCTCCGGCACCGGAAATGCCAGATGAATCACCTGCAGAAGCCGCAGCACCGGAAGCCGATGATGCGGTGGTAAGCGAGGAGAATCAAGGCTAAACAAGCCGATAGATGGTTGCAAGCTGCCCAATCACAACACCGTGATTGGGCAGCTTTGCTATTGCAGCACTTCTTCTTGTGTTTTGCTTCATACACTTACCAGCAAACGGGCTGTTTTGAACTATCTTCGCAACGGATAGCACATCGTGGCATAGTTTTCGGGATGCCATGGTGGCGGCTGTCGCGCCTACGCATTCAACCGTTCACAGCAATGACCTCAAAACCAACCAACGCAGCTTCCGGTTTCCTGATTATGGCTGTTTTCAATCTGGTGGCAGCCATTGTGTTCATCGTGCTGTATCTGCTTACGGCTCCATCGGATGACTTTGATAGAGTGTGGTTCTTGATTGCCGGGTTGATTGAGCTTGTGGCCACGGTCGCGCTCTTCTTTGCGTATCGCCACTTCAAGGAGCGGTTGGCCAGGTTGTAAGGCAACGGAACGCCTCTCTCTCTCTCTCTGCACAGCATCTCATGGGAAACGAGGCTTTATCCTGGGGCATTGCTACGCTGACGATTGCTCCGGCACTGCTTGTTGCTGTTGGCTATCGGGGGCGCGGCGCGTCCATTGCTGCACTGGTTGCGGGCGCGGGGCTTGCCGCACTGCTGTTGTTGGATACGGCCACGCCGCTTACTGGGTTGGTGATGATGTTCCCCGTGGTTGCTGTTGTGATTGCTGGCACGCAATGGCGTACGCACCACAATCCTGAAGCTCTCTCCAACGCTGCATTCTCTTGGGGCAAGGTTCTTGCTGGCGGGCTTTTTTGCGGAGTTGTTGGCGGGGCGTTGCTGGCTGTTGTTGGCAACTTGGATGGTGCTGGTGGAATTGTTCAGCAGCCCAACCTGCCAGCCGCAACAGAGCAAGGAACATTCCCCACCCCCTTGCGTCTGTTCGATGCCGATATGCTATTGCTGTGGGTTGTTGCGGCTGTTGCCGTTGTGGTCTGCAAGATCACGATCCCCACGCAGCAAGGGACAGCATCTGCCGATTATGCCGATCACCAACCAATCCCCCACACACTGCCATGAACGCCTCGCCAGTTGTCTTGCTTTCGCTCAGCTTGGTGATTGTTGGCGGTTGTTGTGCAATCATGCGGCGCAACACGCACCAAGTGCTGCTTGGGCAAACGCTGATGGTGGTTGGTGCGGTGGGGCTACTGCTCTATCTGTGCGCCAGCCGGATTCCTTCTATCGCTTGGTTCGGGTTGCCGTTGGGGATTCTGCTTGTGGTGGGGATCAGGCTGTTCCGGCAAGCTGTTGCGCATCGCGCTCCCCCGCGTCACTGTTCGAAAACCAGCGGATAAAATTTTTGATAGAACCTCTGACTGTACTTGCCAAATTCTCCCCATTCCCCTTGTCACATTCCAACCAAATCAATCAAACGCTAACATGAGAACGTCCGTTCTGACCCTGGCTCTAACGCTGCTTATCGGCAGTAGCACGCTGGTAGCCCAGCAACCACGCGGAGCCGCGCCCGCACCAAAAACCACTGCACTAAAGCCTGTTACGCCCAAAGCCGGGAAAGAAATGAAAGCAGTGAAACCAACAACACCAGCCGCCACAAAAGCTGTGCAGCAGATGGATTTGACCGACATCCGCAACGCCTTCAGCGCGTTGGGGATTGAGACGTACAAGTTCCCAATCAGTGGGGCTGCCGGGCAGGTGTTCCAGATCAATTATGTGGTGGAGGAGTGGGAGAGTGGCGCGCTGAAAGGAACCTACAACTGGCTGAACGTGTTGCAGCAGCAGCTTCCCGAAGGAACCAATACACTTCCGTACATGGATAAAATCGCTGGCCCAAAACCGAAGCTGATCCGTGTTTATGCCCAGACTAATCATCCCACCCATTTCATCTTCCGTTTTGGAACCGACGAATTGCTGCGCCCCGCTCCGTTCACTATTGACACCACCCGTTGGGGGCCTGGGGTAAGCTATGCGGTGAACGTTGCACCATTTATGGTTGGCAAAAAAACTCCGCTGGTGTTCCATTGCTTGCAGGTGAAAGGGAAGTCGCTGGCTCCGTTCAAAGGGGAGGAACCGATGGATATTGTCAAGGCATATCCCCGCGTTTTTGTTCTGTACGCCCAGCCGATGAACGTTGCTGGCCAGCAAGGAACAACACCAACCGAACTGCAACAGCAACGGATAAAACCAGAAACCCCAGCATCAAGCAAGTGATGTTTCGGCAGGCATAGCATAAGCGGGGGAGTGTACTCCCTCCATCATTGCGAGAGGTGGCTTCGACGAAGCACTGCAATTCGGCTCAACCCACAACCGACCACTGACTTTCCCGCCCAGATGATGCCCTCCCAATTGCTCTTCAGTCTCTACGGTTTTTTGCCGGAGTTTCTGCTGATTGCAACGGTTGTGGCCGGGGCGATTGCTGCACGCCGCGAAGCCTTCCTGGCAAGGCTTCCGGCGGTGCTATCGGTGGGCTATCTGGTTGCTGGAATGCTGGTGCTGTTTGTCCAGCTTCCGCTTACCGATAACGCCTTCAAGGCCGAGTGGCTGTTCCAAGGGCCCAACCAGCCGCTTGGCTACGGCATGGTGGTGATTGATCGGTTTGTGGTGGCGGCAAAACTCACCCTTCTGATCCCGTTGTTCGGTGCCGAGCTTTCGCGCTGGCTTACCGGAAACGGGCAGTGTTCCCCTTCCTCCATCTTTCAGTGCAGCGGCTTGTTGGGGTTGTGGATAGTGGTTGGTGCCGACGATTTGCTGACCCTGTTCGCAGGGCTTGAGTTGGTTGGGATTTCTACATGGAAGATGCTTCAGGTAGAGGGGGGGCGCAGCCGTTGGGGTATGATATGGAGCGCGGCGGGGACTCCGGCAATGTTGTTGGGCATTGGCTTCATTGTTTCCTTCACCAACGCAACCAACTACGCCACCATCAACAATGTCACCACTGCGCAAAACAGCGCGCCGATTCCGGTGCTGCCGTTTGTTGCCGGAAGCCTTCTGCTACTGGTGGGGGTTGCTGTGCGTGGCGGGCTGTTCCCTTCGTTCACTTCGGTCCCTCACCTTCCCGATTCCGCCTCACGTTCGGCACGGATGTTCTTACTTCTGCTGGCCCCAGTAGGAGTTGTGGTTGGGGTGATGCAACTGCTTGGCAGAGCTTGGCCGGCGCAGTTGCCCGATCTACGTTGGCAGCCGTTTGTTGGCGGGCTAACGGTGATGGTGATGCTTCTTGCCGTTGCAGCAATGCTTCGTGAACAGCGGTTGTATGCTATGCTGGCGCACCTTATCACGGTCGCCATTGCCTTCATCTTCCTTCCCATTCTAACGAGTAGTGGTGAGGGCCAGCATTATATTCTGGAGATGCTGTTTGGGGTGGCCACCGCAACGCTTGCCTTGCTGGTGATGCTCCCCCCGAATAGGAACAATAGAATCCCAAATGGCCCCCCCCTGACGATTGCTCTGCTGAAAGGGGCTGGACAAAGAAGAAAGATTGAGGGGCATCTGGTTCTTGCTGGGGTGGCACTTCTTGCCGGATTACCGTGGGGGATACTGTTCATGAACCACCTTCTGCTGCTGATGGAGTTGGCATCAGGGGGGTACTATTGGATATCGGCAATGGGAGCGATTGCTGTGGTTGCAATGTGGGTTGTTGGGGGGCGGTTTTTGCTGGATGGTTATTGGCACTCGCCTTCTTCAAACACGCCATATTTGCAGCTGGAACCGACAGCTATTCCCCGCTGGCGTGTTGCGGTTGCTGTTTTGCTGCTTCTATCCAACATTCTTAGCGCGGTTCCCCCAATCTCCAATTATGTGTGGCTTTGGCTACAGCCCTGGTATGATTCCTTTGTGGGAGGGTGGGGCTGATGTGAGTTGAGATGAGCGGTGGTCTGAACTCTTCAGGTTTCTACTCAATAATTCCTGGCCGTACATCCGGCACGCGGAACATCAGCCCAATGCCAACCAGGAACAACACCCCAACAATCAGCATTGCCGGGCGTTGGCCGTAGGCGGCTGCGGCTTCGCCGTAAATCAGCGGGCCGATGGTGGCCGAAGCCTTCCCGAAAAAGCCGTCGTAGAAACCGAAGAACTCCGTTTTTTTATCCGGCGGGGTTAGCAATGCCATCAATGTACGGCTGCACGATTGCGAGGACCCCAGCGCGATACCGGCCACGCCACCAATCACAAAAAATCCGGTTTTGGAGTCCACCAAAAACGCGGCAATCGTGATTCCCAGCCAGATGAAGAGCGTGATGATAATCGCTTGCCGCGCACCGATGTTGGCGGTGATTCGCCCAAACAGCAGCGATCCGATAATCGCCGTCACCTGCACCACCATGAAAAACATGATCAGCTCCGTCATCTCCAATTTCAACGTCTCCGATCCATAAATCGAAGCGAACGCGATCACCGTCAGGATGCTATCGTTATAGACAAAAAACGCTAACAAAAACCGCTTCACCCCCTGGTAGTGGCGGATCTGCGTGAACGTCTGGCGAAGGCGGCGGTAGCCAACCAGCAACAAGCGATCCTCGTTTGGGATTGCACGGCGTTGCTCCGTTAGGCGGAAGAAGAGGGGAAGGGAGAAGAGCGCGAAAAAACCAGCAGCGATAATGAAGGTCAGCCGAACATCATCAACGGTTCGCCCTTCGGCACTCAGGATTGGAAGGATGATCCCAAGAATCACCAGCGAACCCAGATACCCCATGGCAAACCCGTAACCGGAAACCCTGCTGTAATGTTCCGGCGTGGTGATCTCCGGAAGGAAGGCATCGTAGAAAATGGTTCCCCCTTCAAACCCAATGTTTGCCACAATCAGCAGGCTGACGGCCAGCATCAACGTGCCGGGGCCGGTTCCGTACATGGCCGCTGTGGCAACAACGCAAGCCGTGGTGAACAGCCCCAGATAGAGTTTTTTTCGGTTGGTGGCGTCGGCCATCGAGCCAAGCAGCGGGCCAATCAGTGCGGTAATCAGCATCGAGGCACTGATTGCTCGCCCCCAGTACGCTTCGTTCCCCCCAGCAATCACGTCGTTAAAAAATGCGGGGAAGACGACGCTGATCATCACCACATAAAAGCCAGTGTTGGCAAAATCGAAAAGAGTCCAAGCAAAAATCTCGCGAGACCAAGCCGTTGTGCGGCGCATCGGGTGCCTTCTGTGTGTGTTGAATGTGTGCAGAGAGAACGGCCACAAAGCCACTGCGAAGATAGGAGACTGAATTGGTTCCGTTGTCTGAAAAATGACAAAAGAATAGCGGGCGTTGGATACTGGCATCCAACGCCCGCTTGCAGTTCCCAGCGCAAAATTGTGCTACTGCTTGATTGGGTAGTAGCCCACGTTCGTCACAACCGCTTGCCCTTCCGGCCCCAGAATCCAATCAATGTATTGCTTGATACGCCCCGTTGGCTGCTGGTGCAGATAGATGTAGAGGTCGCGTGCCAACGGGTAGGTTCCGGCATAGACGTTCTCCTTTGTTGGCGCGACCGGGGTTCCATCGGGTCCGGCAACCTTCACTTCACGAATCCCTTTGCTGAACGCCGCGCCGCCGTAGCCAATCCCGTTCGCGTCCTTGCTGACGGCGTTCACCACTGCGGCGGTGCCGGAAAGGGTCTGCGTTTCCGGCGCAAAATCTTCTTTCTTCAGAACGTGATCTTTGAAGTACTCATACGTGCCGGAACTGTTCTCGCGGCCATATAAAATGATCTTTGCATCGGCTCCGCCAAGCTCCTTCCAGTTGGTGATGTTGGCGGTGTAAATGCCGTAGAGTTGCTCCAGCGTCAGCGATTCGATCTTGTTCGTTTCGTTCACATAGACCGACAAAGCATCCTTTGCAACCGGGATTTCCACCGGGTCGGCACCGAATTTCTGTTTGATCTGCGCCTTCTCCTGATCCTTCATCGGGCGGGAGGAGTTGCAGAGGTCAGTGGTTCCGTTAATCAGCGAACTGATCCCTGTTCCCGATCCGCCACCGGTCACTTGAACCTGGATATCCGGATTCGCCGCGCCAAATTTTTCGGCCCACTGCTGCCCCAGCAAGATCATGGTGTCCGATCCTTTTTGGGTGATTACCTGTTTTTTGCTTTCCTCCTTCTTCTCCTTTCGTTCGGCCCCGCCACACCCCACCGCCATCAGCGTAATCGCTGATAGGATAAGCCCGTTGGCCAGAAATGATGCCATCTAAAAAATCCCTTTGGTTGTTGATGAAACGCCTTGAATGCGGCATGGCCACAAAAATACAACGCCCCTGCGGCGTAGCTTCTGTAAAAGGGGGATGTTATCAAAACATCATCTACCCCTTCGGCGCACGTCAGTTGGTGCACGTCAGTTGGTGCACGTCAGTTGGCGCACGTCAGTTGGCGCACGTCAGTTGGCGCACGTCAACAGAGTGCTGTGGCTTTTAATCATTCCTTTATCCTCACATCTTATGGCTCCACCTGCAGGCTGATGCTTCTGGAGAAGAGCCATGCTTCTGTGAGTTGTGCTTCTTCTTCTGATGGAGTTCGTCCGGTTTGTAGAGATTTCCCCACTGCTGTTGCGATTGCCTTCGCCACCTGATTTCCTACTTCAATTTCGCGCTGGCCCACCACAATCCGGTTCCCAGGAAGTACATCGGCAAGCACGTAGCCCAGAGTTTGTTGGTTTCCGGCGGTCAGCATCGGGAATCGCTCTGCCGGAAACAGCGTTCCTGTGGTGATCGTCTTCGTTATTTGGTTGGTGTCTTCCTCGGCCAGGACCTTCACCCACAGCGTATCTGTCGCAATCGCTTCTTGGCTCAACGAATCTATCACCCGCAGCGTGGCCACCAATGGTGCGGTTGCTTCCCGTTCACGCAAGTTGTGCAACGTGAGCAGCTTGCTGGCCGAATCGGGGTGTGTGTCGGTGCTACGGTGCAGCAGTTGGCGATCCTGCTGTTGGATGGTGAGTGTCCAATCGCGCACCCCAGCGGCTGCCTCTATGTTTTGATCAATTCCTATCCCCGGCGCGGCCATCCGGCGGACAATCCATTCCCAGATGATTGGAGTCATCAGCACGCTATCCTCCGTTTGCAGCATCACCCCGCTGAAGGCTGGTGTTGCTTGGCGTTGTTCGCCGCTTACTACCACCACCACTCTGCGCCGCTCGATATTCCAGACAGAGGTGAGGTAGTGCTGCACTTCTTTTGCGCGTTCGTTGGCAAGTTGCGTGGGCTCGCCGGAAGTTGTTGCGCCAATCAGCTGAATTGTGCTGTTTCTGTTCTGCCGCAACCGCTGGCCGATGATGTTCAGCAAGTGGTGATAGACTTCCAGCGAATCCAACCCTGCAAGCGTGGCATTGCCGAAGGTTGCCGTTGCGGCGGGTGAAATCTGGCGGTAGCGGGTTGGCAACGCCCCATTGCCATGCCCGAAAAAAATGGCCGGAATCAGCGGCAGCACATTCCGATAATGTACCCGATATGGCACTATCTGCGCGGTCTGCTGGTTGCCGCCGGGGGGGGCGTACAGATCAACGCTGGCCTTGATTGCTGTGGGAGTGGGGGGCGGTGGAGGATTGGAGGGGAGGGTGCGTAGTGGTGGTGGATCCGCAGCCGCCGCCACCGAAACGCCAATCAAACTGCTGAACGCACGCAGCCCCAAGCCATCGGCAATGGCGGTGACGTTGCAGCGCAGGCCGAATCGGGGGGCGGCTATCAAGCCATATCCAATGGGCAAGCCGAACTCGATGGCGGCATCAATCCCTGCATGAACCGGTGGGGCAATGGCACCCGGCAGCAACGGAATTGCACGGGTTCGCTGGCCGTCGGGAAACGTGATGGAGTCGGGGGAAAGAAGTTCTTCAGTAACGGCAGCTTCCGACGCAAATCGCCATGTTCCCCACAACCCCAGCGATAACCACCCACGCCCACCAACGGAAACGCTTGCGTAGCTGGAAAGCTGCGCCAATGCCGAAGTTCCGTGAACCGTGAACTGGCGTGTTGTTGGGATCAAGCTGGCAGTGGCCGAATCAACAACGGTAACGGCGAACGGGTTGGAGGTGAAGCTGGCGACCGAGGGGGCAACGGCTCCGCCAAAAGACCAACGCCAACCGTTGCCCAGCAGTGAGTCGTGGCGGAGCTGGGCACCGATCCAGAAGGTGTGCAGTTGGGAAGTGCCATCGCCATTAACTCCCAACTGATTCACCTTTCCTGAGTCGCGGCGCAGCAGCAGTGGGGTGCCGAACTCATACCCCAACGATGGCGCGATCGTAATCGCCGATTGCGCCGATGCCGCCACAGTCAGAACCAACCAAACGGCCACCACAATCGGCAGTGCGAAAATGGACGCGGGCCTGTGCCGCCGCACAGACCCGAAGCCATTTGGATGATATGATTGAGATTGATTCAGCGAAATGTTATCGCTCCCAAAAACCTTTGTACACACCGCTGGCAATGATTGATGGAGTCCGCGTGGCAACATCCACTACTTCTAACGTCCCGACTTGTGCAAATTCTGGCAATTGAGGGAAAGAAGTGTAGAGAACTTCTTTCCCGTTGGGCGACCACTGCGGGAACAGGTCATGCAGCACCACGGCGATAAGGCGGTCGGGGCTAAGTTTCTGCTTTGCGGACCATGTTCCGGTTGCGGGGTTCATCTGGGCCATGGCCAGCTGATAGATCCCTGTCACAAAGGTGCTGCTGAAGGCAAGGCTTGTTCCGTCGGGGGACCAGGTGGGCCAGAAGTCATCGGCTGCATCGTTCGTCACGTTGACCGGAGCCGAGCCGCCGCTGGCCGCAACGATGAAAATATCTTGGTCGCTGCCGATTCCCCGCCCAACATAGGTGATGGAACGTCCATCGGGAGACCAGTCAAGCCCGCCGCGCCCGTAGGTGATCTTTGTTGGCGTTCCCGATTTGGATGGATAGGCGTTGGTGGCAACAGGATCGGACTTCCCGCTGCCGATGGTTGCCACTTCGACGGTGTTGTTGAACCCGTAAAATGCAATCTTGTTGCCGTCGGGTGAGAACACCGGTGTGGCCCCAAGTTCTTGGATACCGAACTGGTCAATCAACCCACCATCAACAGCAAAGATGAACAACTCGTAGCGGGCAAACGGCGGGACCGCCACTTTGCTCATGGTGGCAACCGCAACCCGTTTGCCGTCGGGGGAAATCGCCACCGAGGCAACATCAATGGAGTAGATGCTATCGGTCAGGTGAACGCGGCGGTCGGTGCCGTCGGTCTTGATTGTCACCAGCGATTGCATTGGCCCGGCTGGGTCGTTGGCCAGATAGGCAATACGCCCGCCGCGTGGGGCCGAACTTAGCAGCATCGGCTTATCCAGCTGGCGTACTGTCAGGCCACGGTCGTCTGTCCCCATCAGGTTGTAGATTGGTTCCAACGACGAAAGGCTGCCGGTATGGAACAGTTGGTTGAAGAAGATGCCACCATTCTTCCCCGTTGGCGGCGGCGTGGGAACCAGAACGCTATCAAGGGTGAAATTCAGGATCGCCACGGTGTCGTTGGTGGCGTAGAGGTGGAGCGTTGTGGCGGTCAGTTTGTACGATGTGACGTTCTGCAGAGTGTTCATGTACATTGGCTCGATGGAGTTCTCGCCACACCACCGCTCGGTAGCAAAGATATTCCGCAGTGTCATGCTGCTTGTGGCCGTGTCGGCTGAGTATTCCCCGCCGAACTGGTTGCAGCCAGTGTAGCCCCCCATGCTGTTGGGAGCCGTAAAAGTGATGGTTGCCTGGTGGCTGGCAACGTTCACCACTGCTCCGTTCGTGGTTTGGTAGGAAGCCAGGCTCCAGATGATATTCCGCAATGGCGATGGTGCGGGGTTTGTGGGTGCGGGGGGGAAGTCATCGCGGCATCCGGCAAGCAGTGCCAGCGTCAGTGCCATCATGCCGATGCTGCGCCAATGATTCAGTCTGTTGTTCATGGTTGTTCTCCGGGAAGTTACGTGATTAAGGGTGCAGTTCTTTCTGCCGAAAAAAGTTGCCGTACGCTACAAGCTGGCCACCTTCTTCACACCTAAACGACGCACCAGTTGCGCTTGGCCTGACAGCCGGGTTCGGTTGCGGTAAATTTTTTTTTGTGGAACGGTCTTCTGTCAGGTTTTGTGGCGTTGCTGCGTCATTGAGTTGGATCGGTAGGAATTCAAGAGTATCAATGGCTATTGCTTCAACAGCACCGAACGTTCCAGCCCAGATCGGCGTTCCCGACAGTGGCGAAACTGAAACCGTTTGGTCCCGCGACGCGCTCCTGCTGCAACGATTTCAGCAAGGGGATGATGCCGCATTTCTGGAACTGTTCCGGCGGCATAACCCGGGGCTGTTTCGCTACTGCGTAAAAGTGTTGGGGAACCAAAACGAAGCGGAGGATGTGGCGCAGGATACGTGGGAGAAGATCATCCGGCTACGCAATGCAACGCAGGTAGTAAGCAATCCATCGGGGCTGATGTTCCGCATTGCCCGGAACGCCTGCATCAGCCTGCTGCGCCGCCGTGGACGGTGGGTCACCGTCGAGGAGTTCGATGAAAACGCCTTGCCGCTGTATGCTGCCGAGTCAACTTCGGAGTTAGAGGAGGTTGCGCTTGCGGCATTGGAGGAGCTTCCGTTTGAGCAGCGTGAGGTATTGATTCTGCATTTGTACTGCGGTTATCGTTATGATGAGATTGCCGAGATGATGGAGCGAACCCCAGAAGCAATTTGGGCGCGTGCATCGCGAGCAAGGGGGCAGCTGCGGAAAATGGTGTCGTCGGCAATCGGAAGGGGACTGGCCACGAGCAACTTTCAATCACCTCAATCAACGGATGCGAACGCATCACACGCAGGAGAAAGAACACATGAATGAACAAGAGCGGAGCCGCTTGATTGAGCGGATTGCAGAGAACCATCTCAACAAATCGGAGCGTGCCGATCTGCTGCGGCAGCTTGAATCGGGTTCCAGCGTCCAGCAGGAGGTGATGGCCGAGCAAGCCATTTCCCGCGCGATTGCCCGCGACCGTCAGCAGTTGCCGGCATCATCAATCACACCATCGCCACGGTTGCTGGAGGCGTTATCCAAATCCAACATCCCGGCAAGCCTGCCAGCCACCGCCCAATTTTGGGGGAGCAGTGGTTTTTTTGTTGGAGTATTGTTAGTGGTTGTTGTTGGAATTGGCTTTCTGCTCTTTCCCGGACTGTTTGCCTTATCGGGTGATGTTGTTCCAGCCAGCACCCAGGCCCCGGCCGCCGTCGTGACCGACACATCATCAATCGCTCCCGCCGTCACTATCTCGGGTTCTTCCGAATCGAGCGGTGAGAAGAAGAAGGGGAAATCGCAACCGACACCAGCAGCAAAAAAGGAGGCGGTCGGGGAGGGACGGTATCTGGGCAATCAGCCCCACCCCGCACTTGATGCGAAGCCAACACAACCGGTAGAGCCGCAGGGGCAACGTCCACCAATTCCGGTTGTTCACGATAACAACGGGACGATACCTGTGATCCCCAAGTAAATGAATAGGATGGAAGTAATAGGGAGATAGGAGGGGGGGAACCGAAAGGGGGAGAGGAAGCACCGTGCTCACCCTTTCTTCAGGATTCGCCCGTAAAAACTTGTGGCACAGGTTGTTGTGAGGAGGGTTCGGGGCTATCTTTGCGGCCCGTTCAACAGAACACGCTGCTGTTGAGCAGCGCAAAGGCTGCTCCCATCGACTAGTGGTTAGGTCGCCACCCTTTCAAGGTGGTAGCACGGGTTCGAATCCCGTTGGGAGTACAAACGCGCCAGTTTACGTTACCATATGAACACCACGAAAGAGCAAAACCCGCCAAAAACGGCGGGTTTTCTCGTTTCATGGGTTATGCCAGATAACGTTAGATAACAGGAATTTGGCACACTGGTTGGCACACCGTAAGTTTTGGCACGTAACAAACAGGGAGTAACGTGCCAAACATCAAAAAAATATCGGTTGGCACGATGAAGGCGGCACTGCGAGAACTACGGGAGGGAGGGGAAGTCAAGGGGTCGTTAGGGGCGCATTACTTGCGGTGGACGATTTTGCCCCCTCCCAACGAAGTATATGGGTTGCACATATAACACCAAACGCTACCTTTGTGCCGTCTGTGTTATGTGAAGGTCGGCTACATGCCATCGAAGGCAATAGCCTTCTTGGCATGATGACGGACGTAGATTCAGGTTGATCCAACGCCATAACTCGCTCAATGCGGAGGTTGCCAGTATTGGCACGGGCTTGGAAGAACCACATCACAACCCTGCGTGTCCGAATCCCAACGTTAAGCGTCGGAGGTTAATGTAGGCCACGTGGGGTTTTTATTTTTTCTGCGATGCCTTGGTCGCTGCTCTGTCCTCTGTTCTGTACCTGTTTCAATGCAACAATAGCTTCTGCTATTGTTGCTTCTCCCCCTTCACTATTCCAATCTCCTCCTCCGTTAACCCATACAACTCATACACCAACTTATCTATCTGTTGGTCAGTTGCTTCTATTTGGCGGGTTAGGTTTGTCTTCTCGTGCGCTGTCGTTGCTTCGGCTTGCTTTTTGTGGAGCGAGAGCATTCGCTCCACTAAGGCAACCATTTGGTCGTGCTGCCTAACGTCCTCGGGGTTGGTGAAGTCAATTGTTCGGATAGGAAGTTGCTCAATATATTGCTTGTTCGCTGCAAAGTACCCCCCACGAAAATTGGAGCTAACTTGCTTAAGAAACCAGTCAAGCGTTTTGGAATTCAATAATCCTGTCACATACAGCTGGCTCCCATACGATTCATTTAACGTAATGCCGTAACCTCCTGTTGTCACGTTTACGAAATAGAAATTGTCGCTGCGATCTGGATAAGCAGCAAGTGTAGTAAGCATATATGGAATCATAATCTTTGATTGCTCCCACATACCTAGATTTTGAGTTCGTCCATACCGATACCATAAATTATCATCAAATGCACGACGCTCTCGGCTCCGGAGTAATTTTTCATGGCTCTTAAGATATTTCCACGCTTTCGGAAAACGGCTTGCAATCTCTGATTCGCTGTGTAGTGTTGCGGTTACTCCCTTTACTTCGTAAGGGAATAACGCTACGACTGAAGGCTTTGAAGTATAGCGTCGAATATCCCCGCTTCGCACTATTGGTTTTAAGATATCTGATTCTATTTCAAACCATGTATTGGATTCTTTACTGTAAACGCGAATTTCTTTTTTTGATTGTTGCTCAAATTCTTTGAAGAGGAAGACCGTATCGGCACTGGTAATAACTCCCTGAAACATCCGATAGGAAATATCTCCAAGTTTAGTAGTGACTTGAATTAATTTTTCAAACAACAATGATTTAATCCCAGTTGAAAAATTCCATTCCATTGAAGATATCTTATTCATAGAAATAACACCAAGATCAGCCTTACCGTGAAACTTATATTC
>JADZEY010000122.1 GCA_020850315.1 Armatimonadota bacterium | reverse complement strand
TCAGTTTGCGCAAGGGTGGGGCAAGTTTGGTATCGCTATTCCACGTTGGATTCTTGAACTGCCACTGGTTGGCGTTAGCAACATTGAGTTGTTGGTCGCTGCCAAGCGCGGCATCGGTGGGGTTGGCTGTAAGGGAGACGGGCGACCCGGCAGCGTGCCAGACGCTGGGGGGAGTAGCAAAGGAGGTGCTGTTGAGGAAGACCCCGGAGTTGCCATTGAGGGTGGCGTTGGCGATAATGTCAAGGGGGTTGCGAGGGGTTGCGCTGGCAAGCTCGCGCCAGTTGTTGGCGGCATCGGGCAAGAGGCAGTTGCAAGACATGGCGAATTTCCTCCAAATTTGAGCGATTGATGAAGTAGCTTGAATGCGGTTGCTACTTACAACAATTATCGGTGCGGAGCAAGGGGAAATTTGGGGAGCAGAGCATTTTTTTTGCTGGAGACAATCTTGGAGAGAGAGGCAAAAAAAACTCCATCCCCCTCTTGTTTTTTTGGGGATGGAATGGGATTTTGCTGCACGTCCATGATCGCTGTTGTATCAACCATGATGAAGGTGTGTTATGCCCCCCATGTTACGCTGCGCTTGGGCTTCTCTGCTGCTGCTGCTTTCCCTTGTTTCCTCACTTTTCGCGCAATCCTTTTCGGTGTTTGGCGTGGATGTTTCGGCGTACCCTGAAATCTCCGCACGATACCTTGCGCTGGACGCTGGCGGAAGCCCCATCACCAATCTCTCCACCGATGATTTTGCCATCACCGATAACGGAGTCCAAGCCACCGCCGTGCTGCAATCGCAATGCTCACCTGGGGTGAACCCTGGCCCAGCAAGCGTGGTGCTGGTGAACGACCGCAGCGGCTCGATGAGCGAAGAAACGGAGTCGGGCATCACACGGCTGGACATCGTGAAAGGGGGAACCCGTGCATTTCTGACAACGTTCGATTTCCAGCAAGGGAGCGCGGTGGCGCTGACCGCCTTCAACAGCAAACCCTCCATCCTTTCCGATTTCCGCACCAGCTCCTCTCCGCTTATCGCCGCCATTGACACCATGAGCCCCGACGGCGGAACCGACTACAATCCAGCGTTTCTGGACGCGCTTGTTGGTGGCATTGCAATGCTGGCCGAACGCCCCAGCAACCACCGCAAAATCTTGGTGTTCCTTACCGATGGATTGCCAGGAACACTGACCAAAACCACCGAAATCATCAACCGCGCAACCGCGTTAGGCATTGAGATTCACGTTATCACTATCGGGCTAACGATCCCCGCAACGCTGCGCCAGATTGCCGAGCAGACTGGGGGGACGTGGTACAGCAACGTCAGTAGCAGTGCGGAGATGGAGGGGGTTTACCGCACAATCGCAATCCGCAACCAGGGCTTTGGCCCTTGCACGCTCCGCTGGAAAGTGCAGCCAGTTTGCGGAACTGAAAGCATTTTCCGCACCGCCGAAATCCGGCTGATTCCGTACGGCAAAAAAGCTGAGGTCCAATACATAGCCCCCAGCGAAAACATTGCGCTGCTGGAATCGCAACCTGCATTCCTCTGGTTTGGCGGATACCCAGAAGGAGCTGGGCGGGTGCTGCAATGCACCATCACCGCCAAGCATGGCCCGTTCACGGTGGAAGGGGCAACGATCACCTCTGGACAACCCTTCACCATCACCGATTGGGGGGGGACCACGCCGCCGTTCACCTTGCAGGATGGAGAGCAACGGGTGCTCAGTGTCCGATTCGATGCCGACCGCGCCGGAACCTACAGCTCGGTGCTGCGGCTTGCAACGCAGCCCTGCCCGGCCAACGATATTTTCCTTGCTGGCGGAAGCGGCCAGCCGACGCAGGATGGCCAGATTCAGTTGCTGTCTCCGATTAGCGGCGCAACCTATTCCGGCTGCGATAGCATCCTGATTCAATGGGCAGGAGTTCCCCCCGACCAGAAGGTGTGGGTGGAGTATTTCGGCAGCGATAAGAAGTGGCATTTTATTGACACCGCCACCGGTGGGGAACTGAAGTGGGCTCCGCCAACCAGCGGATCGTACCGTATTCGTGTCTCGGCAGATGATTTCACCTCTTCCCCCCTGTTCACCGTTGCTGGCGGGGGCTTCGGTGGTGATTTGGGCCAAGCAACCAATGCTGAACTCCATTCCCCAACGGGAATCTCCATCAGCAACAACCGCCTGTATATCGCCGAATCGGGGGGGCATCGGGTGCGGGTGGTGGACCTTCAGACAGGGATTATCAACACCGTTGCCGGCATCGGTATCCCGGGCAACGGGGGCGATGGCGGCCCGGCAACCGTGGCGCGATTAGCCGGGCCGGCGGGGCTGCTTGCCATGAACGACAGGCTGTACATTGCCGACCACGATAACCACCGCATCCGCATGGTAGATTTGGCCACGGGGGAAATCAGCACGGCGGCTGGTATCGGCATCTCAGGGTTCAGCGGCGATGGCGGCGACGCACGGCAAGCGATGATCTACGGCCCGTTGAGTTTCACTTTTGGTACGCTTGGCCCCAATGCAACCCCATCGCTGTTCTTCTCCGACGAAAGCTACCGTATCCGCGCAATCAATCTTTCTAACGGGACAATTTCCACCGAAGCCGGGAACCGGATTTTGCTGGAACGGGGAACCGCACGCGGGGCCTATCTGCTTGCTCCGATTGGAATCACGATGCGCGGAAGCCAGATGTTTATTGCTGAATCGGCAAACAACCTTGTTCGCCGTGCCGATCTGGCCACCAACACAATCCAGGACCTTGTTGGCGTAAGCACCGACCCCGGCAGCAAGCCGATTAGCACATGGCAACTACGTTCCCCAACGGGGGTGGACGTTGCCGGGCAAAGCCTGTTTATCACCGATGCCAGCAACAACCGAATCCTTCGGGTGAACCTGGTGACAGGAGCAACCAGAGTATTGGCCGGAACAGGAATTGCGGGCTACGACGGCGAAGGAAGGCTTGCCGTCAATGCCAAAATTGACTTCCCGATGTCGCCAGTGGTGCATAACAACAGACTCTATTTCTGCGATGTTCGCAACGGCAGGGTTCGGGCATTCCAACTTTCAACCGATGCAGGGGTTGACAGCAACAGCCAAGCCTTCACGGTTGTGCGTCCTTCCATTCTGCTGCGCCCCTGGACCGCAAATCACACGGTTGATTTTGGCCGCCAAGCCGCCGGCAGCGGGCGCGACACGCTGCTGCCACAAACCATCTGCAACGTTGGATCCGTCACCACTGCCATTGACTCTTTTGCAATTATCGGCCCCGACTCGGCTTCGTTCGCTGGGGTTTCCGGGTTGACCTCGACCCCGCTGAATCCGAACGAATGCCGCACCATCGAGCTCCGGTTCCTTCCGCAACGTGTGGGAATGCTTTCGGCAACGCTGGTGATCTTTGGCCCTTGCGGAATTGCCGATACACTTGCACTTCGTGGCGAAGGGCTTTCCCCTTGCGGCTTGGCGTTCACCCCACTTGCCCAGCTTGGCGAAGTTGTGTTGAATGCCCAAGCAAAGGATACTGTGCTGACGGTTCCGCTCTGCAATACCGGGGCCGCGCCAATTTCAGGACGGTTGGAGTTGAACCCGCCGAACGGTGCGTTCCGGCTGCTTTCTGGCGATGGAAAGTTTACGCTGCCGCCCGGGGGATGCTTGAATGTGCAGGTGAGGTTTGCACCGCTCTCTTCGGGAAGGGTGACGGCAGAGTTAGAGTACAACATCCCCACCGAATGCGGGACGGCTTCCACCACACTGCTTGGGCGCGGGCTTGCGCCGCAGCAGCTTGCCGCCGTTGCTGGCGTTGGATTCCCCGCAACCGTTTGCACCGCCGCCCCGCACGACACCGCGCTGGTGCTGCGGAACGTGGGTGATGTTCCGTTAAGCATCACCAGCACCGAGCTACTTCCCCCCGACCAAGGATTTTCCGTGCTGAACTCACCAACAGCAATCGCGCCGATGGTGATCCCCGCCGGCGGAAACGACACGCTGCGAGTGCGGTTCAATCCGGCAACGGTTGGCGCAAAAGCTGCGGTGCTTCGGGTGGTATCCAACGCCCCAGCAAGCCCGTTCAACATCCCGCTCACCGGCCAGCGCGACACGATTGGCGCAATCGCCGAACAAAGCTCACTCACCTTTGCTCATCCCGCTGCCAGCTTCCCGGTTGATTCGTTTGTGGTGATCCGAAACAGCGGAACGTTGCCAATCTCCATCACCGATGCCGGAATTGTTGGGAACGATGCCGACAAGTTTCTGCTGATCCCCGGACAAACACCGCGCACCATTCTTCCCGGCGACTCCGCACGGTTTGCGGTGCGGGCATTGGGGCGTTCGGCGGGGTCGCTGTTCCAGGCCATGCTGCGCCTTTCCTTCAGCCCAAGCTGCGGACCGGATACGTTGCAGGTGACGCTGAACACGCTGGGCGCACGCCCATTGCTGACGGCCACCACACCGAACCTTCGCCAGCTGGTCTGCGACCGCGACACACTGACGGAAGGGACGTTCCAGATAACGAACGAAGGGGGCGACCCGCTGACGATTACGGAGGTGAGAATTGAAGATGATCCCGAGGGTGAGTTCAGGCTGCTGGCCACGCCGCCGATTGTTCTTGCGCCGCTTGCTGTGCAAACAATCACCGCGCAATTCCGCCCACGCGCCAACGGGGTGAAGCAAGCCCACGCGGTGCTGGTGAACAACGGAGCCGACACCGCAATCAAGGTGCGGCTGGTGGGGATTAAGGAGACGGTTCGCTTCACTACCTCCACGCCATCGCTCGATTTTGGAGCAATCCCCAGCGGCGGAGCTTCCCAGCAAACGTTCACGGCAACCAACACCGGGACCTTCCCGATTGAATGGAATGTGCCACGCTCGGTTGGGCCATTCTCCATTATTTCTGCCGAGCCGCCAATCGCTCCCCCCGGCCAACGCTCGCTGCTTACTGTGCGATTTGCTCCGGCTGCTGACGGCATTGCTACCGAAACCATTCCGGTGGCCGAAAAACTGTGCGATCAATCGCTTCCGCTTCTGGTTTCTGGGCGGTCGGGACGGCAAACCACAACGCAGGTGATGCTTCCGGTTGCGTCGGCATATGTTGGGGAGCAAGTCCTGCTTCCCATCACCGTAAAGATTGATGATCCTGCCGCCTTCCATGCCATTGCTCCCGATTCCTTTGCAACCACTATCTCCTTCAGCAACGCCATCCTCCGGTGCGATTCCGTCATCGGGGCGCAGTTGCTGAGCCAAACACGCGACAAGGCCACTGGGCAACTCACTCTGGTGATCGCCGGAGCCTACCGTACCAGCGACACGCTGGCAACACTGCTCGGCACGGCGTTGTTGGGCGACCGGAAGATCACCCCACTCACCTTCCAATCGTTTGCTTGGAACAAGTGGAATGTTGCTGCCGACACCACCAACGGAACCTTTGCGATCCTGGGGGATTGCTGGGAAGCTGGCTTGCGCTTTGTGGCCCAGCCCCGTTTGCTGAAGCTCTCCCCACAGCCAGCAAGCGACCACGTGGCGGTTGAACTTCAGCTGCCGGAATGGAACACGCTTCGGTTCAGTGTGGTTGGGCTGGATGGCCGGATGGAGCAGTTCCTGGGGGAACACGTCCTGGCCGCTGGCAGTCATCACCTTTCGCTTGATGTTCGGGACGTAGCATCGGGCACTCACTGGTTGATGATTGCAACCGACTACGGCTGGCTATCAGTGCCGCTGGTGGTAGTTCGGTAAGGCCGTTGCCGATGCCTGCGATTGCAGGCCAATGCCCACGTTTTGCATCCGCAGTTTTTTCCGTTGCATCCGCAAATTCTTCACAGGTTCTTGGGGTTCGGATATGCCATTTCTACCTACGCGCCTCCTTGTTTCATCGCTGCTGCTGGTTGCGGCCGTTTCCGCCGCGCAGTCGCAGTACTTCCGTTTGTCGGATGTTGATGCCCGGAACTACCCGTTGGTATCGGCACGCTACACAGCGGTGGATGCTGTGGGGAATCCACTTCTTTCACTTTCGGCCAGCAACTTTCAGGTGCTGGAGAACGGGCGGCCTGTGAAGCAAGTAATCGCCACAAACTGCCCGCCGATTGATGATGATTCGCTGGCGAACGTTCTGCTGGTGGGGGACCGAAGCGGCTCGATGGAAGGGGATAAACTCAGACGGATGAAGCAGGGGCTGACGACGTTCATCAACAACTACCCGTTTGCGGCGGGTGGCTCGGTTGGGCTAACGGCGTTCAATCTGAACCCCCTTCTGTACAGCCCCTTCAGGACTACCGCGCAACCGCTGCGCACCGCTGTGAACTCCATTCAAGCCTTCGGCGGAACTAATGTCACCAACGCATTTCTGAACCCAATCGCTGGGGGGATACCGCTCCTTAGCCAGTTGCAATCACCACGACGGCGGGTGTTGGTGATGGTCACCGATGCCTTACCATCGGATGTGCTTCCCCACCAAGCGGACTCCATCATCGCCGCAGCAAACGCCGAGCGGGTGGAAATCCACATGGTGATTCTTGGGGTTCCAGCATCGTTGGAAATTCAACGCATCTGCAAAGAAACCGGCGGCCAGTTTTACGACCTGATCACCAGCGACGACCAGATGACCGCAGTGATGCAAACCATCTCCCTGTGGACACGCAGCTTCAGCCCCTGCACGTTGCAATGGCTTAGCCAGCAGGAGTGTGGTGACACCGCCCAAACAATCACTGCGGCAGTGACGTTGCGGCCACTGCAACTCACCGAGGGAACCAGCTACCTTTCGGCACCGACGCTATCGGCCAAACTGGTCTTCACGCAATCCACCTTCTGGTTTGGCGATGTTCCCCCCGGCGACAGCAGCGACCTGAACGTGACGATCACCGCCGTCAACGACTCAATCACGCTAACCGGAACAACTATCTCCGCCGGCGAGCCGTTCTCCGTTGCCGATTGGAGGGGCGCGCCACCTCCGTTTGTGTTGCAACCGGGCCAACGCCGCGTGCTGAGGCTTCGGTTCTCTCCGTTGGATCGCCACTACCACTCGGCCCGGCTCACGTTTGCCACGCTCCCCTGCCCCAGCAACCCGCTCTATCTGCTGGCCGGCCCTGTCACGGCGTTTGGAACCGAAGGATTGAAGTTGGTGAGCCCAACCGGGGCCGAAGTGCTTACTGGTTGCGATTCGGTGTTGATTGAGTGGACGGGGGTTTCGCCGGTAACGCCAATCGTTATCAGTTATTCGGGAAGCGATGGCGTGTGGCGGAACATCACCACCACCACTGGCTTGCGCTACTTCTGGCGGCCACCCATGCAGGGGAAGTTTCGGGTGAAAGTCTCCACGGTTGCCACCGAACGCTCAACCATTACCACAGTGGCCGGCGGCGGCTCGACCGTTGGGAATGCGTTCGCAAAACTGCTGCTGCTGAACGGCCCCAACGGCCTTAGCCTGCAAGGGGACAGCCTGCTGTTTGTGGCTGAAGCTGGGGGGAATCAGATTCGGAAGATTAACCTGCAAACGGGGTTCAGCACAATCGTTGCGGGGAAGGGAACGCGAGGATTTTCCGGGGATGCAGGGCAAGCGCTTGCGGCCACATTGAACTACCCCCGGTACGCGCTGGCAATTGGGCAAAACATCTTTATTGCCGACAACGGGAACAGCCGGATTCGATTGATTGAATCGGGAACAGGGATCATCCGGACGATTGCCGGAACCGGAACACCAGGCCGCACCGGCGACGAAGGGAAAGCGATTGCTGCCCGGCTGACCACCCCGGAAGCAATGGCCGTTGGGCTGTGGGGAACATCGCCGGAACCTATCCTGTTTTTTAGCGATGGGAGCCAATCCATCCGTGCGGTCAACACCGCAACCGGGATCATCACCACCGTTGCTGGACTGGTTGAGCAAGGGGACTCACTATCGGCACGAAGCACCCGATTGCTTGCCCCAATGGGGCTTGATCTTGAGGGGCAGCAACTGTACGTTGCCGAATACTACGGCCATATCATCCGGCGGATTGACCTGCGCACTGGCAAAATTTCCCACGTGGCTGGGACCTTCGATGGGAAGATCGGATCGCCTGGTTTCAGCGGCGATGGAGGGCCGGCCACATCGGCGCAACTCTATCACCCAACGGGGGTTGCCGTCAGTGGGCGATATGCCTACATCACCGATGGGTTCAACCACCGCATCCGCCGTGTTGATATGGTGACGGGGACGATCACCACCATTGCCGGAACCGGAACCGCAGGATTCGGCGGCGACGACCGCTCGCCACTGCTTGCCGAACTGAACCTTCCAACCAGCCCGCTTATTGTGGGGAACCGCCTCTATTTCTGCGATGTCAACAACCACCGCATTCGGGTGATTGATCTTGCGATTGATGCCCAGTCCGATTCCTCGCAAGCCTTCACCGTTGAACGGCTACGGCTGGCGATTCTTCCGGGAACCAACAACCGCACGCTGCAACTTGGCACGTGGGCCAGCGGGCTTCGGCACGACACCACCATTGCTGGCGCGCTCTGCAATCCGGGCGCGCTTTCGGTCAGCGTCACATCGGCAACCATTAGCGGCCCCGACCGCCTTTCGTTCAACATTATCACCCCACCAACTGGCAATGCAATCCCCCCACAGCAATGCCTTCCCCTTTCCATCAGCTTTGTGCCGCAACGGGTTGGTCCGCTAAACGCAACTCTGGTAATCGCCGGAACGTGCGGCGCGGCTGACACTATCCAGCTTCGGGGAACCGGTGCTGAACCGTGCGGGTTTGCGGCCATCCAAATTCTAGAGTTCCCAGACCGCCAAACCGGGATTGCCCCGATGGACACCGTGATTGAATCCAGCATCTGCAACAACGGAAACGCGCCGCTGCAAGGGAACATCCAGATGTTCCCCGAAGGGAACGGGTTCAGCATCGTTTCCGGTGGAGGGAGTTTTGTGCTGGATCCAGGCCAATGTCACGCAATCACCATCCGCTACGCCCCAACAGAACAGGGGGCAGTGATGGCCGAGCTTTTGTACGGGGTCCCCAGCTACTGCGGCCAAGCGCGAACAGTACTGGTTGGAAACGGCTTTGCGTTGCAGCAACTTTCGGCCGTGAGCAGTGTGGGATTTGGAACGCTGCTTTGCGATGGCGACCCGCGCGACACCACCATCCAGCTGCGAAACACCGGGACGCTTCCCCTGGCCATCACCGGGTTGCAGCTGCTTGGCGGAAGCCAGTTCCAACTCCGCTCGCAAAGCCCTTCGGTAGCCACACCAATGTTGTTGAAGCCGGGTGAGGTGTACCCTGTTCAGGTTCGCTACCAGCCCGCAGGGGCCGGAAGCGATTCAGCTACGTTGCAGGTGCTATCCGATGCCCCCACCAGCCCCGATAGCATCCAACTGCATGGCGTTCGCGCAGCGGTTGGTGTTGCCAGCAACGTGAACTCCATCACCTTCCCAACTACCGATCAATCAGTTCCGAAGGACACCGTGCTTGTTCTGCAAAACAGCGGAACCGTTGCCGTGACGCTGGCCGAAGCCACCATCACCGGACGCGACAGCAGTATGTTTGCCCTTCAATCTGGGCAGTCGCCCCGGGCGATTCTTCCCGGGGGGACAGCGCAGCTTACTGTGCGATTGCTGCAATTCCCTGCCGACACCACCTACCGCGCTGCGGTGGCCGTGCGCTACGCTCCCGACTGCGGCCAGCCACCGCTCTCCATCCAGCTTTCCGCAAGCGGAAGCCTTCCCCAGCTATCAGCAACAACACCGTTGTTTCGGGAGCTTGTTTGCAACGGTGATTCGGCAACGGTGGGAAGCATCACGCTGCGGAACAATGGCGGAGCCACGCTGCTCATCCGCTCGCATCAGTTGTTGGATGATCCCGACGGAGCGTTCAGTATCAGCCAGCAATTCCCGATTGAGATACCCCCCGGCGGGCAGCAGATACTGGCCATCACCTTCCATCCGCCGGGCCCCGGCAGCTGGAACGCACGGCTGCGGCTGCCGAACAACAGCACCGACAGCACGATGGAGATCAGCTTGAGCGGACGGAAGCAGCAGATTCAGTTCCAACCAGCCACCAACCAGTTGAAGTTCGGGCAGCGGCAACCGAACGTGGCGATTGACACAACCATCGCCGTCACGAACACCGGAACATCGGTGATCCGCTGGCAACTTCCGCAGAGCGATGGGCCGTTCACCATTCTTTCGGCAACGCCAAACCCGCTGCTGCCCGGGCAGTCGGCAATCGTTGCCGTCCGGTTCCACCCAACCAGTAGCGGAACGTTTGCGGGGGGGCCACGGCTGGTTGAGGAGCAATGCGGTGTGGCAGCAACGCTACAAATGGAGGGTGAGGCCGCTGCGCCAACATCCACCACAGTGATGCTTCCGGTTGCGTCGGCGTATGTTGGCCAGCAAGTCCTGCTTCCCATCACCGTAAAGATTGACGACCCTGCCGCTTTCCATGCCATTGCGCCCGATTCCTTTGCAACCACCATCTCCTTCAGCAACGCTATCCTCCGGTGCGATTCCGTCATCGGGGCGCAGTTGCTGAACCAAACCCGCAACAATGCCACTGGCGATATCACCCTCACCATCGCCGGAAGCTACCGCAACACCGACACCCTTGCCACCATTCTTGCTACCGCACTGCTCGGCGACCGGAAGATTACTCCCCTCACCTTCCAATCGTTTGCTTGGAACAAGCCGAACGTTGCTGCCGACACCATCAACGGGGCGTTTGCGATCCTGGGGGATTGCTGGGAAGCTGGCCTGCGGTTTGTGGCGCAACCGCGCCTGGTGAAAATTGTCCCGCAGCCCGCACGCGACCAACTGATGATAGAGATTGAGGCTGCCGACTGGGCCACCGTTCGGTTCCATCTGGTTGCCTCCGATGGCACTATCCAACAACAAGCCAAGCCACAGGTTCTTTCTGCAGGAACTCACCGCTTGGTTCTTCCGGTAAGCAGCCTGCCCAGCGGCGCATACCAGTTGCTGATGGAAACCGACTACGGCTGGTCGGCAGTGCCGGTAGTGGTGGCGCGGTGATAGATGGAGAATGCGTACCCTCCGCAATACTCTCTCTCTTCCCTCTGTGTTCTCTGTGCCTCTGTGGTTCATTCTCTTCTTCGCTGGAAGGAAGGAAAAACCACAGAGACACAGAAGACACAGAGATAGGAAAGAAGAGAGGTCGTAGCCCCCCCGACATCGTGCAAGCATTCTGCTCGGTAGCTTATAGATGAGCAACCGGTTTTTCTCTCTCCTACATTCTTCTCTCCCAACAGCATTCATGCTCACAGCTCCCAACGTTCGGAACCTGATGCCGTTGTTGTGCGGATTGATTAGCTGGTTGCTGGCCTTGCTGCCACAACCGGCCACCGCACAACGGATAGACCTGTTCGATATTGATATCACCGCGTTCCCCCTTGTTACTGCGCGGTTTGTTGCGCTGGATAACAACGGGAACTTGCTATCGGGGCTTACCCCGCAGGATTTTGAGATCACCGAGAACGGCGCGCCGGTTGCAACGGTGCTGGACCCCAGCTGCCCGCCACAAGTTCCGCCGCAAAAAACTGCTATTCGGTTGCTTGCCGACCGCAGCGGATCCATGGGGAATGGGAAACTGACATTGGCCATTGCCGGGCTGATTGACTTCGCCAACAGCTTCGATTTCTCCACCGGGAACACCATTGGGCTGACCTCCTACCACAACAACCCTGCCACCGAGACCGGTTTCATCAGCACTGCCGAACCGATCACTACCACGTTGGGATCGCTGTTCAACACCGGCGGAACCAACACCGCAAACGCGTTGTTGGACGATGCCGCCGGGGCAATCGCATCATTCGGAACAACGCCCGCAACCACCCGCAAAATGATTGTGGTTGTCACCGATGGATCCAGCATTCGGAAGTCTGATGCCGACTCCATCATCACGCTGGCAAAGGCACGGAAGATTGAGGTGTACGCCGCTATCATCCGGGCAAAAATCCCGTTTGAAATGCGCCGAATTGTTGAGCAAACCGGAGGGGAGTGGTTCGAGATGATCGCCAGCGAAGAAGAGTCGAAGGGGGCAATGCGTGGGGTTGCGTTGGCCGTGCATGGATATCGCCCCTGCACGATTCAGTGGGTTAGCCCCATTGGCTGCGGTGCAATTCAGCACCAGCGTGACCTTGTGATGAAACTGCTTCCGCTGAAGCTGCAACAGCGCCGCAACTACCTTGCCCCCGCCGTCCAACATGGCTTGCTTGAGATCAGCAACAACTCACTCTGGTTCGGAACCGTTCCACCAAGCGGGCAACGCCAGCTTTCCATTCGCATCACTGCCCGCCACGACACGGTGATGATTACCGCCGCCCAGACCCTTCCCGGAAAACCATTCAGCGTCACCGATTGGGGGGGCGCGCCCCCGCCATTTGCCTTGCCTCCCGATAGCAGCCGAACGGTCAGCATCAGCTACGCGCCAACCAACGCCGCCGCCGCCGACACCGGAACTGTGACATTTGCCACGCTCCCTTGCCCAAGCTTGCCAGTGGTTGTTGTGGGGGGAACCGCAACGCCGCAACCAACGGGTGAGCTTCGGCTGCTGAGCCCCACCGGCGGCGAATCGTTCACCCCGTGCGATTCGGTGCTGATCCTTTGGTCCGGCGTTCCGGCGGGAACACCGGTGAAGTTGGAATATTGCGGAGCCGACAGCATCTGGCGAACCATCACCTCAGTGCAAGGCTACTCCTACCTCTGGAAACCACCAACCGTTGGCGCGTATCGCGTTCGTGTCTCCACCATTCCCAACTCGCGTTCGATTATCACAACAGTGGCTGGCGGGGGGAACGGCGGCGATGGCATTGCCGCGCTGCAGAGCAAAATTTTGGGGCCGGTTGGGCTTTCCATTGCCGATAGCATCATGCTGATTACCGAAGAAGGGACGCACAAAATCCGGCAGGTACACCTTCCAACCGGAGTGATTACCACCATTGCCGGAACCACGCAATCGGGATACGGCGGCGACGGCGGATTGGCCACCCTTGCGCAGCTTCGCAATCCGAACCATGCGATTGCCGATGCAAAAAGCATCTACATTGCCGATGCCGGGAACCACCGGATCCGAACAATTGACCGCCGCAACGGAGTAATCACCAGCCTTGCCGGAAACGGCCAGCCGGGGAACGGCGGCGATGGCGGCAATGCGCTACAAGCAACCTTCGGATCGCCGCAGAATCTGGTTTTGGGGAACATTGGGCCGGGGCTACGCCCCACGCTGTTCGGCTCGGACGGAATTGATCGCGTGCGGGCGGTTGATATGCAGACACGCATCATCACCACGGTTGCTGGCCCGATGCTTCCCGGGGATTCCACCGCTGCGCGAAGCCTGCGGCTGGCAAACCCAACGGCGTTAGCATTGCAAGGCGATCACCTGTTTGTGGTGGAGACCGCCGGAAACATTGTCCGCCGTGTGAACCTTACCACAGGGGAAGCAATAATTTTTGCGGGAACCGCCGACGGAGGCGTTGGCGGATTTGGTGGCGATGGAGGCCCCGCCACTGCGGCGCGATTGGATCACCCATCGGGGATTGCTGTGGCCGGGCGGTTTGCCTACATCACCGATGTGGGGAACAACCGCATCCGCCGCGTTGATCTTCAGACCGGAATCATCACCACCATTGCCGGAAACGGAACGCCAGGATTCAGCGGCGACAACGGAGGCCCAGTATCTGCCCAGATGAACTATCCCACCTCCCCCGTTGTGCGCGATAACCGCCTTTACTTCTGCGACCGGAACAACCATCGCGTCAGGGCCATTGATCTTCCCATTGAACAGCTTCGCGATTCCTCCAGAAGCTACTTCCACGTTGCCCCCCAGCCGATTGCACTGTTGGAAGGATCAACCGGATCGGTTGGGACAGTGATTGTAAACCAGTTCGGCCAGACGGATTTTCCAAACGCGCTCCACAACCCCGGCGCCCAAATTCTTCGGGTGGATTCGGTCTGGGCGATTGGTCCCGATGCAGCAATGCTCAGCGTGGTGCAATCGGGGTTGCCCAGAAATCTTGCGCCCGGGGAATATCTGCCACTTCAACTCCGCTTTGGCCCCACCCGAAGCGACACCATTCGCGCCCGACTGGTGGTTGCCGGAAGCTGCGGCGCGCGCGACACTGCCAGCATCTTCGGCGTTGGGATTCAGCCCTGCCAGTTCACCCACCACAGCGTGATTGACATGGGGAACCAGCCGGACGGGACAACCCGATTTGACACCACTATCACCCAAAGCATCTGCAACACCGGAGCCGACACGCTGCGTGGCCAAGCAGAGCTGATCCCAAGCGATGGCCCGTTCCAGCTTGCCAGCGGTGGCGGCGATTTCCAGTTGGCTCCTGGGGAGTGCCTGACGCTTCTGATTCGCTACTTCCCGCAGCCGGGCCAAGCCTCCAGTGCGGAGCTTCGGTTCACGCTTCCGGCGTGGTGCGGAACCGCCAGCACCATCATCACCGGGCGGAGCGGGGCAATTCCGACACTGGGTACGATAGCCCCAATCACCTTCCCCACCATTGCTTGCACAGCAACCCCGCACGACACCGTTGTGCAGTTGCGGAACGCCGGGGCGATGGGGCTAACAATCACCGCGATTGATCTTGTTGGCAACAATGAAGGTTTCCAACTGGTTAGCGTTCCCACTGCGGGCGGTCTGGTCACGGTTCTGCCCGGGGATTCGGTTCAGGTTGTGGTGCGGCTGGCCCCGGCAACGTTTGGAGCCAAGAGCGCGACGCTGCGTGTGGTTTCCAACGACCCCACCAGCCCGGCGGATATTCTTCTGAGCGGCCAGCGCGACTCCATCATGCTTTCGCCGCAAGCTCCCAGCATCATCTTCCGGGCCGGAGCCGCGCCAGTGGATACGTTTGTGACCTTGTGGAATCGCGGAACAATTCCGGTGACGGTGCAGGATGGAGTAATCAGTGGGAACGATGGGTCGTGGTTCAAGCTGCTTGCCGGGCAATTGCCGCGCAGCATCGCGCCGGGGGATTCGGTTCAGCTTCATGTTCGGTTGCTGGTGGCTCCGTTCAACACAACATTCAGCGCGGCCATTGCCTTTGCGTATCAACCAAACTGTGGCGGTGCGGCAATCGTGGCGTTGGCCGCTGCTGGAAACCAGCCGATAGCGGCCATCACCCCACCGACGTTCGACACGCTCTGGTGCGCTGCCGACACGCAGCGGGTTGCGGCAATGGAGATTGCGAACAACGGCGGGGCAGAATTGGTGATTGACGCAGCCAACATCACGAACGATCCCGAAGGAAATTTCCGATTTGAAGAGCCGTTGCCGTTGCGGATTCCGGTTGGGGAGAAGCGTTCGGGGGTTGTGCGGTTCTGGCCCGGTTCGGTGGGAATCAAGCAAGCGACGCTGATACTGAGCAGCAATGCGCCTAACAGTCCGGATACTGTTCGGCTGCACGCCAATCGCCAGTTCATCAGCTTTGTTTTGCTGGATAGCATCGTTGCTGCGGGAAACCGCCCGACCAACACACCAAGCGATGTCGCCATCCGTGCGGTGAACACCGGAACCACGGCAATTAGCTGGGATATTCCAGTGACGGCTGGTGAGTTCCAGATCACCAGTGCAGTTCCGCCCAACCCTTTGCCCGGGCAGACCTCACTGCTGAACGTGCGATTTCTTCCAACCACCGCCGGGCAATTCAGCCAGAAACTGACGCTGGCTGAAGGGAGGTGCGGCGTTGTGGCCACCATTCATGCCAGCGGAGAATCGGGGGAGCGAACCACAACAACAGTAAGCCTTCCCGAAACATCGGCCTACGTTGGCCAAGCCGTGCGAATTCCGATTGTGATGGCGATTGCCGACCGCACAGCGTTCGACCGGATAGCCCCCGACACCTTCCGCACCAGCATCAGCTTCAGCACCGCGTTGCTCCGGTTCGACAGCCTTGTTGCGGGGGCCGTGATTCAGAAAACCATTGATCCCCGAACCGGTGATGCCACCGTGGAGCTTGTGGGGCGATTGGCAGATGCAACCTCCGACACGTTGGCAACGCTCCTCTGCACGGCAATGTTTGGTGACCGGAAAACAACACCGATACGGTTCAACTGGTTCACTTGGAATGCTTGGAATGTGGCGGCTGACACCGTTAATGGGAACTTCACAATGTTGGGCAACTGCTGGGATGCGGGGTTGCGGTTTGTGGCCCAACCTCGCTTGGTGAAAATTGCCCCGCAGCCAGCCCGTGACCAAGTGCAGGCACAAATCGTGGCCGCCGATTGGGCCACCGTCCGGTTCCGATTTGTGGCGCACGATGGATCCATCCACGCACGCACCGCGCCACAGGTGATTGCCGCTGGGACGCACTATCTGCAGATACCCATTGGCGATCTTCCCAGCGGAACTTACCAACTGGTAATGGAAAGCGATTACGGGTGGTCTGCAACGCCAGTGGTAGTGGTGCGGTGATGAAAAATGCATGGATGCTTGGATGAGATACGATTGCGAAAAAAAACAACAGCATGGAGATAATCGAACGGGCTTGGCAAATGCCAAGCCCGTTCTGTTGTTCATTACCGTACTATTTGCACCCCTTCGGTTCTTTGCTCCTTTCCCTGCTGTACCGTGATGAAATAGACCCCAGATGGTAAGTCGCCAATATCTATCCGAATTTTCCCCTTTCCTGGGTCACCCGCTATCGTTCGCTCGGTTATTACTCGCTGCCCCTGTAGGTCATCACCCCATACTTGCACTGGCGTTGCATGTTCACTTGCGAAATTTATTTCCAGATACTCACCTATTCTTCGCACCACAATTTCCCCAATACCCTTGCTTGCTGGTGGTGGTTGCTCGGCACTGCTTACTTCAGATAAATAGGCTATCAATCCCCCGCCGCCAGTAACTACGTGCGGTTCTTGCTTCATCTGCGCTACAAGCGTTACAGAACCTTTTTCCAGTAGAACGCTATCAACACTCCATGAGGCTCCGCCATCAGTGGTGCGGCATATACGCCCGCTTGTTGTCCCAATCCCATGCAGCGAATCAGTAAAAGCTATTGCTTGGAACCCTCCTAATCTCATCGGCAACGTGTCCTGGAAAACTACATCCCAAGTTTTACCAGCATTTTGCGTTCGAGCAATGACCATTGGATAGCCATAACCTTTTTGAAATTTTCCAGGAAGCGTGAACCACCCATTCATACTATCCAGAAAGAAAAAATTTCCATACCATGCTGTGCCATTAGGGAGCGAAAATGAATTAAACATACGATCCCATGTTTTTCCGTAATCCGTTGTTCTGCTAATTGCGTACTCTGATAATTTCGGTGTATATCCAATATATTTTCCAGGGGCAATGCAGTCACCGGTCTGAATTACCGTTTGGCTCCATTCTATCGGTTCTTTTGGTCCCGGTATATGTTGCCATGTTGCTCCACCATCCGATGTTATTAATGGGTGGCTACTTTCCTCATTCGCTATCTCCTTGTCTTCAAATACAACTCCATGAAGACTGTCGCAAAAATACATTGGTTTTGCATAATAAAATCCATCATAAATTTGGTTTTTCGTCCATGTTTTTCCGCCATCCACCGAGCGGATAATATAGCTACTGTCGGCACTGGCGACAATCACATCTGGCGAAATCCACGCAAGGCTATGCAACGGCAATGCTCGTTTTGGAAAAATCCCTGTATCAGCATAAATTTTTCTCCACGTTTTTCCTCCATCTACTGTTTGAAAAATGTACGTGTCATCATACTGTGTTTCTTGCCCACTAAACACGCAATGTTGCTCATCTAAACAGGCAATGCACGATATTCCCCGCTCCACTATTTTTTGAACTTTCCATTCTCTTGTCTGTGCCATTATCTGTACGGATGCACAGAAAGAACATACCATGAACAGGCTCCATCCATATTGTAGTAGTTTCATTGTTGTATTGGATTTAGTGTGAGTGGTTTATGGTTCTGGTGTGACCGATGGGAATAGCGGGCAAGGGTTAAAATCGCAACCGAAGTACCAGGGCTGATTTGGATCATTCAGATCCACATTGCAAGTAACCTCTTCGCGCTCAATAGCAACAAGTTTAGGATTGCTTCTTACATCCCAACAAACCTTGTATCGAGCAAAACAGCAAGCACCAACGGCACAAGGCTCCATAGCACGAAGGTCTGGGAACCCTGTTTCAATGTCCTTTTTCCAGCAAGCTGCCACTCCAACGCTGATATTTTCGATGCAATCTCCACCTTGCTGTATTCTACATTGGCTTGCTCTAGATGGGTCTTGCAATGCTGTAATCAAACCAACCGTAAATACGCGCCCCCAATGATAACTGCAGTATATGCATCGTGGATCATAGGTGATTCTATCAATAACAATTTCACAGCTATCACATGTGCGTATTCGATACTCAACAGTGAGAGCGCAAGGGCAATTATAATACCAGATAAGATTACTGGTGACTGTTCTTGATTCCCATTGCTCTGTGCACTCTGGATTTTTTGTACATGGCCCAACCAAGGGTTCTTGGCTATAACTAATCGCTGTTATACTCCAGACACTTACCAACAAGCAAATGATCTTTCGCAGGGTTGGTAGTAATGGGTTATTGTTGGTTGTTGGTTGTTGGTTGTTGGTTGTTGGTTGTTGGTTGTTGGTTGTTGACATGGTAAGACCTTTGTTTTTTTAATGATGTACAGTGTACTGTGTGTGTGGTTGGGTGCAGTTAGCAACAGCGAGGATAAAAGCAGAAATGCCTCAGGCAAGATAGCATGGCGGATCCATGATGTAGCTCCTTAAAAAATGACTGGGTGCGCCGCAACATTACAACATCCACGTATAAATAACAAGAGGTAAGCCAGATTTAATTCACCCATTTTACGCAGGATGTCGGTAGCGAGGATGGGTTTATTCGATAGCACTTTCGGTGAATTATACTCAAAGGCCTTCAGTAGATGCAGCCAACCACCACACCAACGCGGCCACCGCCCCACCCACCACACAGCAAGCAATGTTGACGGCATCGTTATTGACCCACGCAATGCCACTGGCTAACTCCGTTTCCACGCCGCAGTGCTTCCGCCGCTCGGTGGTGGCGCCGCAACGTGGGCAGCGGTAGCTGACTTGCAGGGTTGCACCAAGCAGGCTATCGGCAAACGCGCCGATAACCCCAGCAATTGCGGTGGTGGCAATAAACCCAAGCGAACCATTGGCAAAGAACGCCCCACTGCACGCCACAGCGGCTGCCCCAGCAACGCAACCAATGCTTCCGGCCAACGACACCCCACCGGAAGTTCCCGGCGGAACCACGCTAAACGTGAGAACGGAGCGAACATCCCCCCGACCCAGCACGCCGATCTCCGTTCCCCACGTATCGGCAGCAGCAGCAGCAAGCCCCCCAACAAACGCAGCATACCAGAGCGGGTTAGGATAGAAGAAATTCAGCAGCACCACCGCCCCAGCAATTCCACCGTTGGCAAGCACTTGCCCGGCATCGCGCTGGCCCCCTTTTTCAAACACCTCGGTAAAATCACGGGGCGAGAATCGTTTGCTGGCGTGCGAGAGGACACTACTTAGGATAAAAAACGCCAGCAACGGGACTGCCCAACCAACCCCACCAAACCCGAACACCACTGTTCCCAGTGCAGTTGTTGCAATGGCCCCCGACCGCGACAAAGCGCGCAGATACCGCGCTGCCGCAGCAATGGTGGCGGCGGCAACAAGGCCCATCAGCAGTTGTTCAGTTGGAATCGGCATGGCGTTTTTCTCAGAAGCAGCAGAATTTACCATCTCGAACATCTTCGGCTTGCGGCAACGTTTTCGCACGGGCTATATTTGCCGTCCCTTCAGCGCGGAAGTGGCGAAATTGGCAGACGCACCATCTTGAGGGGGTGGCGCCGAAAGGCGTGCGGGTTCAAGTCCCGCCTTCCGCACAAAACGCCGGGTGAGCAAGCTCATCCGGCGTTCTGATTTTCTGGAGGCTGGGTTACTGCCTCACCTTCTCCGGTATCCGCTTCTCCGGCATTCGCACCGATTTCATATCAGGCAGCACTGGTTGGGGAAGTGGTTTAGGAGGAATCCACATCGTAATGGTGGTCCCTTCCTCCACAACGCTTGTTAGCTGGATTGATCCGCCGTGTGCTTCCACGATTGACTTGGTGAGCGACAGCCCCAAACCGTAGCCGCCAGTCGCACGCGAGCGGGAATCGTCGGTGCGGTAGAATGGTTCGAAGACTTTTGCTTGTGCCTCGGGCGAGATGCCAATCCCGCAATCGGCCACAACAATCCGCACGCCATCGTCATCGGGGAACACCGAAATTTTTACGGGGCCATCGCTGGCGGAAGAATACTTCAGCGCGTTGGAGATGACATTGCGAATGGCGATCATCAGCCGTTGGCTGTCGGCAACGATTGGAAGGCTTTCGGTAAGCGTGTCGAACTCTATCCGCGTGGCTTCTTCGGTGAAAGAATCCACAACCCCACGGGTTAGCCCAACAATCTCCACGTTCTCGTGAACAATCTTCCCCCCCAACACTGCAAGCCGTTCATTCTCCAACAGTTCGGTAATCATGGTGTTCAGCTCGCGCGCGTTCCGCTCGATTGAGGTGCGAGCCTTCCCTTCTGGCAGCATTGAAAGGGCAACCGACATACGAGTAATCGGGGAGCGAAGCTCGTGGCTGACATCAAACAACAATCGGCGCTTGCTGGCAATAATGGCCGCAACTTGCTCGGCCATCAGGTTGAAAGCCGTGCTCAGTTCGCCAAGCTCATCGTTCGATTCGGTGCCGATGCGGAACTCGAAATCCCCTTTGCTTACCGCCTCCACCCCTTTCATTAGCTCCCGAATTGGGCGCAAAAACCGTTGGACGTAGAAGTAGGCAGCCGTGAACAAAAGGAACAACGCCCCCACAAGCAACATCGTCGGGATCATCCATGACGTTTCCTGCGGAACCGAGCGCATCCGCACCGTGTAGGTGGCCTCCGTGCGGTGAACAATGCCGAACAGGTGGTCCTCGTAGGTGCGGAACAGAAATTCCGTCCCGTCATCAAAATCGCTGGAAGGAGTTTCGTGAAGAAGAGCTTGGGCGGTCGGAATCAGATCGGTGCTGGACCAGATGGCACCGTTGGGCTGTTCAATTTTAATGTCGAGCGGATAGCGTTGGGTGAGCAGTCGCGCCCGTGCCGTATCGGGAAACGGAGGGAGCAATGGCGCAGGGTGGGTGTGGTGCTGGCGCGGAAGATGCGGCGGGTGGATGGAGATATCGTCGGCCACAATCCGCATGTAACTGCTGCTCTGCTCCTGCAAAAATGCCCTGTAGCTGTCGCGCAGGACGTAGCGGAAGTAGAGGGCAATCACCACAGTGCTGGCAACGGTGGTGATGGAAACCAACATCAACACTTTCCAGAAAAGTGTGCGCCGCCCCATCTGGGCAACGATTGACGAACTGTTGTGCGGCATCAGCAAACGGCAAGGATAGTGCAGCGAACAGGCTGTTCGCAGAATTCAATTCGACAAGGATTTTTTCGGGCGTAGGGGAACATTCAGCAGGGGGGCGGTACGAGGGAATGGCGTGCAGCCCAACTTGCTTGGGCTGCACGCCAAAAAAACAGAGTGATGGAGATGGAGAGCGGAGCAGGAGAATTATGTCCCCCGCCCCGCTCCAGTATCTACCTCTACGGTCTATCTGCGTGATTCAAGCGCAATCGGCAATCAGCGTTTTCTGCGGCTTGATTTTTCTTCTTTGGCTTCCGGGGCAGCAACTTCTTCTACGGGTGCAGCTTCCTCGGCAACGGCTTCCTCTTCTTCTCCGGTTTGGCCAATGAACATGTAGCCAGTTCCCCAGATTGTTTTCAGGAAGCGTGGGTGGCGTGGGTCGTCCCCCAATTTTTGGCGGAGCCGACTTACCACAACATCCACCGAGCGATTGAACGATTCCCACGGGATACCGCGTGTTTGCTCCATCATAAAATCGCGATCCAACGGCTTCTGTGGGTTTTCGGCAAACAGGCGGAGCATCTCGAACTCGGCGGTGGTTAAATCCAGCACCTGGCCATCCAGCTTCACCGATTGCGTGTTCACGTCAATCTCAAGCCCATCAAAATCATACTGGCCGGTAACGCCAAAATTTTTGTTGGTCCGGCGCAGCACCGCTTGGATACGGGTCCAAAGCTCGCGAACATCGAACGGCTTTGGCATGTAATCATCGGCACCGATTTCAAGGCCCGTGATGCGGTCGTTCACATCGCCACGTGCAGTAAGCATGACGATTGGAACCGCTGAGTTTTCGCGGATTTTTTGGGCGACCTCGAAGCCGTCCATCTCCGGCAGCATGACATCCAGCACTACAACGTCTGGATGCAAATCGCGTACTTTTTTCAGCCCCATCGAAGGGCGTTCGACCGTGATAACTTTGGCCCCTTGTGACTCGAAGAAATCGCTGAGAAGATCGTTCAGCTCCGAATCATCGTCAATCACAAGAATTTTGGTCTGGCCCATTGTGACCCCCAGGTTTGATTGCAAGTATGAAGTGCTCTCTGGTTTAGAGTTGGCACGAATTTACGTTACAAAATCAGATTAACCAGCTTGCGCCTTGCCGAAAACTGAAGAAAACTATCAGTTGTAACAGCCACCACCCCTCTATTCCCCCTTCCTTACTCCTCTTTTTTCCACGATTATTCTGGCAGGTACTGGCATTTCGTCCTTCCGTATATCCAAACCTTTCCGTATTTCGCACGTGGCCGCCCCGGCACGGGAATTCCATTTGTACAATGGGTGCGTTCCACAGTCGCAACAACCGGACATCGGCAAGGCGGCCAGCAGCAGCCAAGCAATCACACAAGCAGGCTTCCACAGTTTTTTCAGATGAACGTAGCAATTATCGGCAATGGCGTTGCGGGGATCACCGCAGCACGGCACATCAGGAAATTGAGCGATCACCAGATTACGGTCATCAGCGACGAGACCGAGCATCACTTCTCCCGCACGGCCCTGATGTACGTGTACATGGGCCACATGACCTACCAAAACATTAAGCCGTACGAAGATTGGTTCTGGCAGAAAAACCGGATAGATCTGGTGCACGGCCATGTGGAAGCGATTGATACCGACAACCAGAAACTTGCTATCAGTGGTGGGCGGGCTATCGGCTACGACGTGCTGATTCTGGCCACCGGTTCCAAACCGAACAAATTCGGCTGGCCCGGCCAGGACCTGGAAGGGGTGCAAGGATTGTACAGTTGGCAGGACTTGCAAGCCATGGAGCACAACACCAAAGGGATCAGCCGAGGGGTGATTGTTGGCGGTGGGTTAATCGGTATCGAGGTTGCCGAGATGCTTCACTCCCGCCGGATACCCACCACTCTTCTGGTTCGCGAGCAGCAGTATTGGAACAACGTTCTTCCGGTTGACGAGGCTCAGATCATCGGGCGGCATATCCAGCAACAGCAGATTGATCTTCGGCTGGGAAGCGAATTGAAGGAGATACTTGCCGATGGAAACGGGCGGGTGCGTGGCGTGATTACCGGAACCGGGGAGGAAATCCCCTGCCAGTTTGTGGCCCTGACCGCAGGCGTTAGCCCAAACATCGAAGTGGTGAAACGCTCGAACGTAGCAACCGGACGTGGCGTGCTGGTGAACGATTTTTTCCAGACGAACATCCCGAACATCTATGCAATCGGCGACTGCGCCGAGTTCCACGAACCGAAACCGCTGGCACCAAAAGTTGAGCAACTGTGGTACACCGGAAAGATGCACGGCGAGGTGGTGGCTCACACCATCTGCGGAAACCAAACCCCGTACAACCGTGGCGTGTGGTTCAACTCCGCCAAGTTTTTCGACATTGAGTATCAGACCTACGGCTACGTTGGGAACACACTGCGCCCCGGCGAAGCAACGCTCTACTGGGAACACCCCGAAGGCCGCCACTGCATCCGCATCAACTACGATGCCCAAAGCCATGTGGTGAACGGGTTCAACCTGTTCGGCATCCGCTACCGCCAGGAAGTCTGCTCACGCTGGATTCGCGAGGGGCGCACGCTGGATTACGTGGTTCAGCATTTAGGCGAAGCCAACTTTGACCCGGAGTTTTTCCGGCAGTACGAACCCGAAATCGTCAAACTGTACAACCAACAGAACCCAGGCGCGCCGGTGGTTCTGAAGCGGGAGCGGGGGATAGTTGGGAGTCAGTGGTCAGTAGTCAGTGGTCAGTAGTAGAGCCTCCATTCTCCATTCTCCATTCTCCATTCTCCATTCGACATTCCAGACATTTCCGACAACCAATTCGCGATTTTCATCATGAACTACTCTCCAAGTTTTCAACTGACGGCCAACCCTGCGGGGCATGTTGGCAAGGCACAACGGATGGCGTTGGTGCTGATTGGGTTTGGCGTGTTGGCGTTGCTTGTGGCAACCTTCGGCGCGGGGGCAACGCAGCCAATTCTGATGCTATCGGTCAGCATGGCACTGCTGATTGGCGGCGGGCTGCTGTACATCGTCAAGCAGTATGGAGGTGGGATTGCGGGGATCAAGAACAATGGCATCACCTTCTCCAGCTCCACCGCACGGGGGAGCGTTGGATGGATGCTGGCGATTGTTATCACCGGGTTCTACGTGCTGCTCTACTGGTTTCCGGAAACTCTGGAAGGGTTGATTCGGATGATGGATCCGCTTAGCTACACACTGCGCGGGCAGCCTTCGGATCAGTGGTTCATGTACGGGACATTCTACACGCTGGCAATTGTGGTGATGGGCTATCGGGCAATCCTGAAGTACCGCCACAACCGGTACCAGATGATCCGCACAGCAAGCGTGATGTTCTTTCAGCTTTTCTTTGCCTTCCTGATTCCGGCCCTGCTGGTGATGTTCCAGCAGAAAGAATTTTACTTCACCTACTTCTGGCCGCTGAAATACTACTACCTGTTCCCAAGCGGTTACGAAGAGTTTGCTCAGGGGGGTGGGCTGGCTCCGTTTATGATCCGCTGGGCCGCGATTATGACCTTTATCGGAACCCCTGTACTCACATATTTCTTCGGCAAACGGTGGTACTGTTCGTGGGTGTGCGGTTGCGGCGGCCTTGCCGAAACCGCCGGCGACCAATGGCGCCAACTCTCCGACAAGTCGCTGACAGCATGGAAGATTGAACGCTGGATGATCCACTCAGTTCTGGTGTTTATCACCATCACCACGGCTTTGCTTTGGATCAACTCCGCCAGTCAGGGGGAGGTGTTGGGAAGCGTGTCGCAGGGGTTTTCTTCGGTGTATGGGTTCGTTATCGGCGCACTGTTCAGCGGGGTGGTTGGCGTTGGGTTCTACCCAATTATGGGAACCCGCGTTTGGTGTCGGTTTGGCTGTCCAATGGCCGCAGTGTTGGGAATCCTTCAAAAAAAGATGTCGCGATTCCGTATCACCACGAACGGCGGGCAGTGCATATCCTGCGGGAATTGCTCCACCTACTGCGAAATGGGGATTGATGTCCGCAGCTACGCCCAGCGTGGCGAAAACATCATCCGCGCTTCCTGCGTTGGTTGCGGTATCTGCGCAGCGGTTTGCCCACGCGGTGTGCTCAGCTTGGAGAACGGTCCCACTGAAGGTCGCTACAACGGCGCGCAGTTTGTGGCCGTGGAGTCCATTGGGATTCCACCGAAACAGTAGCGCGGGGCCACGGTCAACTCAGTGATTGTAAAGGGCATGATTCCGCACAGAGCGGGGTCATGCCTTTTATTCACTCACCTTACGCAGATGAAGACTTGCCGGTTCGGTGGCTTGCTTCGATGCTCTTCCTATCTTCGGCTTTGGCTCCCTCTCCCACCCGACCAATGGAGTGGAAGCAGTAGCATCACCTGTTTGGGAGAGGGCCGGGGTGAGGGCTGGCAGCGAATGCGAGTGCCTTCGACCATATCCAGCTTGGCTCTACGTAAGGTGAGTGAGTTACGCTCACTGCCACTCCCAAGAACGCTTCGACAAGCTCAGCATGAGCGGGTGAGCAAGCTCACCCGTCAATCTCTTCTCGTCAATTCCTTCCGTCATTCCACTTCCGTCATTGATAGGCATCACCCACCTCACACCAACGTAGCGGAGCATAGAATTTTACCCCCTGTTCAATCCCCCCTAACCATTTTTGCAGAACAGAAAGCGCAACTATCAGCCGGAGCAATCCAAGCATCCATTCTCCATTATTCCATGCCCAACCCAGCAGCCACAAGGCTTCGCGACCAGCCACAACCCGCCGCAGAACCGCCAAGCAGTAGCGGGCGTTCGGCATTGTTGGTTGGCTTGGGGATTTTGCTTAGCCGATTGATTGGGCTTGTTCGCACCCGCGTTTTTGCTCACTATTTCGGCGCAACCAGCGATGCCGCCGATGCTTTTAACGCAGCGTTTCGCATCCCAAATTTTCTGCAAAACCTGTTCGGCGAAGGGGCGCTTTCGGCTTCGTTCATTCCGGTGTATGCCAACTTGCTGGGGCTGGGGAAGAAGGAGGAAGCCGGGCGCGTTGCCGGCGCGATTGTCTGCATCCTTTCTCTGGTTGTCTCCATCATTGTGTTGATTGGCCTGGTGGCCACGCCACTGCTGATTGACCTTATCGCTCCCGGCTTCGCTGGCGAAAAACGGGAGCTGACGATACGCCTTGTTCGCATCCTGTTCCCCGGCGCGGGGCTGCTGGTGGTTTCAGCATGGTGCCTTGGGGTGCTGAACAGCCACCGCCGTTTTTTCCTGAGCTACAGCGCGCCGGTTATCTGGAATGTGGCAATGATTGCCGCACTGCTTGGTTGGGGTGGCCGCGTTGGCGAGTTTGAGTTGGCCGAAATTTTGGCGTGGGGATCGGTTGCCGGAAGCGCGTTGCAGTTCCTGATTCAGCTTCCGATGGTGCTGCGGCTTGCCAGCGATTTGCAGCTGTGGTTTGGCTTCCGCGACAGCAGCGTCCGCACCATCCTGCGGAATTTCACCCCCGCGTTTATCAGCCGTGGTGTGGTGCAGATCAGCGCGTATGTGGATGCCATGATCGCCAGCTTGCTGGGGACCGGCGCGGTGACGGGATTAAGCTACGCCCAGCTTCTTTACACCCTTCCGGTAAGCTTGTTTGGGATGTCAATTTCTGCCACGGAGTTGGCCGAGATGTCGCGCACGACCGGAAGCCAGGAGCAGATACACCAAACGCTGCGTACGCGGCTGAACACCGGGCTTGGTCGGGTAGCATTCTTCATTGTCCCTTCAGCGATTGCATTCTTGGCATTTGGCGACCTGATTGCGGCGGCACTGTTCCAATCGGGAAAGTTCACCGCCGATGATGCAATCTACGTGTGGGGAATCCTTGCTGGGTCCTCGGTCGGGCTGCTGGCTTCCACCATGGGGCGGCTGTACAGCTCCACCTTCTACGCCCTGCGCGACACCCGCAACCCGTTGAAGTACGCCATCACACGGGTGATGCTCACCTCCATGTTGGGCATTGCGTTCGCGCTCTATCTCCCTTCAATGCTTGGTTTGCAGGAGCGGTGGGGTGTTGCTGGATTGACCATATCGGCAGGGATTGCCGGGTGGGTTGAGTTCTTCCTGCTGCGCCGCAAGCTGAACCGACAGATCGGTGAATCGGGGATTCCCCCTGCGGTGCTACTGCGGCTGTGGGGATCGGCGATTGTTGCGGCTGGGGGTGGCTGGGGGGTGAAACTGTTGCTACCGGAGCTGCACCCTGCGGTGACGGCGGTTGCCGTGTTGGTTCCGTTCGGTGGCGTGTATGCTGTGGCCACCGCAGGGCTTGGCATCGCCGAATCGAAAGCGTTGTTCAGCAAGATTCGGCAACGGATTGGATAAGGATTATTCTACCACACTCTTCATCCCCCCAAACCGCCCCCGGATCAGCAGCGATGAATCGCCATAACTGAGGAAGCGATAACCTTCGTGCAGTGCCGCCCCGTACACCCGTTGCCACAGCGCGTGGCCAAGCAACGCCCCCACCAGCAAGATCAGTGTGCTTCCCGGCTGATGGAAGTTTGTGATTAACGCATCGCACGCACGGAACTGATAGCCAGGAACAATCAAAATTTTTGTTCGGCCCGAAGCCTGCGCCACGCCGTGACGGTTGCGCCATTCCTCCACCGCCAGAAATGCTTCGTCGGGTGGGGGAAACAGAGGGTTCGACTCAGCCAAACGGTACGGGTCCCACTGCCCAACGGAAAGCTGCGGCAACGCCCAAGCATCGCCATCATCCCGCAGCAGCCGCACACCAAACCAGTACAGTGATTCCACCGTGCGGAGTGCGGTGGTGCCAACCATCACAAACGGCGCGCATTCCGATTCCCGCTGGCGTTTCCCCTGCTCAATCAATGCGCGCAACGCTTCGGGGGTGATGGATATCTGCTCCTGGTGCATGTCGTGCTCTGCTATCTCACCCTTCACCTGCTTGAATGTTCCCGCGCCAACATGAAGCGTCACCCGCGCTGTTTCGATTCCGCGCTGCCGCAGCTGGGCAAATGTTTGGTTGGTGAAATGAAGCCCGGCAGTTGGCGCGGCCACCGCCCCCGATTGCTGGGCATACACCGTCTGGTAGGTTTCGGAATCGGATTCGTCGGCAGTGCGGTGGATGTACGGGGGGAGCGGGACGGAGCCAGCAGCATCCAACAAATCGGCAAAGGATAGCCCCGCAGGTTGCCACCGGAAACGCAGAGCAAAGCCGTCGGGAGCCGAGCCAAGCATTGTGGCAGCCAGCCGTGCGGCAACTCCATTCATCAGAAACTCACCTTCCACACAATCCCCCGGGCGAAACCGCCGCGCGCCACCGACCATGCAATTCCAGGTTGCTTCCCCGTGGGCCGCAAGGGCAATCGCTGGGTCGTGGGAAGGGGCCACCGGCTCTAGCAGAAAGAACTCCACACGTCCGCCGGTCGGTTTCCGCATCACAATGCGGGCGCGCACCACGCGGGTGTCGTTCAGCACCAGCAGCGAATCATTGGGAAGCAAGGAAGGAAGCTGGCGGAACGTGTGGTGGGAAATGGAGGTGTCGCGGACATCGCACACCAGCAACTTGCTGTCATCCCGTTTGGCCAACGGGCGCAAGGCGATGCGGTCATCGGGAAGGTGGTAGTGGAAATGGTCTGGTGGAGTTGGCATCGCGGATGTGTGATGGAAGTGGATATACTGACACTGGCCTATCGGCTCCCGCTTTTGCGTAAGTGACAACCATGAGAATTTTGCCACTTACGTGACTGGCCTTACACAACACCATGATAGAGCTTGGTGATTGCAGTGCTTGGGTGCTCCATCGGAACACACCCTCCGCTCATGCTGTGAGTCCCGTCGAAGCCTGCCCCGAGTCTGTCGAAGGGTATGAGTGGAGCCACTGAACAGGCAATCTTTCACTGTTACCCTCGTTCGCTGCCAGCCCTCACCCCGGCCCTCTCCCAAGCGGGTGATGCTACTATTTCCACTCCATTGGTCGGACGGAAGAGGGAGCCAAAGGCGAAAAGGGCTTTCAATGCTTCGCTGTTCCACTGGACATCACCCTCCGCTCATGCTGAGCTTGTCGAAGCAAGCCAGTGAACGAGCAAGTCTGCACTATCCAAACTCTGCGTAAGGTGAGTTACATGAGTTCGGGTTCAACTACATTCACCAACCATACTTACACCGGAACCGCCTCACCCCGAACCACTGGGCTGAACGTCACCCGTGGATTTTTCTCCTGCGCGGCACCGATATGCCAATCGCTTTGGAACAGCATCACCGGAAGGCCGTCGGCATCGTTCACCACCACCGTGCCGCTGTACAGCACCATGTTGCTTAGGTCTTCTTGGCTGCCGAACAGCCAGCGTGCGGCAACAAACGGAAGCGGAGCCAGAATCACATCAACACCATACTCCGCCTCCAGCCGGAACTTCACAACATCAAACTGAAGCTGGCCAACGGCTGCCAAAATCGGGTCGGTGCTGTTTGGCGATTGCATCACCTGGATTGCCCCTTCTTCGCGCAACTGATCCAACCCTTTCTGCAGCGATTTCCGCTTTGCTGGCGAGGGTGTTCGGACGCTGGCAAAACGCTCGGGGGAGAAATGGGGAATTGGCTCGAACTGCACCGCCTTCCCCGATGTCACCGTGTCGCCAATGGCAAACACACCGGGATTCATCAGCCCGATGATGTCGCCCGGATATGCTTCCTCCACCGTCTCACGCTCCTGCGCAAACAGTTTGTGCGGACGGCTTAACCGCACCTGGCGACCGCTGCGGGTGTTGGTCACGTTCATGTCGCGCTCAAATTTTCCGGAACAGATCCGCAGGAAGGCCACACGGTCGCGGTGCTGGCGATCCATGTTTGCTTGAATCTTAAAAACAAAGCCTGTGAAGGTTTCCGATGCCGGATCCAGCGGCCCTTGCTCGGTGCGTCGCGGGGTCGGCTGGGGGGCAAGGGAAACGAAGCGTTCCAGGAATAGATCAACCCCAAAGTTGTTGACAGCACTGCCGAAAAACGTGGGGGAAATTTCACCGGTCAGGAATCGCTGGTGGTCGTACTCCACCCCGGCGCCACCAATCAACTCAAGGTCATCGCGAAGCTCGGAAAGCTCACGCTGGCCAATCATTCCGGCAAGTTTCGGATCATTCAAATCGGTTAGTTCCACCGGTGCTCGGTAGGCCCCGTGGGCGGTGCGTTCGTACAAGTGGGCGCGGTGGTGAAGGCGGTCATACACACCGCTGAACGTTGGGCCGGAACCTATCGGCCAATTCACCGGCCAGGGCGCGATGCCGAACTCTCCTTCCAATTCATCTAATAATTCCAACGCCGCACGCCCGGGGCGATCCATCTTGTTGATGAAGGTGAAAATGGGGATGCGGCGGATGCGGCAGACCTCGAACAATTTCCGGGTTTGCGGCTCGATTCCTTTTGCCGAATCAATCAGCATCACCGCGCTATCGGCTGCGGTTAGGGTGCGGTAGGTGTCTTCGGAGAAGTCTTCGTGGCCGGGGGTGTCCAGCAGGTTGATGGTGTGTTCTTTGTACTCAAATTGCAGCACCGTGCTGGTGACGGAGATGCCGCGTTGCTGCTCAAGCTCCATCCAATCGCTGGTGGCTTTGCGCATATTTCGCCGCGCCGTAACCGACCCCGCCAAGCGGAGCGCGCCGCCGTACAGCAGCAATTTTTCGGTAAGGGTAGTTTTCCCGGCATCCGGGTGCGAGATGATGGCGAAGGTTCGCCGCCGCGCTATTTGTTCCTGCAGTTCGCTCATAGTTTGCAAAGATATGGGGGGGTAGAACCGGGGGCGGGTAACGGGTTGTTGGGGGGGGGATTTCGTTGTTCTTGGCGACGCATCCCGTACATCCTGAATACCCGAGATGCGGGGATGGGTGAGGTCTAAAACGCATCGAACTCCGGCAGGTACGCAACCATCCCCTGCGGGATTGCTGCATCAGGAAGCCGCGACCACACCTGAAACGAGTCTTGGTGATCTTCCCACTTGCAGGTAAGGTTGAACAGGGCGGCTGGCCGGAACCCAAATCGTGAGTAGTAGGCAGGGGCGCCAAGCACAACAATCAGGTTTGCCCCCGCTTGCTCCATCAGCTTCAAGCCAGCGTGAACAAGCTCCGTTCCTATCCCCAAACTCTGGTATTCTGGACTTACGGCAAGGGGAGCCAATCCGTAGGCTGAAATTTCGGCAGGGACATAGCCAAGCGTCACTGGAGCCGTCACTGGGGAAAAAGCGATATGCCCCACCACCGCCTTACCGATTACCGCCACAAGGCTTTTCACTGCTGAATGGCTCCGCAATGCAGTAACCAGTTGGGATTCGGCAGTGCCGCCAAATGCTGCGCTAAGGATGGCGGCAACTGCTGAATAATCTTCAGCACGCTCTAAGCGGATGAACAGTTGGGTTCGGTTTGCAGCGGTTGATTGCGTGTTCATCGTTCAATGAACCCTCGATTCGTTGCGGTGTTTTTTCCCTATCTGGCTCCGGCTCTCACTGTTGAAGTTCCTTCAATTCCACCCTTCGGTTTGCTGCCCGGCCAAGCTCGAAGTTGTTGTCGCCGATTGGCTCTGCTTCGCCGCGGCCTTCGGCTTGCAGTCGTGCCGGGGCGATGTTGTGGCGCGCTATCAAGTGGGCCCTGACGCTTTCGGCACGGCGTTGCGATAATCGCTGGTTGTCGGTTCTATCGCCAACGTTGTCGGTGTGCCCTTCAATCAGCAGTTGCAACGTTGGGTGGTCGGTCAGCAATCGCCCGATTGTCCGTAGCGTCCCTTCCGATTCTGGAAGGATGTCGGCAGACCCAGTGGCAAAGTTAATGCCGTAAATAATCGCACGCCCTTTGGTGTCAATGTCTTGATGCAGTTGTGCAGCGGCGCGCTCCTCGGTCATATTCCCCCCGGTTCCAACGCTTTGCTGCACACGGCGGAAGACCCAGAATCCGTAGCGCGACAGGTCGTCGCCGTGGCACCAGATGCCGTTCAAGCGATTTCCTTCGGCGTTCACCACCAGCACTGCGCGCCCTTCGGCGTTTGCTTCGGATTCCACCCAACGGAAGGAGGCAACCCTGCGCTGCATCCCACCTTGTGGGATCACTCCGTTGCGGTACTCGTAGTTTCCGGTGATGTTCGATCCTTCCTGCTGAATATCCACCCAGCCCCAGTTTGTCTGCCACCGCCCGGTAAGATCAATGGCGGGAACCTCAGTGCTGATTGGCCGGCCCAACGCCTCAACCTCCATCAGTTCCGTAAAAGAAGGGTTGCCGTGATTTGACAGAATCGTCAGACGCACCCAGCGTGCGGTTGCCGGCGTTGCCAGCGGAATCGTTGCGTTGCTCTGCTCTTGCAGAATAAACGTCCCAGCCGTGCTGAACCCTGAAGCTGGGGATTCCTGCGAGAACTCCACATTCACTTTGCGCGCGCTAATCCCCTGGTACTCCTTCTGGCATTGGGTGTTGAACCGAAGCTGCTCAATCCGGTAGGGTTCTGATAACTCAACAACGAACTCTATCGGAAGCGGGGAATTGGCAGCACTGCACCACCCCAGCCGGGTTGTGCCGTCAACCAATGCTTCCGGGGACCATGGGGCCACAGCTTCGTCGGTGCTGGCGGAAACCGCATAGCTTGCCGGGGCGGAGATGATGAAGGCTCCGTTCGGCAATGCCAAAGCGTTTATCAATGGGGGCTCTGGTTGGGCAACTGCGGCGTGCCACATCGCCAACGCCAATAGCAAGGCAACGGGGGCTTGTCGGTTCAGGCAAATGATCATGGTGTTGATTACGGTGTTATTTTCTTGTTGCGGCAACGCAAGTCTATCGGCTGTAGAATTTATCCTTTCTGGCAATGGTATTCCAACGTCATCATACACTGCTATCAGTGGCGGCTCTTGCTTTATCGCTTTTGCTGCTTTCCTGCGGGGTTATCGGAAGCGAAAGCCCTGCACCGGAAGCACGTTTTTGGGTTGGATGCCGTGCGTTCAAGGATTCGCTGACGGAGTTCAGCAACCAGTCGTATGCCGCAAGCGAGTATCTGTGGGACTTTGGAAATGGAGTTACCTCCACCCAAACCTCACCATCGGTTCGCTATGCCGATACTGGCACATACGTTGTTCGGTTGGTGTGCAAAAACAGCGACGGCGTTAGCGATGAACTGCTGGACACGATTCAGGTATTTGCGCCCCCCCCACCTTCCATGATTCTTGATGTTCAACACTTGCCCATGGGGGAGCATGATGCGCTGTGGGCAAACGCTGTGGCAACGGTGCTGCGGTATCGCGGGGTGGATGTTGCGCCGTGCACAATCATGGGGGATGCCATTGGAAGCGATTGCTGCAAACAACCATGCGACGACTACGCCACGGTAGATAAAATCGAACGGGCGATACTGCGGTTTGGTCGGATCTATTCCGAACAGAGCCAAGCTCCACTCTCGTGGGAATCGTTGCGGGAGCAGATTGCCCAACACCGCCCTGTGATCGCATATCTTCAGAACCCCAAATACTACTACACCGTGGTGATTATCGGCTACGAAGCCGACAGCACCATGCACGTTATTGACCCGTACTTGGGGGCATTCACCACCCGCTATGAAGGGACTACTATCAACTACCCGCAATGGCAAAGCCCGTACGATTGGCTCTTCACCGTCTATTGTTTCCGGTAGCGGCGGCGGCTTCCTACAAGGAGTCTTCGACGAAGCACCGCGCAGCAGCGGCGATAGCCAATCTCACGGGGTTTCCGAGAGAACAGTACTCGCACACTGCCACACGCCAGAATGCTTCGACAGGCTCAGCATGAGCGGGTGAGCAAGCTCACCCGTCAATCCGTCGATTGTCATTGCGAAGCAGCCGCGATAGCTAATCTGCCCTTGTAATAACGACGAATGCCTGCCGACCTCACTTTCTATCATCACCAGGAACGAATCACTCACTGCCGCCTCTCAGCATGGACATCGGGCAAAAGCCCTCTTCATCATAACCATTTCTGGAGGCTGCCATGTCACGGTTTGCTCTGCGTACAACGATCTTCTCAGTTGCTGCATCGGTCAGCATCTCGGCCCAAACCTTCACGCCAATTGACCTTTTGGGAACCGGCCTGTACAAAGGATTTTCCGGGGGATTGTACCCCAACGGCAGCAACACCCCGCCACGCGCCCACGCCACCGCACTGGAACATGTCACCATCCGCATTGGCCCGCTTGACACGGCCGGGATTGCTTCCCCAACTGGCAAAATCGTGCTGCTTCTGCTTGGTGCCAGCAGCCCAACGCAGGAATTCCCAGCATTTGTTGCCGAGGCGATGAAGCTGCCTAATCTCAACCCGGCTCTGCTGTTTGTCAACGGCGGGCAAGGGGGGATTTCGCTGGAGAAGATGAACGATACCAGTGGCCGATATTTTCAGAACAATGTGGGGCGGGAATTGCGCGACGCGGGTTCATCGTTCAACCAAGTGTCGGTTATCTGGCTGAAGACCGGATCGCTGGAAGGACGTGGCGACACGCTGAGTTTTCCTGATGCTGTCTATCGTGAGCAAGATCAGTTTGTGGAACTGCTGCAACGGATCCGCACCACCTTCCCAAACCTGCGGGTGGTGTATGTCACCGGGCGAAACACCACGCAGTATGTTTCCCCAAAACCAGATGACGACGGTTTGGTGAAGCATCTGGAGCCACGCGCCTACTACAACTCATGGATGTGGAAATGGTTGATCGAGGCACAGATGAACGAAACCGACCCACGGCTTGATTGGCACGGCGACGACCGCAAGGCTCCGCTTGTTGCCTGGGCAGCACCGTTCTGGACCAACGGCGCAACCCCGAACAGCGTTGGCCACACCTGGTTGCCAGAAGATGTGGAAGCCGACGGAGTGCACCCGGGCCCACTTGGCGAAACCAAGATCGGAAAACTGCTGACCACCTTCTTCAGCACCGACCCCTACACCAAACGTTGGTTCCTTGATACCACAAAGGTATCATCGGCAGCACCAATCGAGGACAGAATGCCGGGGCCGCTTGATTTGCGCTAAAATTGCAGCCACCATGCAGCATCACAGCCCGCCGAACTCTATCGGGAGATTACCACTGGCTCAACGTGCCGTAGCTGGCCATCCAATCGCAACCGAACAGCATACCAGCCTGGGGGAAGATTGGGGTCCAGCGATAGAGTTTGCGGGGCTGGCGAAACAACTCCATCCATCAGCTGCTGCCGGACGGTTCCCAGAAGATCAACCAGATCAATGCTCACCTTCTTCCCAGCATATTCTTCTGCGGCTTGAAGGCGTACCCCGGTTGCGGTTGCACGCAGTTGGATACCTGTTTCCCCCTTCCCCCCCGGCACAGCAAGCGAAGGGGTGATGAAAACGTTGAAATTATCCATTGCGGCAAACAGCAAACTGTTCCCCAACGTGTCGCGGGCGCGGATTCGGAATTTCATGTGAGTGGTTAGGGGAAGGTACGCCCCGGGCTCCAGAGTATCCGAAGCCCATCCGGAACGCCCTTCGGCATACCAACGCATCAGCTTCCAGGTTTGCCCGCCATCGTTGGAAAGCTCAATCCACAAGGAATCGCGAACGGTGTCGGCGGGGTAGTGAACAAACCAGCGATCGTACCGGATTTTCACGCCGCTCCAACCGAATAGATCCATCAGCGGCGAGGTAAGCGTGGTTTGCCCTCGGTTCACGTCGTTGATTTGTGGGGGCGCGTCGTGGGGCGGTTCGCCGGTCATAAAAACGTATCCGTTCTGCCGGGTTGGTTCGGCATCGGGGTGTATCCAACCGGAGTTGGAGTATCCCAGGTAGGGGACAATCCGAACCCACCGCCCGGTGGTGGCGTTGTCGGCAGGGTCGTCGAAGCTCCAGCCCAGATCTAACGTTGCATCGTCTTCGTAGCCGGGCTGCAACGTCACTGTTATCTCCTTCCCCCCTTCTGGGATTTTCACTTCTGTTCGGCTGATCCGATACCCCCATCGCCCCACCGTTAGGGTGAAGGTGCTATCGCGCGAAAGAAGCAGACTTCCGGCTCCATTCTCCGCTTTCTCCGACCGGCTTACTGGCTCCACCGCAAACAGGAAATCGTTAATCGGCATCCCGGCTTGATCTTGGGCGCGGAGGGTAATCCATTCTTGGGGAAGTCGGGTGAGAAGGATGTCCTGCTTACGGTCGCCGTTCAGCACTTCCTGCGTGGTGACACCAGCGTAGGGGAATCGGGCGGTGGTGAGCGTAACGGCGGTTCCGGAAACGCCGCCGACGTAGTAGGCCCCGTCGGCATTGGTGGTAAGCCGCAACTTCAGTTGCGGGACAGTGATGGTTGCGTTGGCTACCGGTTGACTGGTTGCTGCGTCGCGCACAATCCCGGAGATTGAGCCGGCAGTGGTGGTGTTGAAGTTCATCACCCACAACCCTGTGTTCCGGTCGCTGGCAATCACCTTCCCCGATTTGAACCAACCGTACACCTCCCACACACCGTTGTAGCCACCACTTGCTCCGGGATAGGTATCGTAAAAAGCAACCTCACGCGGATGAAGCGGATCAATCATATCCAGAATACGCACCCCGGCCGTGTACCAGGCAACGTAAGCGTAGCGGCCAATGAAGTGGACATTGTGGATAACGTCATCCAGACTCGGGGTGAACTCCGCCACTTTATGGATGTTGTTCAAATCCCGGATGTCCCAAATTTTCAGCGTCTTCGGGGTGAAATTTATCTCATCCGAAGTGCCGATGTAGTTGCCGTCGGGTGTTAGCTCTGCGTTGTGCGTTCCACTGTACGGGTAGTTGAAATTGGCCAGCCGAACGGGGCTTGCGGGGTTGCTAATGTCCCAAATATCACACCCCTGTCCATAGACCGCCGCGCCAAGCAAGGTATCGTTCCGGGCATAGCTGTCGTGGAAGTAGTAGGGGTCCACTTGGCCAAGCCTGCGGGGGGTTGTCGGGTCCGGCTCAAGGTCTAAGATGATTGTTCCGCCGTTGGCTTTCCCCTCCTCCGGCTGGGTTCCGTTCACGTACAGGTAGTGGTCGTCCACGTAGATCGTGTGGGCACTGATGAAGTTGGTGGTATCGGTGCGGATCAGCCGTGCAGAGTTGGGGAGATCGGAAAGATCAACGATCTGCAGCCCCTTCCCCTCGGTATGGGCCTCGCAGACGATGTAGGCGTAGTTCTTGTAGGTTTTCATCTCCCGCCAAGAATTCCTCGGCCCCTCGATAAACGCAACCTCACGGATTGGCTGTTCGGTGATATCAATGATATGCGTCCCGATTTGGCTGCCGAACAGTGCGTACTCCCGGCCATCGGGGGCGGTCCAGCCCCAAAGGGCGGCATGGGGGCCAACGGTGTCCACAGGATTCAGTTGGCCGAACAACGTCATGTTCAGCGAGTCGGCTCCGACGTGGCCGGATTGGGAGCGCAAGGGGGTTGGCAACGCCAAGCCAAACGCAACAAGAGCGCAGCCCAGCAGAACACGCCAACCGTAGTGGATGATAGTAAGGTTCATGCCCGTAACTTAACAACAAGATAGAATTGGCATAAGGGGGAAATCCCCCCCCTATTGTGAGTTGATAACACAATCCGAGGGCAAACAGCTACAGATAGAGTATGTTGCCGAGTTATCTTCAAAAGTTGTGTATAAGGGAGCAAACGGCGTATCCTGAAGTGATAACCAATCACCCTCCGACGAGGAGGCCATCAGGAAACGCCGAATGCAGAAGAAAAGTACCATTTTTCCGTTG
>JADZEY010000121.1 GCA_020850315.1 Armatimonadota bacterium | reverse complement strand
GAACACTTGGCTGTTCGGTGGCTCCACTCATACTTCGACGGGGCTCAGCATGAGCGGAGGTTCTTTCCGGTGGAACACCGAACCACGGTCATCACCAAGCTCCAGCGTGGTTTTGCGTAAGGTGAGTGATTCATTCTGCTGGCTAACACCGCCCTTGGGCTTCCCCTGGCACATCGTTTCCCATGCGTCCCGAACATCTGCCGAACATCATCACCGCATCGCGGATTGTGCTGACACCGCTGTTCATCTATTTATTGATGAGCGGCGACGGAGTGATGGTGCAAGCCTCGGCAGGGGTGTTTCTGGTTGCGGCAATCAGCGATTGGTACGACGGCTGGTACGCCCGCAAATACAATGCCATGAGCAGCTTCGGGCGATTCTTCGATCCCCTTGCCGATAAAGTCCTGATCGGCGCAGCCTTCTTTGCTTTTGCGTTTCTGGATATCCTCTCCCTCTGGATGGTTCTGGTAGTTGTTGGCCGCGACCTCATCGTAACCATGCTTCGCGTGGTTGCCGACCGCCGCAGCCAGCCGGTTGTCACCAGTAACCTTGCCAAATGGAAAACAGCATTGCAACTGATCTTCCTCTGGTATGTGGTGCTGGCCTTCACCCTGGGAAATGTGCAATGGCTTCGCGGGTATCTCTCCCCGGAAACTATCAAGGGGTTGTTTTCGCCGTGGGTTATCACAACCTCCATGCTGCTGCTGACCGCGTTGTCTATCATCACTGCGGTTCAATATCTGATCGCTAATCGTCACGTCCTCAGGTTCATCCATGGCAAATTCCTCCGCACTTCTTCGCGAGCATAACATCACTTGGTGGAAGCAGCTGATTGCCAGCGGGCTCTTCACTGGGCTTTCGCCGGTGGCATCGGGGACGGTGGCCAGTGCGGTGGCAACCTTGTTCTACTTTATTCCCGGCCTTGCAAACCCGTGGGTGATGTTGGCGATGGGGGGCGCAGCATTCTTTGTGGGGTTGTGGCTTGCTGGCCCATGCGAGGAAGCGATTGGCGACGACCCCAGCTTCGTGACGATTGATGAGTTCGCCGGGCAATGGATCACCCTGGCCTCGCCGCTGATCCTTGGCCAACCGAATTGGCAGTGGGCAGTGATCTGCTTCTTCACGTTCCGCGCGTTCGACATCGCCAAGCTGTGGCCCGCCAGCTACTTCGACCGCCGCCGCGGACCGCTTGGCATCATGGCCGACGACATTGTGGCCGGCATCTACGCAAACATCGCCAGCCATATCATCTGGTACGGCCTATCGTTCGCCGGATTGGTGACGAAATTTTTGGAGGGATAGAGTAGGGGAGTGACGAATGGCATCGGCGTGCGCCCCCCTTGATCGTGCTGCAAGCAGCCGATCGTTCCCCCCAAGCCTGGGGGGAAGTGGGAAATGAGTGGAAAGAGGTCTTTTCACTCGACACTTGGCATTCGCCATTTCCTTCCTATCCCCCTCTCCCGCCGGAGTGAAGCATTGCTCACTGCGGCGTATCGGGAGAGGGGTTAGGGGTGAGGGACTTCGGATACTCCATTGGCTGGGAAACCGGAGTGCTGGGTCTTTCCATTCGACATTCGACACTCGACATTCGCCATTTCCTTCCTCTCCCCCTCTCCCGCCGGAGTGAAGCATTGCTCAGTTCGGCAAATCGGGAGAGGGGTTAGGGGTGAGGGAAGCCGGATGCTGGCTTTTTCCCTTCCCCATTTCCCCTTCTCTCTCTTCCTTGCAACTGACTACTGACCACTAACCACTGGCTACTTCCCAATGAAACCTTCCCAACTTCTTGCAACCCTCCTCTGCTTCTGCTTTTTTTCCGGCGTGGTGTTTGGCCAGTCGTCGGGGGATAGCATCACTGTCCAAACCTTGACGTGGAAGGATATCACCAAGCGGAAAGGGACGTGGCAGTTCCCGCCGAAAGAACGGTGGGAAAAAATCTTGATGCTGCAAAACCTGAAGTGCGACCCCGCCACAACGCAGGATCGCTTCCCCTGTGGCGAGTGGGATTACATCACCAACGCCATGCTGTACGACAGCACCGGGGTGATTGACTCGGTGAAGAAAACACACTCCAATTTTATGATCGGGGCCGCCTCCCCCGACTCGTTCGCCTACAGCACTGTTCCAACTTTCAGCATCTACCAGCGTTTCCAATACTACCGCACCATCACCAGCACCACGCAGGAAACAGAAGCAAAGATTGGGAAGGAAAGCCGGCCGCTGCAACTGCCGTTCAATAGCGGTACCGGCATCGGCAAAGGGGTCTATCTCTGGAGTGCCGATGAGTTGAAAACGGCGGGACTCACCGCTGGCCCTATCACTGGAATAACTCTTGAGGCAGCCACATCCGGGGGAACGCGGCGGAACCTGACTGTTCGGATGAAGGAAACACCGCTTGCTGCGCTTGCGGCCAACCGCTACGATAACAGTGGTTATACAACGGTCTATCACCGCACGAGGACCATCACCGCTGGCAGCCGCATTCGGATTGATTTCACAACGCCGTTTACCTGGAATGGGACATCGAACCTGATGGTGGAACTGAGCCACGATGGTAGCGATGAATCATTGATTACCCTTGTGGGAAGCACGACACCGCTTCCCACAAGCCTTATGGCAGCCGATCCAGTTGGCTATCTAGAGTTCGGCAACGGTGATTACGTGGTGGTCTCCGATGCTGCGCTTGCATTCAGCCAACTTGATAGTGCCGTCACCATCAGCTTTTGGGCGCTGGGCGACCGCTCGCTTCCCAAAAACACCTACGCTTTTGAAGGGCACGATGCCGAAGGGAACCGTGTGCTGAACGCCCACTTGCCCTGGAGCGATGGGAACATCTACTGGGATGCGGGAAACAACGGCGGCGCGTTCGACCGGATCAACAAAGTGGCCGCTGCCGATGCCCAAAAAGGGGGATGGAACCATTGGACGTTCACAAAAAATGTCTCCGCCGGAACCATGCGAATCTTCCTGAATGGAAAGCTGTGGCAAAGTGGATCGGGGAAGAAAATGGCGATGAACGGCATCACCAAATTTGTTATTGGTAAAGGGGTAAGCTCCAACTCCGATAGCTACTTGGGGGGCCTTGCGGAGTTTTCCGTTTGGAAGAAGGAGCTTGACACCGCAGCAATCTTGAATTTGATGAACAGCAGCATCACCCCGGATAATCCCGATTACCAAAATCTGATCCTCTACTACCCCCTGAACGATAGCGTTGGGACCACTGCCGATGACCGTTCGGCAAGCAATCACGACGGCGCAATGATGGGACTTCCGATCTACCGGCCGATAACTGGCGATGGAGTCTTCCGAAACTTCAGGGCAAGCAGCACCCGCCCAAACGTCGGGTTCCTGAAAGGCCAGTATGAATCGCGACTTGATTCGGCGTTGGTGGCCGACACCGTGATGAACAGCCCAACCACCGTTGTGATGTTTGAGCATCCAACCGATCCCACAATCCCCACCGATACCCTTCAAGTGTGGGCCGCCGGCCACAGCTACACCTACGCCCCGGATGGCTCCAAAGTAGATTCCACCGCCGTGCCGCCACGGGTCACGCTTCGGGCGAACGTGCGGGAGTATTACGAACACTTTGAGGTGATTGATCTGGTGGAGCTTGGGCGGTTCATCACCCCGTACGGGATCGGCCTTGATCTCGGTTCGAACGGTTTCACTTGGATCTACGATGTCACCGATTACGCTCCGTACCTCCATGACCAAGTAACCATCAGCGCAGGGAACCAGCAGGAGCTGATTGACCTGAAATTCCTGTTCATCCGTGGCACGCCGCCGCGGGATGTTGTGAAGGTGGATCACGTCTGGCCAAGCTCCGGCAACTACAGCTACCGCAGCCTTGCCGAGAACAACGCAGTGACCGAGCAAGCAGTAAAACTTGATCCGGCAGCAAAGGGATTCCGCATCAAAACACGGATCACTGGCCACGGCCACGAAGGGACCTACGACCCAAACCAGAACATGATCCACTGCTGCGAGTGGGCAAACAAGCAGCACTATCTACATATCAACGGCGTGCAGAGGTTTGCATGGGACATCTGGCAGAACGACAACTGCGCCATGAACCCGGTGATGGCACAAGGGGGAAATTGGGCACCGCCGCGTGCTGGCTGGTGTCCGGGAGCGATGGTAGATGATTATGAGTTCGAGCTAACCCCCTACGTCAGCGGCGACAGTGTCCGGTTGGATTACGGCATTGATCCCGTTCCCGCCAACAACACCGGACAGGGAACCGGCAACTACGTGATGACGATGGATCTTATCCAGTACGGCGCGCCGAACTTCCAACGAGACGCAACGGTGGATGCGATTATCAAGCCAACAAGCTGGGAGTTCTACCGCAGGTTCAATCCGATGTGCAGCAGCCCAGTAATCAGAATCAAAAACACTGGTGCGGCGGAGATGACCAGCGCAGAAATTCGCTACGGCGTTGTTGGCGGGGCAAGCCGCACCTTCCCATGGAGCGGTTCGCTGAAGTTTTTGGAAACGGCCACCGTTGAGATGCCGTTCGCTGCCGGCGATTGGTACAGCGGCGGAACCGGCGATCAGCAATTTTTTGCCGAAGTGATAGCCGTGAACGGCAGCCCCGACGAATACGGACGCAACAACAAGACCGCAACAGTTTTCACCCCCGCCCCGGTGTATGCCGCAACGGAGTACATTTTCCGGCTTAAAAACAACGCAATTCCCAACGATGTCACCTACTCACTGAAAAACAGCGCGGGGACGCAGATCATTGGCCGCTCCGGCATGGATATCAACGCCACCTACTTGGATACCTTCCGGCTTGCGCCCGATTGCTACACATTGGAGATTGCTACCAACGAAGGCTTTGGATTGGCCTATCCGTTGATCTCGGCAGTTGGAAGCGGCAGCGCGTCGCTCCGAAAAATTGAGGGGGGAAGAGTGACGACAGTCCGCAGCCTTCCGGCAGATTTTGGGAAGCGGATGATCTTCAGCTTTGCTGTTGGGTTGCCATCGGGGGTGGAAGAAACCGCAAGTGAAGAAGCTTGGAGTGATGTCTATCCGAACCCATCCACGGGTGAGCTTACGGTGGAGGCAATGGGGAATTTTGGTGGCCGCCCGGTAAGCGTTACCGTAGTTGACCCGGCTGGGCGGGTGGTCAGCACCCAAAGCGTCCAACCGAACGGCGACGAACTGATGCACCGCATTGACTTACGCAACCAGCCCGCCGGAACCTACCTTGTCACCGTCAGCAACCAGAAGATGGTGGTGGCGAAGAAGGTGGTGGTGGGGAAATAGAACAGCGAAACGAAGGCTGGTTACAGCACCCCAGCCTTCACAATTTTTGCCGTCGTCACAATCTGCCCTGTGTGGCGTTGGGTGTGCTCGGCGGCGTGAACTAAAATCCCCAACACATTACTGGGAAGCATTGCACGGCCAACGCCACGAGGCTCCAAGAACAGTTCACGTGGCGTTGTGTGGTAGCTTTCCATCGCGTTTTCTACTGCCTTGCGAAGCTCGGACAGCAGTTCGGGAAGCTCCATTCCCGGCTGACCTTGCAGGGCGATTGCTGCGCGTTGCTCGTCGCTTAGTTGCCCGCCACGTGCATAAATCATCAGGGAATTCATGCTTCCGGCAATATGCCGCAAGTGAAACCCAATGGAGGCCGCGCCCCCCGGGCGGCTCCAGACTTGTTCGGTGGTTAATCCAGCAACAGCAGCGTTAATTTCATCCTCAGCTTGAATGAGGATATGTGCCGCAGGCATCAAATAAGGGTCAATACCGGGGATCGAGCCACGTAGCCAGGCTTCGGGTTGCATGATTGTATGCGCTGATGATTGATAATTCCTGCCAAACATAACCTTCGCCTACTCTAATTACCAACTACTCCGTTCCCCATCCCCGAAACCAGCTACGCCCGGAACAACGGCAAGCGGTGGCGGACAGCCTGTCCGCCGAAACTTTTTCCATCCGCGCTGTGTTATCCCCCCGTCCATATCATTAGATATTCCCCTTGCACAGGTGAGGGTTGGGCGGCTATATTGCCGCTGAAGCAAGATCAGAGAAACTCAAGAAAGGACGCATTTATCGAGCAATTTGGAGACCCTGTACGCCGTTTAACAGCTCAGGAGCAGATGCAAAGCACGAACTGATACGAAGAACCATCGTGTTTTTTACGACACGAAAGCGTTTGCATTGCCCGAATTGAACGTAAATTGCACACCAAACTCAATGAGAATCTCCAATATGTGGACATCTGTCTCGCGCCGGTTATTGCCGGCACTTTCGCTGCTGTTGCTTGGGCCAATAGGGGTATCGGCACAAACAACCGGCGGCGGTTCTGCGGTTCCCTTCCTGCTGATTTCGCCCAACGCACGGAACAGTGCCATTGGCGAATCGGGCACCGGGATCGCCAACGATATCAACGCAACGTTCTGGAACATCGGCGGGCTGGCCTATCAGAAGAATACGCAGTTAGGGCTGACGTACTCCAAATGGTTGCCGCAGTTCAATGCCGATCTCCATTACAGCTATCTGGCTGGCTCAACCTTCGTCAACGATCTTGATGGCGTGCTGAGCGGCCAGATTACATTTTTGGACCTGGGTGAGTTCCAGCAGACGTTCGAGAACGGCCAAGCCGGGCAGAAATTCCGCTCGTTAGAGTTTGCTCTGGGCGTTGGCTACGCCACAAAACTTTCCGATGAGGTTGGCGCCGGCGTGCAGGCTCGGTTCATTCAATCGAACCTCTCTTCGGTTCCCGTTGCAAACGAGCAAGGAAGCGGAATTGGGCGAAGCGTCGGGTTCGATATCGGCGCAATTTGGAAGCCGAACACTGATTGGGGCATGCCGAAAGACTTCCTGAGTGTGGGCGCGACCATCACCAACATCGGTCCTAAAATCCACTACATTGATATCGCCCAAGCCGACCCGCTTCCAACAATGTTCCGCTTTGGCACCGGGCTGCATCTTGTGGAAGATGAGTTCAACGACCTCACCTTCTCGCTGGACATTGCCAAGCTATTGGTGAACCGCCCAAGCGACCGCGAAGTTGATCCGGTGCCAAAATCGCTGGTGACAGCATGGAGCAACGGAAAAGGCGTTGAACTTGCAACAGGCTTGGAGTACTGGTACGAAAAACTGGTGGCCTTGCGTGCCGGATATTTTACTGAATCGGCCAACGGCGGCAACCGCGAGTTCCTCACCTTCGGGGCGGGGCTTCGGTACGACATCTACGGCTTCGATTTCAGCTACATCAACACGATTGAGGACACCCACCCGCTGGCGAACACACTACGGTTTACGCTGGTGGTGGACTTTGATAAAGTCGTCAAGTAAAAAACAACACACAGTCCCGAACGGAACGCCCCGCCCAGCAATGTAGCTGGGTGGGGCGTTTTTTTATTCTGCCCTCTTTCATTCTCTCCTATTCGCCTGCCTCTCTGCTTCACTACTTGCCCTCACCCCCTCGAAGATGCCGATTCTATCGGCACCGGCCTGTCCCAAACGAGTGATGCTACTGTTGCAACTCCATTTGTCGGGTGGAAGAGGGAGCCAAAGCAGAAGAGGAGAATACGGTACCGAAGATTGAAGCAATAAAGAAAGCCTCTCCCCTCTTTCACTTTGCCTCATTCGACACTTGCCATTCGACACTCTTCCCATTCCCTTCACGGTCTTCCCCCTCCCATTGCGCGGGCGCGGCGTTCGGCTTCAAGGGCGCGGGAGTCGGTGGGGAATGTTAGCATAAATTTTTCGTAGGCGTGCATTCCTTCTTCGGAGTTGCCAGCGGCAACCGATTCTTCGGCAAAACGGAATAGGGGGTCCGGCATCGTGGGGCGCATTGCCATGATTGTTCGGAATGCTTCGGCTGCATCCCGATGGTTGCCAGCTTTTGCCAGCATCGTTCCCAGCCGTATCCAGTTGCCAACATCCTCCGGAATCAGCTCCACAAGCGATTGCATATCCTGGGCGGCTTCGGTGTACCGTTTCAGCTTGCTGAACAGGTTTGCCCGCTGCAAGTAGGCTTGGGCGAACCGTGGGTTCAGGGTGATTGCCGTATCCAAATGGGCCAGCGAGCGATCCGTGGAGTCCATCATGCCCCATGCTTCAGCAAGCAGCGTGTGGGCGCGAACGAATTGCGGATCCACAATCAGTGCACGCTGCAACCAGAAAATGGCGGTGTCGGGTTCGGAGTTGTCCAGCATCACATCGGCGTAGGTGAACCAGGCTATCGGCGACCCGGCGTTTGCGGCCATCATCTTGGTGGCAACCTCATGTTCTTGCTCCGGCAGTTTACGCGCTTTGTAGATAGCAATGATTTTCTGATACTCTGCAACCAGCGCGGGATCAGCAGCAATCGCCCCCCAAGCTGCGGCAATCGTGGAATCTTGCACCGGATCGGATAGAATTACCGTTGTTGAACCAACCGAATCTGGGGCTGAGGTTGTGGTGGAAGTCCGAAAATTTCCCCCTTGTTTCTGCGCCAGCGTAGCCATTGATAGCATTGCCATTGCGCCCGCAAAAAGCGCAGCTATTGCGGCAATCCGGACTGCCCGTTTCGGTAGAATAAAGTCCTTCGTGTTCGTCATTCAGCTGTGGGATGTATTTTCATTTGCTGCAAAGAAATCACTGACAGAAGAAACTACAATGCCACAGGGTCGCTCCGCAAGGAATTCCATGCTGAAAAATCTCAGCATCGGTCTGATTGCTTGCTTTATGATAGTTATTGGCTGGTTTGCTTACTCCATCTGGTCCAGTTCCTCCAACACCAACCAAGTCACGGTTCGCATCCCCGCCGGAGCCTCGTTTGCTCAGGTGCTGGACACATTGGAAGCGGCTGGATTGGTCAGCAACAGCATTGCTTTTCGGTTGTTAGCCGTCACCACCGGAAGCGATGGGAAGATCAGGCCCGGAACCTACAAGTTCACCCGTGGCATCTCCAACGCAGCATTGCTAAACGCTTTGGTGGAAGGACGTTCATCAGTCCGGATGAAAGTAACCTTCCCGGAAGGAACCACCATACGGCGAATGGCTTCGATACTCACCCGCGAAATCGGCGTGGATTCCGCTCTGTTTGTAAAGCTGGCAAACGATCGAAAATTTCTGGAGAAAATCGGCATCAACGCCCCAACCGCCGAAGGCTATTTAATGCCCGATACCTACTTCCTCTACTGGGGTGAGCAGCCGGAAGCAGTACTTACCCGATTAGCCGAAACATTCCGCACCTTCTATACCGACAACCTGAAAAAACTTGCTGCGGCGCAGGGATTAACCCCTTACGAAGCGATTACCCTTGCTTCCATTGTTGAAGGGGAAGCCCGCACCGATGGCGATCGCCCGATTGTAGCAGGGCTTTATCTGAACCGTCTGCGGCGTGGGATGAAACTGGAGGCAGACCCCACCATCCAGTACGTTCTGCCCGATGGCCCGCGGCGGTTGTTGTACAAGGATTTGGAGATGGAGAACCCCTACAACAGCTACCGCTACAAAGGGCTTCCCCCCACGCCAATCAACAACCCCGGGCGTGCATCCATCATGGCCACGCTGAAGCCAACAAAACACGACTACCTGTACATGGTTGCCAAAGCCGACGGCAGCGGCGAGCACACCTTCAGCCGCACAGGAACTGAGCATGAAGCAGCAGTGAAACTATACCGAAAACGGATGGGGACTGAGTGAGAAGCTGTTTGGGGTTGAGGAATGGAAGTTTGGTAAGCGGCGCATGGGAGAAGATCAGAGGTTCTATGGTTTTTTTGCCATCTGCTTCAGCAACGCTCATACGTTTTGCACTGATCCCAACCCAACGATGATGCTTCTGGCGATGCTTCCCCCCCCCTACACAATCGCCAACTTGGAGATCACAACAGCTTTTTAATTTTTTGAGGGGATAAATTAGAGGACCCCCCTCTTTGCCCAATTTTTCTTTTGACTTCTCCCCCCTATCCTGCTAACTTTCTGCAACGGTTTTTGATCCGGTTTTGTACCTTCGTGGGTCTGTTAACTGAACCTTGCATCTATGCCCGCACCTACCGAACTCCACAACCTTGTTGAACGCTTCACCCGTAACCACGCTCGCTTACGTGATCCTTCCTACAAGGAAGCGCAACTCCGCGTGGACTTCCTCAATCCTCTGTTCGATCTGCTTGGCTGGGACTTGACCAATAAGCAAGGGCTTTCTGAACAAAAACGGGAAGTCATTACCGAAGATCGCTTGCTGATTGATGGCCGCTCAAAAGCCCCCGATTACAGCTTTGGGCTGGGGGGCGAACGGAAGTTCT
>JADZEY010000120.1 GCA_020850315.1 Armatimonadota bacterium | reverse complement strand
TAAAGGCTAAAAATATGCACCTTTACAGTTATCTTTTTTAAGCAAGCATTATGACTCTTTACGTCAGCCAACATGGAAGATTTTCATATTGATGCGAGACTCAGCGTGGACAGAAGGGTATCTTGCTTCTACCCGTGAATCGGATAAAGGTGGCTGTGATGATTCTTGTGCTATTCGTTTGTTTAGGCATCGCCCAACAAATAATGATATTTATAAATTCCTTCAAGATTGGGAAAATAAACTTCATGGTGCTGTTGATTTTCGATTAAACAAGAAGAAAAAGATCAGATATTTTACTTTTGTTGATGGTGCAGTAAGGAAAAGGAAATGGAAATCTATAATTGGAATGTCACCAACAAAATCCTTCCCAAACGGGAGGTGAACTATAGCTTGCTATTGATAAAAAGAATTCTACCTCTTCTGCTGCCGCTCAATCTCCGCCTCCAATTCCAGATACCGACCAATCTGGCTAGTTTCAGTGTTTCTCTATGGATTATACTCCAACGAAATTGGCTTGCAAGAACACCCGCGTTGCTATTCCCCGTTTACCCCGACCATTCGCGGCAAAAGCCGATAGGCCTGCCGAGTACATCCATGCGGTGTAGCAGTACGCCAACTTGGTAGATTTTCGCAAACCACTTTGCTTCGAGTATAACTGCAGCTGAGTTAACTCTTCATGCTCCACGCGGTACAACCATGAGGCTATTCTTCATCATCGCAGTGCTTGTTCTGTTCGGCTGCAATGCCAGCAACACCCCTTCCTTCACAGGCCAAAAAGCCACCAGCCCGGCGTGGCTTCAATCGGCGATGGTGGATAGTGTTTGGATGCGGCTCAGCAGCTACGCAATAGCTGGCTTCTTACTGGCAACGACACTCTGCAGATAGAGTTCTTCTGCCGCCACGCTGGTTTTTCCGCGAAGCCTTCCCGCTGCAGAAGTGCAAGTGAGGAAAGAATTTGGTGGCGTCACGTCGCCGCCAAGTACTGGAGTATAGACAAGGCCGGCCACGCACCCTTGCTGGATGCGTGGCCGGCCTTGTTATCGGTTCGCTGGCTAAACGCTAATGCATCGCTGGCAGAATTTTATCCCCCACGGTTGCCACTTGGGTTAATGCCTCGGGATACTTCGGGCGAATTTTCTTTGCCATGTTGGTTTGGTCGTGCATTAAGGTTCGGCAATCCACCACTTTGGCTTCAAGGTTGGCAATCTCATACTTCATCAGGTATGTTCCCCACACAACTTTTTTGGCTCCTAACAACTGCGCCACTTTCCAAACATCAGTTTCGTAGCTGGGACTTTTGATATCAACGTTGTTGGCCAGCATCTGGTCGCGAATGTCATCCATGGAAACCAGCACAAACTTTGTGGTTGATTCCGGCTTCGTTGTTAAGTAGTGGTGAAGCGAATCGGCAAAGGACCAAGAAAGGTCGTCGTAGATTACCTCGCCAGTAAGGTTCTTAAAAGGGAAAATGGCGATGGTTGTTGGCTCGGCATCTTGCGCAATGGCTGCGCTGGCGGTTAGCAAAAGTGTGGTCAGTGCAAGAAACAATGTCTTCATGGTTATCACCTGTTGTTCGGTTCGCGCGGAGGCTTGATCTGTGTTGATGCGGTTAATTGCAGGCTGGCTTGGGAAACCACAACGGTAGGAACGTTTAACGCTCTGCGAAAATGCACCAACGCAATGGAAATTTCAAGCAATAATCATCGCGATCTCACTCCGTCCGAGGAACTCAACCCGTTCAATGGTTCCACTCATACCCTTCGGCAGGCTCAGGGCAGGCTTCGACGGGGCTCAGCATGAGCGGAGGGTGATGCTCGGTGGGAAGCCGAAGCATTGAAATCTCCTCCCCGGCTTTGGCTCCCTCTCCCACCCAACCAATGACGTGAAGGCGGAGGTGAGTCCCCCGCCATCACTCCCTCACGTTGAAATACTTGGCGGCGGGGTGATGAACCACAATGGCACTGGTGGATTGCTCCGGCTCCAGCATAAACTCCTCGCTTAACGCAAGCCCAATCCGTTCGGGACGTAGAAGTTGGAAGATGTTGGTCTGTTGTTCAAGATCCGGGCAGGCGGGGTAGCCGAAGGAGTAACGGCTTCCGCGGTATCCTTGCGAGAACAACCGGCGGATGTCGGCTGCGTCGTCGCCAGCAATCCCAAGCTCAGTCCGCATCGAGCGATGCCAGTACTCGGCCAACGCCTCGGCACTCTCCACCGATAACCCGTGGAAATAGAGATAGTCGCTGTAGTTGTTGGTGCGGAATAGTTCGTTGGAGTACTCCGTTGCCTTCCCCCCAACGGTGACGATCTGGATCCCCAGCACATCGTACTCACCCGACTCTATCGGGCGGAAGAAATCGGTGATGCAAAGGTGGCGGCCATGCGACTGACGGGGAAACTCGAACCGCAACCACTCTTCCATCTGTGCATTGCGAAGCCACTGGCTGCTGGAAATTGCCCCGTTCCATTCGCCAAGAAGTTGTTCTTCCGCCACCCCCGCCGGACGATAGACCACCAGTGAGTTGTAATCGGCGCGGCATGGGAAGAAGCCGTAGATCACTTTTGGATCCAGCAATCGCTCCCGCTTGGCGCGCAATTTCATCTCCTCAAATTTTGGATAGACCACCTCATCAAGCTCGCGGCGGTATTCTTCTGCGGTGCGTTTCCCTTTCCGGACCTGCCACTGGCCACGGATCAGTGCAACCTCGTTGATATACTCGAACACCTTATCAATGTGGATATTCTCCACCACTCGCGATCCCCAAAACGGAGCTTCGGGAATGGGGAGGGTGCGGTCAACGTCGCTGGTGACGCGAAGTTTGCGGACGTTGTTCTGCGCTTCGTACTGCTCCACATTCAGTGGGAAATCGGCATCGCGCACTTGCCCCTGCATCAGGTGAAGCGCGGTATCCAGCGCGCCGGCAGTGCGGTCGTTAATCTGGCTGGCGGGCTTGCTGATGAAGAGCGCGGGGGCGGCACCGTATTCTTCCAAGCAGTAAGCGATTTTTTCTTCGGCCACCGCAGCGCGGGGGTCATCCAAGCTCACTTGGTCGAAGCCAAGCGTCCGGTAGAATCGGGCAAGGTCGGCATCGTGTGGGTTGCAAGCCACGTAGATCACGGTTTCCGGTTTGCCGCCGCGAGCGGTGCGCCGCATCACCCGCACAAGATCCATTCCCACGCCGGCGGCCCACTGCTCTGGCAGCACGGTAATCTCCGTAAGCTCAGCAACGGAGTCGCTAATCGGGATGATCCTTCCGCATCCCACAATCGTGTCGCGCAGTTCGGCAACAATGATGCTCCCCAACCCCCATTCTTGAAGCTCTTCCGGTTCGGCCAGCATCAGCGTTGCAAGCTCTTCGATTTCTTCTTCAATGGCGGTGCGGTATTTCACCGCGCCACGTTCGTCGCTGGCACGGCGGCGGGCAGCTTCGGGGGAATCGGCTGGTTCGGATGCTTGCGTTGCGGATGCAGCTTCGGCGGCTGCGCCCTCCGCCTGTGCTGGCTCTGGAACCAGCCCCCCTGTCTCGGCAAGCAGCTCCATGTAATGAAGCCCGGAAAAAGCATCTTCGGCATAGGCAACGTTGGGGCCGTAGATTTCGCGAAGGTCATGCTCAACATATCGGCGGGTTAATGCCGCGCCGCCCAGCACCACCGGAACGTGGATCCCACGGCCATGCATCAGCTCCAGATTTTCCTTCATCACCAGCGTGCTTTTCACCAGAAGGCCGCTCATCCCAATGGCATCGGCATTGTGTTGCTCCACCGCATCCAACATCACCTCCACGGGAACTTTTATCCCCAAATTGATGACGCGGTAGCCGTTGTTGGTCAGGATGATGTCCACCAAATTTTTCCCGATGTCGTGAACATCACCTTTCACCGTAGCCAGCACCATTGTGCCGCGCGCGGCCTGCTCGGTGCGCTCCATGAACGGCTCCAAGTGACGCACCGCAGCCTTCATCGTCTCGGCTGATTGCAGCACAAACGGAAGCTGCATCTGCCCGGAACCGAACAACTCGCCCACCACTTTCATCCCATCTAACAGGATAGTGTTGATGATGGTTAAGGGGTCATGGCTGCGGAGTGCTTCGTCCAGATCGGCATCAACGCCAAGCTGGTCGCCGTCAACAATGCGCTGCTTCAGGCGTTCCTCCACCGGAAGCGTTGCCGCGTCAATTTTTTCGCGCGTGGCTTTGCGGCCATCGTACAACGCCATCAGTTCAATCAGCGGATCGTAGGTCAGTTTGCGTTCCATGTTGGGAAGATCGGTGTCGGGAAAATGGTTCAGTTCTGCTTGCTCAATTTACACGTCAACCCAGCTATCATCCGGCTACCAGATGTAAGAACAGGGATTGTGTGCATGATCTCGGGATTCTATTCCTATTCCTCTTCCCCTTCTCTTCTTCGTCTCCTTTGTGTGGCTTCTCTCTGCGCCTTTGCGTGAACTCTTCCTTCTTGCATTGCATATCCTCTCACACAAGTTTGGGTGATTCCGGTGGGGTGCTACTTTTGCCGAAAAAACAATGATCCATCTTCCTTCGGTTATCCTTGCTTCATCATCGCCACGGCGGCGGCAGCTGCTTGCGCAGATTGGCGTTCGGTTCACCGTCATCTCCCCCGATACCGACGAAACTCAGCTTCCCGATGAATCCCCCCAGCAGATGGTGCAACGGCTGGCACAGCTGAAAGCGCGTGCGGTTGCAAGCCAGCAAACACACGGGCTGGTGCTTGGCGCGGACACCACGGTTGTACTGAACAACGTTGTGCTTGGCAAACCCACCGCCCCCGCCGATGCCCACCGGATGCTGCAAAGCCTTAGCGGCAACACCCACACAGTGCTAACCGGCTGGGCAATTATTGATGCAGCAACTGGCGCGGAAGCCGTTGGTTGCGGCAACGCCAACGTCACCTTCCGCACGCTTGATGATGATGAGATTGCCGCCTACGTTGCCACCGGATCGCCGATGGATAAGGCCGGCAGCTACGGCATCCAAGATGATTTGGGAGCGGTGTTTATCCAGCGGATTGATGGCGATTACTACACCGTTGTTGGGCTGCCGCTGGCGCAAGTCTATTGCGCGTTGCGTGATATGGCGCACGAAGAATTTGAAGAGTGAGAACTTGCCCGTTCAGTGGCTTGCTTCGACAAGCTCAGCATGAGCGGAGCCACTTCGACGGGGTTCAGCATGAGCGGAGGGGGCTATTCTGGTGAAACACCGAGGCACTGTAACCGCCAAGCTCCAGCATGGCTTTGCGCACGGTAAGTTATGATTGCTCGGCACGCCAAGCCTGAAGCTCCTGCGGTGTGTTCACCCCCGCAAGCTGCGGCAGAAGCCAATCGGGCGCGTCAAGCATTGCAAACCGGGCTGAGTGCATGAGCCCGCGAAGTGAGTACTCACCACGCTGCATCTGCCCGTGAATTGTTGGCAGAAGTGAGGGTGAGTAAATGGAGAACAGCGGCTCGATGTGCTTGCCAGCAACCAGAGCAACCCCATCGGAATGAACCAGCTGGGCTTGTTGCGCTGCCAACCATCGGAAGGCTTGCTCGGTTAGCCGTGGCATATCACAGCCAACAAGCATCACCGGGGCGTTTGCATGGCGTAACGCGGTGGCCAAGCCGCCAAGCGGGCCGATTGACGGGGCATCATCCGGGAAAAAATGGATGTTCGGGATGCACCAACCATTTGGGCGTTCGCGCCCCACCACAAGGACGTTTGCGCCGGAACTCACCGCCAGCTCACACAGCTTCTCCAGCCATGTTTGTTGGCCGGCTGGGCCACTCTCCGAATCCGCATCTGGGTCGGTGTGAATCATCGCTTTGTCGCGCCCCATCCGCCGGCTTTTGCCGCCAGATAGGATTGCAACAATGGAGGTTGTGTTCAGCAATCGTTGATCCTCCCCAGTAGGCTGTCCCCCACAACTCACTCTACTTCCCAACCTCCCCAACCTGCTTCCCCAGCGTGTAGAGTTGGGCGGTTGAGGTTGCCGATGGGAGCATCAGCATGTGGGAACTTTGCGAAAGGTAGCCGCTTCCCCAGTAGCATTCCTGGCGGCGGGTGCGGCCATCGCCAAGGTTCAAAATGCAGTGGGTGTAGTTTTTGGCGCGGTCAATGCGGAGCGGGCGTATCGCAAAGCTGGTGGCGGCGGCGTTGCAGTTGGCGGCAACAATCGTGATCCCCCGGTTCCCCGCAACACAGGCAAGCCCCCGCCCTTCCCCGGGCACATTGAACCCAGAATTGGTTGCCGATTTCTGCACGAAATTTCCGTTGCCATCGCCGCTGAGAAACAGGCCGTAGCCGGAGTTGTAGCGAACCACCAGCGGGTCGGCTCCATCGAAATTGCCGACGCACAACAGGTCCATATTTCCGTCGCCGTCAAAATCTTCCAGAAGCGAACCGAACATTGGCGTGGTCTGGGCCACAAGGGGCAGCGGACGAAGCCGGAATCGCCCGCTGCCAAGATTTTCCAGAAGGCTGCTGGAAAACGTCCGTGCGCGAAAGTGTTCGGCAGAATCAAGGTTGTGCCGCCCGTACATCTGATCCAGCGTTGCGCTGGCGTAGCTGGTGTAGGTGGGGTATTTGCGGCGGATAAATGCTGGAAGCTGGCTTGCGGCTTCCATCCGGCCACGCACCGGATACTCGGCACCACGGAAGAAGTAGGAAAGCACAAGATCGCTGCTGCCGTTGCCGTCAAAATCGCGGGCGTACAGTTGCAGCGGAAGCTGCTTGCTGGGGCGCAGCGGAGAATAGACGTTCAGCCCCCAGTTCCCCAGAACGTAGTCAATATCGCCGTCGTTGTCAACGTCGCCGCCGCTGATGCTGTTCCACCATCCTTCGCTGGAATCTATCCCGGCGGTGGAGGTCACCTCATGCAGCGTCCCCTGCCGATTGCGGAAGAACCGCACCGGCATCCACTCCCCCACCAACATCAAATCGCTCCAGGTGTCGTTGTCGAAATCGGTCCAGAGTGCCGAGGTCACCATTCCGGGCTGCATCAGCTCCGGCGCAGCTGCGCTGGTGACATCGCTGAATCGGCCACGGTCGTTTCGCAGAAGGTAGCTGCGTGGGGCTGATGGATACTTCCCGGGAATGGATCGCCCAGCAACAAACAGATCAAGATCACCATCGTGATCGTAGTCGGCAGCAACCACGCTGCTGGTGCTGGTTGGCATGGCCGGAAGCCCGGATTTTGTGAACACCCCGTGACCATCGTTCAGATACAGGCGATCTTGAAGGAGCGCGAACTCCGATGGGCTGACATCGTTCCCGCCGCTTGCAACGTACAGATCAAGGTCGCCATCGGAATCGGCATCGAACATCAGCGCGCCGGTGTCCTCGCTGGCGGAATCGGCAACAAACGCCGCGCTATCGGGGGCGCGACGGACCCCCCCTGCATCATCTTGCAGGAACAAGGCCCCGGGATAGCTGCGTGCGCCGCCAATCCAAACGTCGTCAAGGCCGTTTCCATCAACATCCCCCACAGCAATCCCTGGCCCGCTGCGCGAAAGGCGATTGGGCAGCAGCCGCTCGCGAAGGAAATCATCAAAACGGTTCTCGCGGTGGCGATACTCTATCCGGTTAGGAACCGGATAGAACAGCGTGTCGGCAAGCTGTGCCGTGGCGGCGGATGCCGGGGCTGATGTGGCTGATGTGGCATTCTGCCGGATTGCCACCACTTGGTTTGCTGCCACATTTGCCACCGTCTGCACCGCTCCGTTGGGCCAGCGGACGGTGATGGAATCCACCGCCGTAGCATCCCCCAAACCAACATGGAGCGGGCAGTTGATGGAGGACATGTAGCCACGAACCGGGGTGCACTCCAACATCTGTGAGTTCCCCCCCGCGCTGATCGTCACGCGGGAACCGAGCGCGGCGGTGTTGTTATCGGCACCTTGCAAGGCAATCTGCAGGTAGTTCCCCAATTTCTGGTCGGCGGCAAGGTTTTGGTAGATGAAGGCAACGCTATCAATGTTGTTCATCACCAGATCAAGGTCGCCGTCAAGGTCCAAATCGGCAAAGGCTGCGCCGTTGGTGTTCACCATCTGGATTGCGCCCCACTGGTTGCTCATCTTCGTGAAGTTCAAACCGCCGTCGTTACGGAACAGGTAGTTCTGCAGCTTCACCGATGGAACTTTGCGGATGACGTTGATCGGGTCGAAACTCCGGTTGTTGATATTGTGGATCACATCAAGGTTCTGAACATCCCGCTTGTAACCGTTGCTGATGAACAGGTCTTTATCGCCATCGTTGTCGTAGTCGGCAAACAGCGGGGCCCAGCTCCAATCGGTTTCTGCAATCCCAGCAAGCTGCCCAACTTCAAGGAAGGTCCCATTGCCACGGTTGATGTGCAGCATGTTCCGCATCAGCTGCGCCGAATCGAATTTGGGATCGTACACGGAGCCTTGCCCCATGTGCGACATCTTCCGCCAGTGATCTTCCGGCATCATATCCACCGTGAATAGATCAAGGTTGCCGTCGTTGTTCACATCGGCGGCATCGGAGCCCATGGAGAAGATGCTGGTGTGCTTCATCCACTGGCGCGCGCGGTTGGTGAAGGTTCCGTCGTGGTTGTTGATGTACAGCAGGTCGGGAGCCTCGAAATCGTTGGCAACGTACACGTCGCTCCAGCCATCGTTGTTGTAATCCCCCACCATCACGCTTAGCGCGTAGCCTTTATCGCTGATTCCGGCCTGGTTGCTCACATCGCTGAACGTGCCGTTCCCGTTGTTGCGGAGCAACCTATCGGGGTTGCCATCCCGCTTAAACGCCTCCCCTTTTGCATCGCCGTTGACGGCAAGGTAGATATCAAGATCGCCGTCGCGGTCGTAATCGAAGAAGGTGGCTTGTTGGCTGGTGCAGCAGAAATCCAACCCGAATTTCCGCGCCTGTTCGCTGAACGTTCCGTTGCCGTTGTTGATAAACAGGGTGTTCGGCGCGTCGTGCTTGGCCACGTAGATGTCCAGATCGCCATCGGCATCAATATCGGCCATTGTCACGCCGTAGCGAACGCCAACCGAATCATCCACGCCAGCCTCCGGCAAGGCCGCACGGAATCGCAACCCGCCTTGATTCAGGAACAAGCGGTTTGGCGAGCCCTGGCGCGTTCCGGTGAAATAGAGGTCCGGCAGCGCGTCGCCGTTCAGATCCCCCACCGCCACACCACCGCCGTTGTAGGCGTAGATGAAGAGGGTGACATTGAAGGTGTCATCCTCAACAACCATGTTCGCAAAATCCACCCCCGTCTGCGCTGGCGGAAGCCAACGGAACAGCGGCGATTCCTGCGCGTGAAGCGTGGCGGAAGCAGCAAGCAGAAGGAGGGTCGGAAAAAGCAGTCGGTAGGATTGCATAGCAATGGTCGGAAAGAGTAACCAGTTAGGTAGGATTGCATAGCGTCGGTGAAAATAGCGACTGAGGTTGTAACCTGATAGCAGAATTTTCCTGATTGGCATTGCTTGCCAAAATCTTCCAACCCCCTGCACCAACAATGCTGCGGAATCGGCTGGCGAGGCTTCCCTACCAGTTCCTATTTTGCAGCCGTCACAACAACACTGATTCCTCACACAATTCAATGTTCGCCGATGATTACACGATTGATGATTCTGCCACTGCTGTTGCTCGCACTGGTTGCGGCCACCACCAAAGCCCAACCAACCGATTCGGCAGCAATCGCCACCAAGCTGTTCGCCGCAATCCGCAACGCCGATTGGAAAGGATTGCGAGCCCTGCTCCCGCCAGTAAACGTTATCCGTGCCGTTGCGCCAACGGAGACGAATCGGCTGAAAAGCAAGCAGCTTACCCGCCAGATGGAGCAGCGCGTTCGCGCTCCGTTCGATGAGATTGTTGCCTCGGCAAAAAAAAAGAACGTGACCTTGAACACGTTGGAGTTTGTTCGATTCCAGACATCGCGCCCGTGGGAAGGGGCCAACCGCCCAATTGGCCTTGAAATTTTCTACGGCTGGCAAGGGCGCGAAGGCTCGCTTGGGTTCTCGGTGATGGAGTATCAGGGGCGGTGGTATCTGCTGGAGATTCTCCGGAGCGCGAACATCTTCGACAAGGTAACGACGCAGTAAGCGAACGATTCTGTTCTGTAATCCAATCCAACCAGCATGAATAATCCAGACACACTCCTCGCCAAGCTCCGCGCCGCCGCCGAATCGGAGGGAAGCCGCTACCGCACTTCCCCTTTTCATACTTTCTCGGAGTGGTTGAGGTTCACGGAAGTCAGTGGTCAGTAGTCAGTAGTCAGTAGTCAGTAGTCAGTAGTCAGTAGTCAGTAGTCAGTGGTCAGTAGTCAGTGGTCAGTAGTGAAGAGGCTATGCTCCATTTCATACTTCGGTAGTGCAATTTTTCAACTGGCACACTGAAGGTTGTACTTGTAGGCGAAGAGCTTGAAATGGAGGTTGAGCATGGACTCTTTCTTGGAAAACAAGCTACGCAATCAGCCGAAAAACCGCACTACCCATACTTCGTCATTCATACTTCATACTTTCAAAGGTGGTCAGTGGCGAAGAGGCTATGCTTCATTCGACGGTCATTAGTCCATGGTCATTGGTCATTAGTGAAGAGGCTATGCTTCATTCGACACTCGACACTCAACATTTCTCCATTCTGCATTCGACGGTCAGTGGCGAAGGGGGCATTCTCTACTCGGGCGAAATGAGATTACAAGCATCCATCTTCCGCCCTGAAGGGGCAGCATACGCCAGCCCAGGGCAACGCCCTGGGAACACGATCCCCCCAACGCATCAACGCCCTGAAGGGGCAATTCAATACGCCGTTGTAGCCCATGCTCAGCACATGGAGGTGGTAACGATATTGTTGTGCCGCCCTTTCAGGGCTTGGAGTTGGTTTGCTCTGCTACCCAGGGCGTTGCCCTGGGCTATGGTGGTGTGCCCCGTTGGGGCGTGGAGAGCGATGGTGTTGCCGTTGCCGTCGGCACCCCGATTCTTTCAGGGGCAATCGCATCCAACTCAATAGCGCATCTCGCAATCTCAACGCACCCAAGTATCAATTCTCCATTCCCCATTTCAACCTGCGGGCGTATTTTTCGAAGAAAAGCCGCTACCGCACTTCTTCCTTTCATCCTTCAACCTTCATCCTTCATACTTTTTTCTTGCCATGACCAACCCCGAATACGCTGACCTTCTTGCAGAGATCAAAACAGCGGTAGCGGCTGCGCGGTTGCAAGCCGCGCGAATGGTCAACCGTGAGTTGGTTGGGTTGTACTGGCACATCGGGGAGAGCATTGCCAATCGCCAGCAGACAGACGGGTATGGCAAAGCTGTTGTCGAGCGGCTTTCCAGCGATCTTCGGCAAGAGTTCCCGGGTGTCCGTGGTTTTTCATCGCAGAACCTTTGGTACATGCGGCAGCTGGTTCTTGAGTACCGCAGCCATCCAATTCTCCAACAGCTTGTTGGAGAATTACCCTGGGGGCATAATCTGCTGATCCTTGCCAAAGTCAAAAGCATTCCCCAGAAAGAGTTCTACCTGCGGACGGCAGCGGCAAATAGTTGGAGCCGCAGTGCCTTGCTGAACGCTATCGTTTCGGATGCTTATGCGCGCCAGCTTCCGGCACAGAAGCAGCACAATTTTCACCAAGCGCTTCCTGCTCCACTGGCCGAGCAAGCGGCCGAAGCCTTGAAAGATGTCTATCTGCTCGACTTCCTTGGAATCACCCGTCCGGTAGTGGAGCGGGAGTTAGAGCGGCGGATGATTGAACGGATCAAGCAAGTGCTGATGGAGTTCGGCAAAGGTTTCTGTTTTATTTCCAGCCAGCATAAAATCGTATTGCAGCAAAGCGAATATTTTATTGATCTGTTGTTCTATCACCGTGGGTTATGTGCGTTGGTGGCGGTGGAATTGAAGGCAGGAGAGTTTAAGCCGGAATATGTTGGAAAGATGAATTTCTATTTGAATTTGTTGGACGATTTCGAGCGAGCCGAGCATGAAAACCCATCGGTAGGGATCATCCTATGCGCCAGCAAGCAACGGATAGCGGTAGAGTATGCGCTACGGAAGATTGATGCGCCAATGGGTGTTGCCAGCTACGTGACCGATAGCCACTTGCCCGCTGAGATATTGAACCAACTACCTGACCCACGAGCATTAGAAACCGAGATTCTGCAAGCAATAGGGAGTAGCGAAGAAGCCACACCAGAAGAAGATCAACCATGACCAACCCAGCCGAAACCCTCGCCAAGCTCCGCGCCGCCGCCGAATCGGCCACATCCCCTAGCCAACGCGCCGAAGCACTAAACCAGCTTGCCGAAGAATTGGAGAAACACGGCCAGCATACCGAAAGCCTTGCCGCCGCCACCGAAGCCCAAACCCTTGCCAAACAAGCCGCTGAAGTAGCCACCGAAGCTAATGCCTTGCGAGTGCAAGGGAGAGTGCATGCGGAACAGGGAAGGTATAGCGAAGCATTGGAGCGATTGGAGCAAGCACTAAAATTGTACGAATCCATTGGCGATCGTTCCGGCGTTGCCGCTGTTACTGGCAACATCGGGAATGTGTACAACAACCTCTCGGACTACCCACGAGCGTTGGAGTATTTCACCCGTGCGCTTGCCTTGCATGAAGAGCTTGGGAATCATTCCGGCGTTGCCATTGTTACTGGCAACATCGGGAATGTGTACAATGCCCTCTCGGACTACCCGCGAGCATTGGAGTATTTCACCCGTGCAATTGCCTTGCATGAAGAGCTTGGGGATCGTTCCGGCGTTGCCCGTGTTACTGGCAACATCGGGAATGTGTACCTCGACCTCTCGGACTACCCGCGAGCGTTGGAGTATTACACCCGTTCGCTTGCCTTGCATGAAGAGCTTGGGAATCGTTCCGGCGTTGCTCATGTTACTGGCAGCATCGGGAATGTGTACGCAAGCCTTTCGGACTACCCGCGAGCATTGGAGTATTTCACCCGTGCGGTTGCCTTGCTTGAAGAGCTTGGGAATCGTTCCGGCGTTGCCAATGGTACTGGCAACATCGGGCTTGTGTACGCAAGCCTCTCGGACTATGCGCGAGCATTGGAGTATTACACCCGTGCGCTTGAATTGTATGAAGAGCTTGGGGATCGTTCTGGCGTTGCCCGTGTTACTGGCAACATCGGGAGTGTGTACGGTAGCCTCTCGGACTATGCGCGAGCGTTGGAGTATTTCACCCGTGCGGTTGAATTGTTTGAAGAGCTTGGGAATCGTTCCGGGATTGCCCGTGGTACTGGCAACATCGGGACTGTGTACTATCACCTTTCGGACTACCCACGAGCGTTGGAGTATTTCACCCGTGCGCTTGAATTGAATGAAGAGCTTGGGGAGCGTTCCAGTGTTGCCGTTTTCACCGGGAACATTGGCTCGCTCTACGCCCACAAACAGTTCGCCGACTACAACCCCACGAAAGCCGAGGAACTCCTTCAGCAAGCAATCACCCTCAATCAAGAGCTTGGGACTAAGCAAAAACTCTATGAAAATCACCAAAACTTAGCTGATCTTTACCAGCAAGAAAACCGCCCGGAGGAAGCCCTTGAGCAGTACAAGCTGTTCCACCAAGTCTATCAAGAAGTCCACACCGAGGAGGCACTGAAGAAGGCGATTCAGGTGGAGCAGCAGCGGCAGATTGCGGAGATGGAGAAACGCATCGCCATCGAACGCGCCCGCGCCAAAGCCACCGAGGAACTCCTCCACAAAACCCTCCCGCCAAGCATCGCCGAGCGGATTATCTCCGGCGAGGAGAACATCGCCGACCGCTTCGATTCGGCAAGCGTTCTGTTCGCCGATGTCGTCGGCTTCACGCCGATGACCGCAC
>JADZEY010000119.1 GCA_020850315.1 Armatimonadota bacterium | reverse complement strand
ATATTGAAGAAAAACCACGCCGTTATTAGCGGTAGAATTAACCATGATAGCAGCGGAATAATAAAAACTACCGATGGAGGAACAACATGGATAGTTGCTTCAATCCCAGATTCTACACCACTTATTAACGAAATAGCATTCGTTTCTGATACAGTAGGGATTGCCTGTACTTATTCTGGGCATATTTTACGAACAACTGATGCAGGAAATACATGGAGCAAAGTTTATCAGAACAATGCAAGAGATTGGTGGGGTTGTGAGTTCGGCCCAACTGGTATTGGGACAGTAAGCGGAACAAATAGCACCATACTTATGACTACCGATAGCGGTGCTACATGGAAGATCATTCCATACATTCTAGATGAAAATGGATTTTATCTTGGTATCGGTAACGCTTACCCGTTTGACGCTCTAAATATCCTTGCTGGCGACCACCGATTGCGTAGAACAACCGATGGAGGGGTATCATGGGTGGTTGAAGACTCAGTCTTTCCGATAGACTATCCGCAGGGTTTCGTTAATGACATAGATTTTGCAGGAGATTATGGCATGGCTGCTGCTGGGCCAATACTGCTTTATACGACTCCTATCTCAAGTGACATCGAAGATAATGGCAACCATGATATGCCAATAACAGTAGTCCCTAACCCTGTAATGAATACCGCAATTATTCGATTTCCCCAATCATTCATAATCACGGCTGCTCAACTACGGATATATGATTTATTCGGCCAACAGATTTGGAGTTCAATTGTTTCCGCAGATCAATCTATCCATGAAGTGGTCATCCCTTGCCACACTCTACCATCTGGAAAATATATTGCCGAGGTTATTGCTCACTCAAAACGATTTTCAACCACGATTGATATTCTTCATTAAATCAGCCTTTATTGCTCACCGCATCACCACCAATTTCTCAATAATCTCCTGTGTTGCTGTGCCATCGCTGATGCGGAGGCGGTAGTAAGAGACCCCGTTAGCAAGGCGGTCGCCATCGGCATCAAGGCCGTCCCACTCCACTTTGTTGAAGCCGGCCTTCAGCGTGGTGAGATCCACGGGGATTGTGGCAATCTTCCGCCCGCTTACCGTGAATATGCCAATCTCTTCTTCCGTTGGGAAAGCTATCGCCGCTGCTGCGCGGTACCCCGTCGCCCTCCGTCATCGCCCCCGTTGCTCCCTCACCTCCGCCCTCTCCCAGACTGGTGTCGCTACTGTTTCGGCGGCGGCCTTCGGTGGGAGAGGGGGCTAAGAAAGGGTGAGGGGAGTTCTCCGAATCTCACTCTCCCCCTTATCCCACAGCCCTACACCGCCGCCAAATATGCCGCAAGGCTGATCTCGCCCGCAAGCCCCATCTTCTTGCGGATGGAGTAGCGGTGGCTTTCGATGCTACGCAGGGAGATGGAGAGAAGGTTAGCGATCTCTTTGTTCGACAAGTTCACCTTCAGCAGGGCACAGACCTTCAGTTCGGTGGGGGTTAGCTTCGGGTGGTCGCTGGCGATGCGGCGGATAAAATCATGGTGGACGTGCTGGAACTCCTGCTGGAATCGCTCCCAATCATCATCCCCCCGAAGGTTCTCCGCAATTTCACGCATCAAGGCTTTCATCGCAAGTTTTGCTGTTGGATGTTCCTCGGCAAGCTGCTCGGTCTGTTTGCGAAGTTTCTGCAGGAAGGTGTTCTTCTGGACAAGGTTCATGGCCAGCGTGGTTAGCTCCTTGTTCCGCAGCTCCATGGTCTCCTCCAGATGTTGGTTCCGCAACCGCAGCACTTCGCGCTCCCGTTCGGTGCGTTCAACATCGAACCGGGCTTGGGCTTCGGCAACGGATTTGCGCTGTTGCTCGCTGGAGAGTTCCGTCAGAAGCACAAGGTGTTCCTGCAACTGCGCGAACGCTGCGGTGTGGTCTCCGGTTGCCGCCAGCGATTCGGCTATCAGCCGCTTGGTCTCGCAGACAATCCTTGGGTTGGCCGATGCTTCGGCTGTGGTAATCGCGTCGTTCAGCACCGGAATTGCCAGCAGGTAGTTGCCCTGTTTGTGATGCATCATGCCGATGTGGGCTTGTGCATTGGCAAGTGTGTTCGCATCGCCGATCGCTTCGGCAATGGTGGTTGCTGCGTGGTATTGCTCCAGTGCTGCCTCTGGTTGCTGCTGCTGTTCGTGCAATGCCCCCAGCTTTATCAGGATTGCGGATTCATACCGCTTGGCTTGCATCTGCCGGAAGATTTCCAACGACTCGGTAAGCGCATCCAGCGCGGCTTGGTAATCGCCACGGGTTTTGTGGTGCGAGGAGATATTGTCCAGCGTGTGGCCAATCCCGTACTGGTCGTTCAGCCGGCGGGCAATCTCAAGTGCGCGAAGGTCGTACTGGAACGAGCGTTCGTTATCGCCCAAGTAGAAATAGATATTGCTGACGTTCCCGATGTTCACCCCAACAAGCTGTTCGTTCCCAAGCCCTTCGTTGATCTGCAACGCTTGCAAGTAGGCGTTCAGTGCTTCCGGGTAGTTGCCTAATTCTTGGTACATCATCCCGGTGTTGTTGAATGCCGAAGCCAGCCCTGGCTGATCCTCCTGTGCGGTAAAAATTTCGCGAGCCTCCGCCAGCGCGCTCAGCCCTGTTGGATAATCCCCCATGCCGTGGGCGATTACGGCAATCGCGTTCAGGCAGGTTCCTTCGCCAATCTGGTCGCCACGTTTCTGGAACAGCCACCGCGCCTTCTGTGCGGCTGCAAGTGCCGGCTGATACTGGGCAAGCGTCTCGTGGCAGCAAGCGATTGCATGCAGGGCGTGGGCGCGCGTGATGTCATCGCGCAGCTGGCGTGCGGCCTTCTGTGCTTCTTCGGCATAGGCCAGCCCCTCCGTCGGCTCAATTCTGGAAAGAGCCATTCCCAATTTCACCAGAATGATTGCCCGTTCGCGGCTGTCGGTGGTTGCTGCAAGTTGGGTTTGTAATTCTTCAGGAGATGTACTCATGTTAGAATGAACGATGTGGAACAGTGATATACTCGGGTGCATTAAGATTGCGAGATGCTCTATTGAGTGGCATCTGATGGACGCGCTTGGCCCCGACAGAATCGGAACACCGATGGCAACACCACCGCTCTTCACGCCCCAACGGGGGGCAGGCTACCATAGCCCAGGGCAACACCCTGGGTAGCAGAGCAAACCGACAATACTCCAAGCCCTGAAAGGGCGGCACAAAAATATCACCAACACTTCCATGTGATGAACATGGGATACGACGGCGTGTTGAATTGCCCCTTCAGGGCGTTGATGTCGTTGCGGGGATTGTGCCCCAGGGCACTGCCCTGGGCTGGCGTATGCTGCCCCTTCAGGGCGGAAGATGAGGGCAACGCCCAATGTTCGCAATTTCATTTCACCCGAGTATAGTATCCGGAAATTTCGTTGTTGCGATTGAAGCACTCCGCCCCCGGCACTCCTCCCTCCGTTTCCCCTTTCCTTCCCCTCCGGCCCCCTCTTCCACCGACCAAACAAGCCGAAGCAGCACCGCCACAAACTTGGGTGAGGGCCAGCAGCGAAAGCACTACTCTTCCCCTCCGGCTCCCTCTCCCACCGACCAAACAAGCCGAAGCAGCACCGTCACAAACTTGGGAGAGGGTTGGGGTGAGGGCCAGCATCACACTTTATCCTTCACCCTTTCCATCCTATCCGTTAGCTTGCGGCCAACACAAACGCCATGAACTTGACCATCTGCTCTATGCCGTCATTTTTTTCGCTTCTGCTTATCGCTCTTGCTGCTTGCAGCGGACAGGAGACCCATTCGCGCGCACAGGAACATCTGCCGAATGGGGAGGGGGAGGCGCAGCAACGCTCATCCATTATTCCGAACCCGCCGGAGAACTACCTGGCGTTCGCATTCTACAATCTGGAGAATCTGTTCGACACGGAAGACGACCCGACAAATTCCGGAGATGATGAGTTCACCCCGAACGGAACGAACAACTTCACCGAAGAACGGCTGGAGCGGAAAATGGCAAACCTTGCCCGCGCCATACGTGCCATGAACGAGTATCGGGGGCCCGATCTGCTTGGTGTGTGCGAGATTGAAAATCGGCGGGTGTTGGAGATACTCACCCAGGAATATCTTCCGAAGGGGACATACTCCATTGTTCATGCCGAGTCGCCGGACACGCGGGGAATAGATGTTGGAATCCTGTACCGCGCTGCCGAACTGAAGCACGTACGAACCACCATGCACACCGTTGATTTGGGAACAGGCCGCCCCACACGCGACATCATGGAGGCCACATTCCAGCGGCAGGGGAAAACTTTTACGGTGCTGGTGAACCACTGGCCGTCGCGGTTGGGGGGGGAAGAGGAATCGGAGCCGCGCCGGGTTGCCGCCGCCGAAACCGCCGTGCGGATCATTGACTCGCTACGGGCGATTGACCCCAACGCCGACATCGTGATGATGGGGGATTTCAACGACGAACCGAACAACCGTTCCATCCACGATGTGCTGGACGCACGCGCCTACAGCGGCAGCGGAACGTTCGGACACCGGATGGTGAACACCGCCGCACCGGTGCAGGAGGAAGGAGCGATTGGCAGTTATTTCTACAAAAAAGATTGGGAGGTGATTGACCAGATTCTTCTTTCGCCCGGGGTGCTGGACGACAGCGGTCTGGTGCTGTACGAAACCGCCGAAACCGTCTTTGCGCCCAGCTTCCTCCGCGACCGAAAGGGGAAAACCAATGCCGAGTTCGGCCCGCCATTCCGCACCTACAGAGAGGATTTCTTCATCGGCGGAACCAGCGATCATTTTGCGGTGGTGCTTCGCGTGGGGTGGAAGTGAGAAATGAACAAAGAAGCGATGTGTTCTTTTTACTCTTCGGCTTTGGCTCACTCTACCAGTGGGAGGAGTGGGAGAAGTGAAATCACTTGCAAGAATGCTGCGACAGGCTCAGTATGAGCGGGTGAGCAGGCTCGGCATAAGCGGGTGAGCTTACTCACCCGCCAGTCTTTCACTCCATCATTTTGGCTTCGGCTCCCTCTCCCAGCGAACGAATGTTAGCGAACGAATGTTGTGGAAACGGTAGTATCACCCGATTGGGAGAGGGTGGGGGTGAGGGCGGTGATGTGGCCGCAACGCGCAGACTGAAAGCTGCGCCTATTCTTCCCACAATGTTTTTTCTGCTGCTTCCTTCCCTTCCTGCAAGGCTGCTTCAACGGCATCGAACCCCACACGCTCCAGCAACGCGTCCTGCTGCTTGGCGCGTTGCAGTGCTTCGGCATAGCCGATGGTGCTGAACGTCACCATGCTGTACAGCGGCATCCAGCGGTCGGGGAACAGGCTGTGCAGACGGGTCTCGATAGATTTTTTGCGGAGGTAGTTTGGGTCCACCACGCGCGAGCGCATCTCAAAGAAATTTGCCACGGCAAGCCGTGCAATCGCATCGGCGTTTGGTTTCCGCAGCGCGTAGAACTGCGGCATGATGTTCCCCCAATCGTTGCTTTCGGCAAGCAGCGTATCCATCACAAAGCAATCTTCAAAACAGCAGTTCATCCCTTGCCCGTAGAAGGGGACAATGGCGTGGGCTGCGTCGCCAATCAGCAGGCCCCAATCGTCAACGTGCCACGGGCCGCAGAAGACCGTTCCAAGCCGCGAGGTCGGGTTGCGTTGCCAGTCCTCCAGAAGCGTCGGCATCAGTGGGATGGCATCGGGGAAATGCCGCTGGAAGTAGCCCATGATGTCATCGTTAGTCAGCACGGTATCGAAGCCATCGTTGCCATCGAACGCCGCAAACACCGTGCAGGTGAATGTCCCGTTCGGGTTCGGCAGCGCGATCATCATGAACTCATGCCGGGGCCAGATATGGAGTGCGTTTGGCTCCATCAAGAAGCCTCCATCTGGGGTCGGGGGAATCTCCAATTCCTTGTATCCATGCTCCAGCCATTCAATCTGCGAATCGAACCCGGGAAGCTCGGACTCCATTGCTGTGCGGAGCGAAGAGTTTGCTCCATCGGCAGCAATCAGCCGTTCGGGGGCAATGGTTGTTCGTTGGCCGGTTTGGTCGTTCACCAGCGTTGCCGTCCGTTCTTTCAGGCTGACAGATTCGCAGCGTGCGTTGAAGTGGATGCGAACCCCTGCGCGTTCGGCAGCGTTCAGCAGGGTGATGTTCAGCCCCGCGCGCGAGATGGAGTTAATTGCTTCCCCTTCTTTGCCGTAGGGTTGGAAATCAAGGCTTCCATCAAGGGCGTGGATCATCCGGCCCGGCATTCGGATAGCATCGGCCAGCACTTCATCCTGCAATCCCACCGCCGCCAACGCCCGAAGCCCGCGAGTGGAGAGCGCAAGGTTGATGGAGCGCCCACCGCCAACATCCTGGGTACGCATATCGGGGCGGCGTTCGTACAGATCTACGGTGTAGCCACGGCGTGCCAGACAGACCGCAAGCAACGGCCCGGTTAAGCCCGCGCCAAGAAGTGAAATGTGATTGGACATCTGTGAGATTTGGATTAGGGAAGGAAGAACCAACGGACTTGCAAGGCGAATATGGGGGTAGTTCGTGGAAACGCCCAACACTTGAACGGGGGCAACTACATCCACTCACAAAATTCCTGATTCGCAAGCCTTGACCCTTACGCGACGTTAGCCTGTATCTTGTTCGCACAACAACGCCATTGAACACTACCGATGAACCAACGCACGTATCGCGTACGCCAGTTTGCCAAGTTGGCAGGGGTGACCGTCCGGACGCTTCACCACTACGACCACTTGGGGCTGCTGAAACCACGCGCCCACACCGAATCGGGCTACCGCCTGTACGGCGATTTGGACCTTGTGCGGTTGCAGCAGATCATCACGCTGAAGTTCATTGGCGTTCCGTTGCAACAGATTCGGGAACTGATAGATGGCCAAGCCGTGGATCTTGCTGGATTGCTTAGGATGCAGCGGATGATGCTGGAAGAACAACAGCGGAACATCGAGCAAGCAATCCAAGCAATTCGGCAGGCAGAAAACCTTGCCCTGGCCGGAACAGAACCCGATTCGGAAACAATCACCAAGATCATTGAGGTAATCAACATGGCAACAAACAACGAATGGGTGAACAGCTACTACACCCAAGAACAGCTACAAACCCTTGCCGAACGCGCCACCCCAGAAACCATTGCCGAGGGGCAGAACGCGTGGAGCCAACTTATCGCCGACATTGAGCAAGCCGCAGCCAACGGGGTGGACCCCGCAAGCAAGGAAGCGCAGCAGTTGATTCAGCGGCAGGAGGAGTTGATTGGAGGGTTCACCGGAGGGGATCCCGGAATCCGGGAAAATTTGAACAAGCTTTGGAGCGACAAAGGGAACTGGCCAACAACCTTCAAAAGTCCGTACAGCCAGGCCGCCGAAGCCTTTCTGGAACAAGCCCGCGGGCATGGCAAGCAAGGGTGAAAACACAAGGGGGTGCGCTTCGGTGCACCCCCTTGTTGTTGCATAGCTCTGTAGTTCTACAACCGCACTTTCCCCAACACCCGCACCGGCACAAACTGGTTGCTGATGACTCCATCGGAACCCAGCCCGTAGCCCGCTTCAATTACTGCGCTCATCTGGTAGTCCATCCGGTACTCAATCCCAATAACCCCTGCCACATACTCATTTGTCACCGATGCTGCCGGGGCATACATTGCCATTCCTTCGGCCATGCCGTTCATGCTGTAGGTTGCTTTGCTGCGCGACATCTCCGTCAGCCCAGCATCCACCGAAGCATACAGACGGTAGTGGGCCAGCTGGTAGAGTTCGCCACGCAAGGTCATGCCGAAGGAGAAGAACGATTTTGTGCCGCCATCAATGCAGCGTACTAGACGATCCTTGAACGACAACGCTTTGCCAGTGTGGGGGAATTGCATGTAGCCAACAAACAACCCTGCCGAAAGCCACTTGTTCACCCCACCGAACAGTGAGCCATTCAAGGAAAATCCGGTGATGTGGAAGCCATCAAATTTTAGCGGTGCAATCGGGATCACCGTGCCGCCGCCAACCGAAGCGTACCATTCGCTCTCCTCCGCCTCCTGTGCCGATGTTGTGGGCGTGTTGATGCAGAAGAATAAGAGCGTGAGCAGTGCAAGCAAGAACAAACGATTCATACCCGTCTCCCCTCCCGAAAAAAAGTGAAAATTCCCAGAAGCCCGTAGTAACACTTCCGGTGCTTCAACGGTCATTGTTTGAAATTGTGCTGCAACCAGTGTGCCACAACAACAACCCAATCGGCTATCGCATGTTCCATTGCTCAGATTTTTTTCATCTCAACTCCCCGAATCACCCCCCTTCCGTTGCGCCGCGATGCTGAAAAATGTTAGGTTCCCGCTCCCCAGTGCTGCAACTACTCAACTTCGCAGAATCTTCATGCCTGTTGGCTCCAATCATTTGCTCCATTGCGTGCACCGCTGCGGCCTTTCCACAAAGGCCGGGGAAGTGGCGCGTGAAGCGGGCCACGCAGGTGATAGCCCGAAGCCAAACGAGGAAATCCTTCACGTAGCGGGAACAAGCGGTCGCACACCACGCCACGGCGCGGTGCGGACTTCCATGCACGTGATTCGGCTGTTGCCCGTTTGCATTGCCCTTCTGTTTGCCACGCTTTTCCTGGGGACCGCCCAAACCACCAACACCGCCAGCAGCGGCAGCCGCTTTTTTGTGACGCTGCCAGCAACCTACCCTGCCAGCAACCACTACCTGCGGGCAAGCATTGTGGCGGTTGGGCAATGCACCGTGACGGTGCTGCAAACCGAGAATGGCCAATCGGAAACGCGGACGCTGATGCCGGGGGAAGTCTGGGATTACCTGATTTCCCGCACCAGAATCATGCTGTTGCCGGGGGAGGGGAAGTCAAAACGGTCGTTGCAGATCACCAGCAGTGGCTTGGTGACGGTGAACCTTACCAGCGATGGCGATTTTGTCACCGATAATTTTATGGCATTCCCCATTTATGATTATGGCCATGAATACTACACCCTATCGGCACCAAGCGCAACAAACTTGGGCGGTGTGTTTGCGGTGGTTGCTACCGAGGATAACACCCAAGTCCGCATCACCCCTTCGGTGGTGACTGCCAACGGGAATCTTCCATCGTTCACCTACGCCGTAACGCTGAACCGTGGTGAGGTCTATCAGGTGACACCGAAAGTGCTGGAGGAAACTGATATCACTGGCTCGCGAGTGACCAGCGATAAACCTGTGGTGGTCTATTCCGGGCACGCTGGCGCGTTTTTGCCGGAAGGGGTTGGCGGGGCGCAAAACGCCATGATGGAGCAGATGATCCCAGTGGTGGATTGGGGCCGCCGATTTTATGCACGCCCGTTGCCCGGGCAATCGCGTGGATTCTACAAAGTGGTGGCTTCGCAGAACGGAACCGTGGTGCGCCGCAACGGCCTGCCGATTGCCACGCTGAAATCGGGTGAGGCACACACGTTTATGTTCGAGGAGCCGGTGATTATCGAGGGGAGTTTGCCGATTATGGCAGCGCAGTTCACCACCCATTTTATTGCCGATTCCGCCCGCCCCAACAGCGATCCTTCCATGATGTTGCTGAACCCGATTGACCTGTTCAGCACCAACTACCAGTGGATGACCCCATATCTGCTCCCCCGCTATTTCTTGCGTTCCAACCCCAAGGGGGGGCCCGAACCCGATACCGCCTTCGTTCCATTCACTCACTACCTGATGGTGACTGCCCCAAAAGTTGGGCGCACCAGCGTCCGGCTGGATGGAAAGCCGATTGACTTCGACAGCTACGGGCTTCCGCATGGCGATGGCAAGTATGTCACCGCCATTGTGAGCATCCTTGCCGGGGTTCACCAGATCACATCGTCCGTTCCGGTGAACGCCCAAGCCTTTGGCTACAGCCATTACGATGCCTACTCTAGCCCAGCAGGAACTCTGGTGCGTGACGCGCTCCGGAGCGATGATCTGACGGCCCGCACCTGCAATGATTATCTGGATACCATTATCCAACTGCAAAACATTGGCGGGCGGGAGTTGGAGGTGATAAGCGGAGAGTTCAGTGGAATAAATGGCGAGGTAGTAACGCCCGGAAGCTACCCCTTCTTCATGGCAAAGTTTGCCAACCGCTGGATGCGTTTGCGGATTCCGCTTCCCCGCTACGGGGCCTACGATGGCACGCTGACGCTGACCACCAAAACCAGCGCAGGCCGCCCGCTGCAAATCCCGATTCACATTGACCGCGACAGCATGGGGGTGCAGCTATCACTACCATCGCTGGCCTTCCCAACGGTGGATGCTGGGGGAACGCCAAAAACGGAGCAGGTGATGTTGGTCAACACCGGAACCGGCCCGGCGACCTTGACAAAAGCAGAGTTCACCGGAGCCTTCACCCTTGCCGATCCCGCGCTTCCGGCAACGGTGCAGCCCGGCGACACGTTGCGGCTAACCATCCGTTTTGCACCGGGAAGCTCAGGCATCTACAATGGGGTTGGAACGTTTACCATCGGTCCTTGCCTTGCGCCGATTCCCCTTACGTTGCGTGGCGAGCGGTTGCGGGGGGCGCGTATCGAGGCGTATGCCCAAGATATTCCTCCGCTATCGTGCTCAACGCCATCATCGCAGCCGTTTATGGTTAGCATCCGCAACACCGGGCAGGGGGTATTGCGGGTGGATAGTGTTCGGGTGCAAGGGGCGTATGCTAGCGATTTCATCTTTGATGCGGTGTTCAATCCCACAACTATTCTCCCTGACTCCACACTGCTTGTGCCAATGCGGTTTGTTCCCACAGGGGTTGGAAACCGTATGGCAACGGCACAGGTGTACAGTAGTGCTGCGGGCAGTGCTGTGGTTGATGTCCTGCTGTCGGGACGGAAGGATTCGGTTGGCATAAGCCTTTCCGATCCATGGCTAAACCTGGGGACACTAAGCGGTTGCGACCCGCCAACAGCCCGGACGCTCCGCATCTTTTGCACTGGAACTCTTCCCATCCAGTTCGATTCGGCCACGGTTTCCGGCAGCAGCTTTATGCTGTCGGGGTTTAGTGCGCCAAGCATTGGCGTTGGGGAATCAGCAACGGTGACCGTGACCTTCCAGCCAACGGGGCCGGGCATCCATTCCGACACGCTTCGGCTGTACGCAGAGCCATGCGGCCTTGTGAAAACAATCCCGTTGTGGGGCGAGCAGCGCAGCGCGGGAATCGGTTTCAGCACCGACACTCTAGAGTTCGGGGCAATCGCCCAGTGCCAGGCTCCATTTACCAAAACCTTCCGCATCGTCAACACCGGAGCGGTTCGTGACACCATCACCAGCCTAACGATTACCAGCGGTTTGTTTGCTGTTGGAGCCGTGCCAACGCGGTTGACGTTGGGGCCGGGTGAGCAAAGCGCGCCAATCACCGTCACCTTCCAGCCAAGCGGGATTGGGGAGTTTGCCGGGAACATTGAGTTGCGTGCCGAGCCATGCGGCCTGGTGCAAACGCTCCATCTGCGCGGGGCAATGCTTCCGCAATCCATTGCGGTGGATAGTGATATTGATCTTGGGCGCGTTCGGAACGATTCGCTATCGGTGGGTGGGGCGTTGCTTAGCAACAGCGGCGGGGTCCCGGTGGTGGTTCGCTCCATTTCCTTCTACCCCTCGATTCCCGGGTTGCGTGTGGTGTCGCCGCAGTTCCCTATCAAGGTTGATGCTGGTCAACAGATTCCTATTCAGGTGGAGTATCTATCCTCCGCCGCCGCAAGTTTTACAACAAACGGAGTTGCCGTTGCCGACTCACCATGCGTTGCTGTGGATACGTTTACCGTTCGTGGCGAATGGCGGCGTGACCTTTGGCTGCAGCTGCGCCTCACCTTCCCAGATACAACCGCGCAGGTGGGGGATTGGGGAATATTGCCGCTTCGGTATTCCGTCAACACCCCTTCCGACGCAGTGGTGACGGTGGAAGGAGAGCTGCGGTGGGATGCAGGGTTGTTTTTTCCTGAATCCTTCACCACGCAGCTTCCTGGGGTGCTAACTGCACGGTTCGACTCGGTAAGCGGGGGGGAGCGGGTGGTGATGTTTCGCTATTCTGGGGCGTTATCGAAGTCGGGGGTGTTGGGTAGCCTTGCGGGGCGGGTGATGTTGGGCGGTGTGGAGCAGACCCCGCTGCGGATTGCCAACCCGGTTGCCACAGCGCGAATTGTAAGCCCGCTTGATAGTGTTGATGGGGAGGTCACAGTAACCAATGGGTCGCTGAAAATCATAGACTTCTGTGGACCTATTGGCAATCGCTTGTTGGAGTTTTCCCCGCTGTTCCGTATCGCCAGCCTTACTCCAAACCCGGCCAATCACGAAGTCACTCTGGGGCTTGAGCTTCCAAGCCCAGGGCGTGTGGTGGTATCGGTGCTGAACCCAGTAACGGATGAGATTGCTCGCCCCTTCGATAGCGATCTTCCGGCGGGGGCGCAGCAACTGCCGCTTCCAATCCAGGGGATTGCAACCGGAACCTACTACCTGCGGGTGCGCTTCGGCGGGGAAGAGCGAATTGCCCGGTTGGTGATTGTTCGTTAATTCAATGTCCGGAATCTCCCAAAGCAACCGGCGGGCTGTAACCTTCTGGCGGTTTGGTGGTTCTGGCCTCTATCTTCAATAGTCAGTTTTCCCCCTTCCTAATCCTTCCGCAGGGTATATCTTTGCGACAAAACTGTAGCAATATCAACGTAAGGTCAACAATGACTCGACTTCGCCTTCTTGCTTCACTCTGGCTTTTTGCTCTGGTGGCAATGATTCCGATTGGCAGCAACGCACAAACGCCAACGGGGAAGGAATATCTAGTGGTGCTTCCGCCGTTTATCCATTACACCGAAGCCCAAAAGAACATTGCTTCCTACAGTGTGGAGGTGATGTGCTCCCGCAAAACCAAGCTGAATGTGCGCTGGGGGACCACCAACTACTTTCCAAATGGTTTGGAGGTAAATGCAGGTGACCGGCAGGTATTTAAGCCGAACTATCCGCTCCCTTCGTTGTCGGCGTTCATGCAGCCAACCAACCAACTGTTCAACGACTCGGTGAACGCTCGGGTGTTGGTTATCACCAGCGACCAACCGATCACGGTGCAGCTGCGGTTCGACACGCTGAACAGAATGGAGACGTATGGGGTGATGCCGGTTGTGGCCTACGATACCCTCTTCACCGTCAGCACCTACGCTGGCTACAGCCAGTATGCCGACCGCGGTGGCTTCACGGTGGTTGCTTCGCAGGATAACACCGTTGTTACTGTCGTCCCACGGGTGGACACCTGGCGGATCGATCTTGCCGGGCCCAACCACCCGGCGGGTGTTCCCTACACCTTCACGCTGAACAAGTATCAGGCCATCAGCTTCCGCACGCAGTCGAACCAGGAAGGATATCTTTCGGACCAGACCGGCTCCACTATCCAGTCCAACAAACCAATCGGTGTTATCGGCTACGGGCGCACCAACACTCCGTCGGCACGTCCAATTGCCCCAGAGCCACCGCCGCCGCCGGCTCCACCGCCAATGATTCCGTTCCCCGAACTGACGTGGTACGGGAAGCCAATAATGGAAGCCCAGCTTAGCGATAACCAAGCCGGAAGCCTGTTTTACTCGGCTCCGTTTGCACGCCAGGATACATCGCTGGTGCGGATTGTTGCCACCAAAAACGGAACCACCATTGACACGAACGGCGTACGACTGAAGAAACCTGACGGAAGCGCTGATACCATCCTGAATCGTGGTGCGTGGGTGGATTTGCGGATGCGGCAACCGATGAAAATCGAATCGTCGCTGCCGGTGATTGCCACGCAGTTTGGGTACAGTGGCGGTGCCTGCAAGAACGACACGATCTACAGTGATGCCAACCTACCAAACCCCGATACTTCCGACATCCCCTACGGCGCGCCGATGATGACGCAGCTTCTTCCGGTAAACCGGTTTGCCCGCGCTGTGCAGTGGATCACCCCCGATCCGGCTAATCGGCCATCGCTACCAATAGTTCATCCCCCTGGTAATCATGTTTGGGAACACTACGCGCTGGTCACGGTTCCGGTTGGGGTGAAAGATTCGGTGCTGTTGGATGGGAACAAAATTCACCCAGCAATCTTCAATAAACCAAGCAGCGACGGGCAGTATGTCTCCGGAATTCTGAAGCTGATTCCCCGGCAGCACGTGATAGAAGCCGAAGAACCACTAAGCGTGATTGCTTACGGGTTCGAGTGGGATGATGCCTACGGCCATAACGCTGGCGAGGCACTTCGCTCGCGCGCAAAATTTGGGGTTGACACACTGAACATCATCAGCTGTGATAACGAGACCGACACGGCAATTTCCGTGGAGAATCTTGGGAACAATGCCTTCCTGATTGATAGCATCAAGGCCACCGGATTTGGCATTGAGGTGTTGAAGCCGAACAAAATGCCCTTCAACTATTTGCCAGGGCTGAACAACCAGGTTGTGCTTGTGGTGAAAACACCCACGCCAGGGGTTTATACCGGGAAGCTCATCATCTACACCGATGCCAACAACAAAAAGGTGTGGGAAATTCCGGTGACGGCAATCCGCGACAGCGCGAAGCTGCGTGTGCCGGGAACCACGTTGGATCTGGGGGTGCTGAAATCCACCGAATCCACCCGTGACACTTGCGTGATTGTGCAGAACGACGGGATACGCCCGCTGACGATCAGTGCCGTCACCTTCAACGGGCCCGGATTCCAGGTGATTGACCCAGCACAGTTCCCGGTGGCAATCCAGCCAGGCAAAGCCGACACCATCTGCGTCCGGTTCACCCCAAGCAACGACGGCCTTACCGAACGCACCATGCGGATTGTTGGTAGCCCATGCCTTACCCCGATTGATATCACTATTCGGGCGTTCAAAGGGGCGGGGGCTTCGCTTAGCCTTAGCCGCTCGCTGGAGTATTCCAGCTACCTCTGCAACGCGCCAGCCTATGTGGATTCGGTGATTGTGCTGAAAAGTGTGGGGGATGAACCAGTGCAAATTAAGACCGCCGGAATTAGCGGAACCCATGCTGGCGATTACGCAATCACTGGTGCTTCCCCAGCCGGGCAGACTATTCCGCCAGGGGGAAGCCTTTCCTTCACGGTTCGCTTCACCCCGCAAGGGAATGGCGCACGGGTGGCCCAAGTGGATCTGACCACAACCGCCGTCAACGCGCCAACAGTGGCCATTGACCTTCGCGCCCGCAAGGACACCACAACCCTTACTCCATCGGTTGCGTCGCTTCCGTTCCCACGGGTTCTGGCCTGCGACGACACCGTCCGTCTGCCGGTCACGTTCAGCAACGACGGCAGCGTCCCCGACACGATCACCTCCATTGATTTTGGCACAGCAACCGCCTACGGAATTGATGACCAACTGCCGATCATCATTTACCCAGGCATTCCCAAAACAATCACTGTTCGGTTTGCTCCATCCACCGATGGCAGCTTCCCCGCAACGCTGGCTGCGGTGGGCGCGCCGTGCAACCTTCGCGCAACGGTGGGGCTTACCGGCGAACGGATTTCGCCCTCGCTGGCGGCCTCGGCACCAACAGTCAATTTCGGCACAGTCTATCTGTGCGATGGCGACACAACCGCCCAGGTGACAATCACCAACGACGGCCAAGTTGCCGACACTATCAACCGCGCTTTCTTTACCGGCAACCCTGCCTTCTTCATGCAGGAGAATTACCCGATTGTGCTGGAGCCAGGCGCAAGCCGAACCTTCACGATGACCTTCACACCATCGGCCCAGGGGACGTTCAACGGTGAGTTAAATATCGAATGGGGTCCATGTGGCCGAACCACAACAGTGCAGGTTATGGGGCAAGGGGTGCAGCCCTCGGCACAGCTTAGCGCAACCGGGGTAGATTTTGGGCAGGTGAACATCAAGACCAACGGAACCGGAACAATCCGCCTGCGGAACACCGGAACGGTGGAGAGAACGGTGAAATCGCTTGACTTAGGCGGCTTGGGTGATGTGACCATCACCAAGCCAACACAATTCCCAGCAACAATCCCGCCGGGTGGCGAGCTGGAAATTGAGGTTGAATACGCGCCGCAAGCAAAAGGGAAGCTGGCGGGAACCGGAACAATCACCGTGGATGGGCCCTGTGGCCAGCAGCTTACCTTTGCCATTGCCGGCGAAGCGATTGGCGAGGATATCGTGATTGCACAGCTGACCGTTGGGGCGCAAAACAACGTGATTGGAAGAGTGAACCAAAACGTGCAGATACCGCTGCTGATTACCGGATCGGACAATTTGACGGCCGCCGGAATCAGCACCATGCGGATCTATCTGCGCTACCGCTACACACTGTTGGCCCCGTTGCGTGCGCTGTCGCAGCTTCCCGGAATGACCGCTACCATTGCCGATAGCCGCATTGTTGGAAACGACAGGGTGATGGTTATTGACCTAAACGGCGGAACCTTCCCGGCCACCGGTGAGATTGCACGGTTGGAGTGCTTGGCACTGCTTGGCGACACCCTTTCCACCATTATCACGATTGACTCGGCAACCGTGACAACGCCGCCAAACCGCCAGGTAACGGTCAATCGGCAGAACGGCAGCTTCCTGACCGATGGCATTTGCCGTGTGGATGGCGATCGCTTTGTCCTGCTGGATGAAGGGGCAGCACTGAAAGCACTCTATCCAAATCCGTTCAGCGGAAGCGCGACCATTGAGTTCAGCTTGGATCAACCAGGCAACATCCAGCTTGTTGTCACCGATCTGCGTGGCGTTCCAGTCCGGACGTTGGTGAATAGCCAGCTTCCGGTTGGTGGCTACTCCGTCTTCTTCGATGCCAACAATCTTCCGGCCGGCCTCTATTTCTGCGAGCTTCACTACGGCCAAACAACGCTTCGCCAGCCGCTGGTGCTGGTCAAGTAATAATGAACGCAAAAGGGGGGAGAAGGTGCGCATCGGCTGCATCTTCTCCTGCTCCTTCGGCACTCTCCCTTGCTTTGTTCTGGAAGCCTTCTGAGCATCAAGCCTTTCGATAACCCAACACAGAAATTCTACAAAGTCCTTCCGACTTCTTTCAGCAATATGCACGAACGTTACATCACATTTACAGCGCAGTGTGGCAAGCTGCTTTCACTGCTGCTGCTTTCCACTGTTGTTCTGGTTGCCCAGCCGCAAGGCGCGCGCGAAGTTCTTCCGGTTCCCTTGTTGCAGTTTGGCGGATACGGTGGGGTAATCATAGGGAACGCGTCTGGCTCGTTTGCTACGCTTCCGGGCATCAACAACTGCAAGGGGGATACCGCCTTGTTCGATGGTGGTTCCGGCAACGGTTTTGCCGCAAGCGCGATTGTGGGAATGCGCCCAGCGATGGGAAACAGCGATTTCAGTGCCAACATTGGGTGGCAAGCCCGGGTTGGGATTGCTTCGGTTAGCACCACGTTCGAAGCCACCGAAGTCATCGGCCCAGCAATGAACCCCATGGGGATGGTGCTGCCTGTCACCAGCAAATACGTGGTTGAGACAAGCCTTTCGGAGCTTCGTGTGGAGCCAATGGCCACCTATCAGGTTAGCCGTTCCACGCCGCTTGTGTTTGCCGTGGGGGCGCGGCTTGGATTTTTGATGGGGAAAACATTCACTCATCACGAAGAGGTTGCTGCGCCAACTGGCGCGCGCTACGGCGATGGATCAACCGAACGGAACAACAGCAGCGGCGACCTTCAGGAAACCAGCGGATTTCAAGCTGGGCTAAAAGCTGCAATTGGGTTCGATTTTAACCTCTCCCCGAATTTCGCGCTACGCCCAGAAGTTGGAACAATGCTCGGTTTTACCTCCCCCGTGGCCGATACTGATTGGAGCCAAACGGAGCTTCACGCTGGCATCGCCCTGATATTTACTCTGGATGCGCCCCGCAGTTCTCCGCTGGGCGAATAACTCAAAAGAATGCACACCAAACAGCAGAAGAGCGAGAAGTTGATTCTCGCTCTTCTGCTGTTTTCCCCCGTTTCTATTTTTTTACTGCACCATTACCGTTTGGATGTCGGTGTGTGCGCCACTGCTCAATCTGCAGAAATACATTCCGACGGGAAGGATGCTGGTATCGAACGCAATTTCGTGATGTCCGGCTTCGCGGGTTCCGTCAAAGATTCGGGCTACTTCGCGCCCAATGCCATCGAACAGCGCGATGGAGATAAATGCTGGGCTCCCCAGCGAAAAAGGAATAAGAATTTGCCCGTTGGCCGCAGGATTTGGCCTGGGGTGTTGAAGCCCAAAAACTGCATTGCCAGCGGAATTGCCGGCATTGCTGAACGGTGATTGACGAAGGCGGTACACACGGCCATTGTATGAAGTCAGCAGCAATTCATGGTTGTCATCCACCCCAAACGAGGAGAGGGAGAGCGTGCGCTGTTGGAATAATTGCTTGCCGGTCATGGCGTAGGATGGATTCAAAGCCCAAAAACTGCCGCTGGTGAAATCTCCATAAATATAGTTCCCCTGCAATTCTGGCATTGCTGTGCCACGGTACACATATCCGCCAATAACTGTGCGCCCTACGTCGCGCGGGTATGTCCAAACTGGTTTAGTAAGATTGGAAGTATCACAGGGAATAGAATTAAAACATCGAGTCCCTTCCATGATATTCCAACCATAATTTTTCCCCCCTTCCACAATGTTGATTTCTTCCCAAGAATAAAGCCCAACATCGCCCAGCCATAGCTGGTACGTGATGGGGTCAAAACTAAATCGCCACGGATTCCGAAAACCCCAGGCCCAAATTTCTTCGGCATAACCGTTCGAGTTGCCAAAAAATGGATTGTCGGCAGGGATTGCATAATTCTTCCCGTTAGAAGTGCGGTTCACATCAATGCGGAGAACTTTGCCAAGAAGCAGTGTTAAATTTTGGGCGCGACGCTCGGGGTCGCCTGTGCCGCCGCCATCGCCGACGGCTATAAAAAAAGTGCCATCAGGGCCAAAAGCAATTTTACCTGCTTTGTTGTTTTTATACGGCTGCGGAATTTCCAGCAGAATAACTTCGCTTGCGGTGTCGCACTGTTTGGGATTGTTAGGGTCAACATGATAGCGGGCGACAATGGTTCGCAATGGGTTAGCAGCTGTGTAGTTCACATAAAGGTATCCGTTCTGCTGGTACTTAGGGTGAAATGCCAGCCCAAGCAGTCCGGTCTCGCTTCCAACACTCACCTTCCGTTTGATATTCAAAAACGTGTCGGCAACGGCTGCGTTTGGATCATTTTGAACAGCCCGAATAATGCCCCCTTGCTCAACCACAAACAACCGATTGCTACCGTCGCGCGCGCTAACTATGTCAACTGGGGTTTGGAACACTAAGCTGTCGGAGAATGCAGGGGCAGCTTCGTACTGATATTGCGCGTTCAGCTTGGCGGCGGCGATAAACAGAACAAGAACAAGGAGTATCGGCAGTAAGGGATGCTTCGGTTTCATGCTACAACGAAAATGTGGTAAGGCATGGAACCTACCACGCCTTACCACAACAAGAGGGATGCACACTGGGAAATGTTACCGATGAAGAAGTATCAAATCTTGTGTTGCCGACATTGTTCCGCTGGTTAATCGGCAGAAATATGTTCCGGCGGGAAGCGTGCTGGAATCGAAAGCAATTTCATGGTTCCCGGCTTCGCGGGTTCCGTCAAAAATTCGTTGCACTTCCCGCCCGGCAGCGTCGAACAGCGCGATGGAGATGGAAGCGGTGTTCCCCAAAGAGAAGGGGAGAACAACGCGGCCGCTTGCAGGATTTGGTTTGGGGGAATGGAGTGCGAACGCTGCATCACCGGAAGAATTATCGGCATTGCTGCCGCCAACTTGGCGGATTCGGTAGATGTTGCCATTGAAGCTGCTGAACATTATCTCATTATTCTGGTCAACCCCAAAGGAACTAACGGAGGGTTGATTCTGCAAAATTTGTGTGTTGATTGGAGCGGATTCGGCATCATATTCCAATGCCCATATCCGCCCGCTACCATAATCCCCATAAATATATTTTCCTGCTAATTCCGGCAATGCTGTGCCACGATAAACATACCCACCAGTGACTGATACTCCCTGGCTGTGCGAATACTCCCAAATTGGTTGCACTAATCCAGCCGTGTCGCAGTTTGTGGATGGGTTGTAGCAGTGTTTCCCTTCCATAATTCTCCAGCCATAATTTTTTCCGTTTTCTAACAAGCTGATTTCTTCCCACTTTCCTTGCCCAACATCGGCGGCCCAAAGCCAACCTGTTTCTGGATCGAAGCTGAATTTCCAAACGTTCCGTAACCCCCACGCCCAGATTTCTTCTGAATATCCATTCTGATTGCCAACAAATGGGTTGTTGGGGGGGATAGCATAGTTTTTTCCGTTAGCCCTGTTATTCACATCAATACGGAGCATTTTTCCAAGCAGGGAGCTACGGTTTTGTGCACGATTTTCTGGGTCGCCGCCGCTGCCTCCATCACCCATTGAAATGTACAGGTATCCGTCGGGCCCAAAGGCAATTTTACCGCCGTTGTGGTTGGTGTATGGCTGATTTATTTCCAGCAAAATTTGTTCGCTGGCAGCATCCCCTTTGTTGGCGTTGTTGGGGTCAACTTGGTAGCGGGCAATAATTGTTCTGCGTGGGTTGTCGGCGGTATAATCCAAATAGAAATAGCCATTGTTTTTGTAATCGGGATGAAATGCAATGCCCAGCAGGCCAAGTTCACCGCCCGAAAGAACTTTGCTTTTGATATTCATAAACGTGTCAGCTTTTGCCACGCTGGCATTATTGGGAAATACCCGAATAAGGCCCGATTGCTCAAGAACAAACAGCCTGTTCGATTCATCACCAGCATGAACAATTTCAACAGGGTTCTGGAAATAGAGTGCTGGGAATGCTTTTATCGGTTCGTAGCTTTGCCCTTGTGCGCAAGCCGTGCCGAGCATTGCAAGAAGGGAAGAAAGAATGGCGTGCCGCATAGCTGTTGAGTTCCTATTGGTTGATTGTGTACCCGCATTACCCTAACCCGAAAGCACTTCTGTTGTTGCAGTTATGTTGTGACCGGGGGGCTTGGAATCCTGTTTCAATGCCCCATAAATTTCGCTGGCCGTTTTTCCAGAAACGCGCCAGTTCCTTCCTTAAAATCGCCAGTGTCGCAACATTCGCCGAACAGTTTGGCCTCCAATGCAAGGCCTTCGTCAATGGTGAGGTCGGTTGCACGGCGTGTGGCTTCAAGGGTGCACTGCACCGCTTGCGGACCTTTCGAGAGGATTTTCAGCATCATCTCTTCGGTTTTGGGCAGTAGTTCCTCGGCAGAATAGACATGGTTGACCAGTCCAATTTTTTCGGCGGTGGCGGCATCAATCATATCCCCCGTCAGGTTGTACTCGATGGCGCGCGCTGGGCCAACCAGCCGCGCCAGCCGCTGCGTTCCGCCAAAGCCGGGGATAATTCCCAAGTTCACTTCCGGCTGCCCGAACTTTGCTTTTTCGCTTGCAAGGCGGATGTGGCAAGCCATTGCAAGCTCGCAGCCACCACCCAGCGCAAACCCGTTCACCGCCGCAATCACCGGGCGATCCATCCGCTCGATAATGTTGAACACTTTCTGCCCACGCTGGCTGTATTCCTGGCCGGTGTATCCATCCAACTGGTTCAGCTCGGCGATGTCGGCCCCGGCAGCAAAGGCTTTCGCGCCGGACCCGGTGATGATAATGCCGCGCATCGGTTCGTCGCGGGTAAGCTCGGCAAGAGCGTTGTGCAGCTCACCCAGCAATTTGATGTTTAAGGCGTTCAATTTATCCGGGCGGTTCAGCGTGATGATTGCATAGCCTTCATGCTTCCGCTCGATGAGCAAGGTTTCGTAGTTCTGCATGGTTATGATTGTCGGTCGTTCAGTTCAATGTGAAATGTTCGGTGTGCAACGTGCGCTGCAAGATAGCAAAGCAAGGATTGCTGCAAGGAATGATGCAAGCAAGGATATGAGCGGTGCGCTGATGATTCGCCATGCTCAGCATAAGCGGAGGGGGGGGGGCAAGCCAATGAGCGACATCTCGACGAAGCGCCAGCATGGATTTTCGCGCAGTGCGTTCATTGACTCTGAGAATTCGTGCATTAAAACCTTGCTGGGCTTACCGGATAATTTCTATCAGATCCAACAAACCTCTATCAATCTCAGCCTTTTTCTCCCATGTTTCCCGCATTGGTGTCAAGCTGATTTCCCCGTTAATTTCCCCTGCCATCATGCAGCTTTCGCCATCCAATAATGCCTGGACAGCTGCCGCGCCAAGCCGTGTGGCAAGGATACGGTCGCGCGCGGTGGGCGCGCCGCCGCGTTGGATATGCCCAAGAATTGCCACCCGTGCCTCAACATCAAATCGTTTCTTGAAATCCTCGGCAAATGTGAATGCCCCGCCGTAGTCATCCCCTTCGCTGATGATAAAAATGTGCCGTTTATCTTGATCCACTTTTTCCAGATACTGGCATAATTCTTCAAAGTTGGTGGCGATTTCTGGGACGGCAACGTATTCCGCGCCGACGGCTGTTCCAACGTCCAACGCAATAAATCCAGCATGGCGGCCCATCACCTCCACAAAAAAAGTGCGGCCGTGGCTTTCGGCGGTGTCGCGAATTCGATCCACGGCTTCCATGGCGATGTTCACGGCGGTGTCGTAGCCAATGGTGAAATCGGTTCCGTACAGGTCGTTGTCAATCGTTCCTGGGGTTCCAATCACTGGCAATCCATGCTCCTCAAAAAAAATGGTTGCTCCGCAGAATGTGCCATTTCCGCCGCACGCCACCAAGCCTTCAATCCCATGTTTTTGCAGGTTTTTCAACGCCTGTTTCCGCCCTTCGGTGGTGGTGAATTCCGGGCAGCGGTCGGTTCCCAGAATCGTCCCGCCACGCCCGATAATTCCGCTTACGCTGGCGCGATCCATCGGGATAATTGCGTCATCAATCATCCCTTTGTAGCCATGCTGTATTCCAAACATTTCCACCCCCGTTGCTATCCCGTAGCGGACCGCGGCGCGGATGCAAGCGTTCATTCCCGGGGCATCGCCCCCGCTGGTAAAAATGCCGATTCGTTTCATAGATGCTGCTGATGTTGTGCGTTGCTTCTTGTTGTGCGGAAAATTTTCCGGCAGAGATGATCCCGAACACCCGCCGCCGAAGATGAAGATGATGAAAAATCGCTCCCTTGCACCCCCTTCCGCAAGTTGCGAAATGTTCAGGATGCAGCCGATTACAGCCGTGGCCCAGCTTCCCCGATTATCTTTGCCGCAACCGAACTATTCGCGAACTCCATTATCAAAACAACAGCACCATGCGTGGCTACAACACTACTGCCGAGTTTATCCAAGCGCTGGAGAAAGCCGGCGAGCTTATCCGCATTAAAACTGAGGTAGATTCCGAGCTGGAGGTGAGCGAAATCGCTTGCCGGGTGATGCGGAAGTATGGCCCTGCGTTGCTGTTCGAGAATGTCCGAGGGTCCAAAATTCCCTTGCTGATTAACGCTTACGGGAGCAATCGCAGGATGTGCATGGCGTTGGGGGTGGAGTCGTTGGATGAGATTGCCGAGCGGATTACTTCGCTGATCGAGATCAAGCCGCCAACGTCGTTCAAAGAATCGCTGAAGCTGCTGCCGCACGTTGCGCAGGTGCGGAACTTCCCGCCACGCACGGTGAAAAAAGCTGCCTGTCAGGAGGTTGTCTATCGCGGGGATCAGGTTGATTTGGGGATGTTCCCAATCATCAAATGCTGGCCCGAAGATGGGGGGAAGTTTATCACGCTTCCGCAGGTCATCACGCGCAATCCGGAAAGTGGCGCGCCCAACGTTGGGATGTACCGATTGCAGGTGATTGACCGGAACACCACGTTCCTGCACGCACAAACGCACCACGGAACCGCAGGGCATCTGCGGATGTACCGCGAGCGTGGAATCACCAAAGTCCCTTGCGCTGTGGCGATTGGCGGGCCATCGGTTGCCACCTACGCCGCCACCGCGCCCATGCCCCCCGAGCTTGACGAGTGGCTGCTTGCCGGGTTCCTGCGCGATGAACCGGTGGAGATGGTGAAGACGCTGGAACACGACCTGAAGGTCCCAGCCGAATCGGACATTGTGCTGGAGGGCTACATTGATCTGGAAGATTTCCGGACCGAAGGGCCGTTTGGCGACCACACCGGATTCTACACGCTGAAGGATGAGTATCCAACGTTCCACATCACCACCATCACCACGCGGAAAAAACCGATGTATTGGACTACTATTGTTGGCCAGCCGCCGAAGGAAGATTATTTCCTGGGGAAGGCCACCGAGCGAATTTTCCTGAGCATCCTGAAAAAAACTGTCCCGGAAATTGTGGATATGAACCTGCCGATTTTTGGGGTGTTCCACAATTTCTGTTTTGTCTCCATCCGCAAGGAATATCCGCACCACGCACGCAAGGTGATGTACGCGTTGTGGGGGCTGGGGCAGATGTCGTTAAGCAAATACATTGTGGTGGTGGATTCCGACATTGATGTGCAGAACACCGACACGGTGATGTTCCATGTTGGGGCGAATGTTGATCCGCAACGGGACATCCAAATTGTGCGCGGCCCGATTGACGTGCTGGATCACGCAAGCGACATGAGCGGTTGGGGTGGAAAAATGGGAATTGACGCAACCCGAAAATGGAAAAGCGAAGGATTCCCGCGCCAGTGGCCAAAGGAGTTGGAGATGACCCCCGAAACCATTGATAAAGTTTCCGAACGGTGGAAAGAATATGGGTTGCCAATGGAGTTGAAAGGGGAGCCAACAATGGCGCGGCGCGGCGTTCTGTTGGAATCGCAAGCCAACAGCGGCGGCGGAAAAATCGGAACGATTGAAAGCGGCGGCGCGCAGATTGGGGGGTGAGGGCGGCGGCGGGGGACAGGCTGCCCCGGGCGTCCCTGCTCATCCAACGTTTTTTCAATGTTTTTTGTCCGGCCCCCTCTCCCGCTCAGCCAATGCAGCCGAAGCAGCAGCGATAGCAGTCTGGGAGAGGGTGAGGGGTGAGGGCCAACGGGGCAGGGAGTTGCGCCGTGAAATTCTCCATGATCCACGCCTCTCTCGTTTTTTCAATCTTTTTTCCGGCTCCCTCTCCCGCTCACCCAATGCAGCCGAAGCAGCAGCGATAGCAGTCTGGGAGAGGGTGAGGGGTGAGGGCCAACGGGGCAGGGAGTTCCGCCATCCAATCCCTCACTCAAACCGAAGCTCATACTCCGGAATCGTCGGCTCGTTCGGGGCATCCAAGTCCGGGCGGGGATAGCGGCGTGCCGAATGTGGGGCATCGCCATCGAGCAGGGCGGCGTTGATGAAGGTGATTTCAACGATGGTGGGGAAGTTGTTTGTGTGGTCGTAGGCCCCGCAATTATTCCCGTGAATATGGATCACCCGAAAATGCTCCAGCAGCGCCACCATCATCCGGTTGAACTCCTCGGTCCGCGAATCAAGATCATGGAACTCGCCGGTGATGCAGCTGATCCGGCTTTGGTGGCGGATGATGTCGGCAACCACCTCGTACTCGCTCCCCTCGATATCCATTTTCAGCACCACGTCGTGCATGGTTCCGTCCGGGGCCGGGCAGTGGCGTTCGATAATCTCAGCAAGCCGAATATCCAGCGTGCCGCCCCCGTTGGAAACGCGCTTTCGCAGATGGAGATGGGGAGGGGTGAAGAAGGAGAAATAGCCGATGTCTCGGCGCTGGCGGCTTTCAGATGCTGGATGAATCGCTCCCCTGCGCGAAGTTGCGGCGCGACCTCCGTCAGCCAGATCGCCGTCTCGACCGCTTCGATCTGGCAGAAAAACGGGCGGACACCGGCAAAAGGGTGGTGGCGCCAATGCTGAAGCAGGCGTGCCGTCTCGGGGGTCACTTTCCAATCGTTCGGGTTGGGAAGCTCGCGCCAGCGGTCAACTTCGTGGCGCAATGCTTGGATGATGTCCGTGTGTTGGTACTGCTGTTCGGCGGTAGAAAGGCCCTTTCCTTCGTCGAAAATCAGCGCATCTTGATTGCTGCTTTTTCGCTTCTTCGGTTTGGGAATCGGCGTGATAAATTCGGCACGCCGTCGGTTTTGGATGATGTTCTGGGTGGGCTGGCCGCTGGGGTCCAGTTCCCAGTGGCGCGCCGGGTAGTTGTACGGCGAATTGAGAATGGGCTTTTCGAAGAATTGGTCGCTCACGGTGTCCTTGCCAGTCTATCAATAGAGTGAAGCGCGCCGATCTGTTCGGATCAGTGGGCGCCAGATACCTACTCCTCCATTCATACCCCGGGCAACGTACCTCCATCCGTCGGAAGTGCGGCCGCCCGGGGTTGCTGATTGTTGGCTGCGGCGATACGCTTGCCGGCTACGCTTTGCGGCTGTTGCTGTGCCCCAGCAAGTCATACCGGTCAAGGTTCATCACCTTGTTCCAGGCGGCCACGAAGTCGCGGACTAACTTCCCTTGCGCGTCGTCGCTGGCATAGACCTCGGCCAGCGCCCGCAGCTGCGAGTGCGCGCCGAAGATTAGATCCGCCGATGTTGCTGTCCACTTCAATTCCCCCGTGTCGCGGTCGCGCCCTTCGTAGATGTTCCCCTCCGCTGCCGATGGCCGCCATGCTGTTCCGGTATTGAGCAGGTTTGCAAAGAAGTCGTTGGTCAGCGCGCCCGGGCGGTCGGTGAACACTCCGTGCGGTGCCCCGCCGAAGTTGGCGTTCAGTGCGCGCATTCCGCCAACAAGCACGGTCATTTCGGGGGCGGTCAATCCCAGCAGGCTGGCGCGTTCAAGCAGCCGCGCCTCGGGTGCAATCGAATCGCCGGAACGGGTGTAGTTGCGGAACCCATCGGCAACCGGCTCCAGCACGTCGAAGGTGGTTGCGTCGGTCTGCTCCTCGGTGGCATCGGTGCGGCCCGGCGTGAAGGGGACGGTGATCGGGTGCCCGGCGGCGTGTGCGGCTTGCTCCACGGCGGCGCATCCCCCCAACACAATCAGATCGGCCAGCGAGACCTTCATCCCGCCAGTTTGCGCGCTGTTGAAGTCCTGTTGGACCTTCGCAAGCGCATCCAACACCTTCGCCAACTGTGCTGGCTGGTTGGCCTCCCAATCCTTCTGCGGTGCAAGCCGGATTCGCGCGCCGTTGGCCCCGCCCCGCTTGTCGGTGTGGCGGAAGCTGGCGGCTGCGTTCCAAGCGGTGGATACCAGTTCGGGGATGGATAGGCCGGAATCAAGAATTGCCTGCTTGAGTTGCGCAATCTCCGGCTGGCCAATCAGTTCGTGGTCAACATCGGGAACCGGGTCCTGCCAGGGTTGGGCTTCCGGAACCCAGGGGCCAAGGTAGCGCGAGCGTGGCCCCATGTCGCGGTGAAGCAGCTTGAACCAGGCTTTTGCGAACGCCTCGGCAAGCTGGTCTGGGTTTTCATAAAATCGTTTGGTGATTGGGCCGTAGATCGGATCCATCCGCAGCGACAGATCAGTGGTAAGCATCATCGGCGCGTGCCGTTTGGATGGGTTGTGCGCATCGGGGACGGTGCCGTTGGCTTCGGGATTTTTTGGCCGCCACTGCTTCGCGCCGGCGGGGCTTTCGGTAAGCTCCCACTCGTAGTTGAACAGGTTTTCCAGGAAGCCGTTGTCCCACTTGGTTGGGTTGTTGGTCCAGGCGCCTTCAAGTCCGCTGGTAATGGTGTGTTCCCCCTTTCCGCTGCCGTAGCTGCTGGCCCAGCCAAGCCCTTGCTCGGTAATCGCGGCGGCTTCCGGTTCGGGGCCAACATTGCCGTCGGCTGGGGCCGCGCCGTGCGACTTGCCGAAGGTGTGTCCGCCAACGATCAGCGCGATGGTCTCCTCGTCGTTCATTGACATACGTGCGAAGGTGTCGCGGATGTCATGGGCGGCCGACAGTGGGTCGGGGTTCCCTTCGGGGCCTTGGGGGTTCACGTAAATCAGCCCCATCTGTGCGGCCCCCAGCGGTGCGGTCAGCTGGCGGTTGCCGCTGTGGCGTTCGGCGCCCAGCCACTGGTCTTCCGCGCCCCAGAACATCTCCTCCGGCTCCCAGACATCGTGCCGCCCGAACCCAAACCCGAGCGTCTTGAAGCCCATGGACTCCAGGGCAACATCGCCGGCCAGCACCAGCAGATCGGCCCAGGAAATCTGCTGCCCATATTTTTTCTTGATGGGCCAAAGCAACCGTCGGGCTTTATCAAGGTTGGCGTTGTCGGGCCAGCTGTTCAGCGGGGCAAAGCGCTGTTGGCCATCGCCGCCGCCGCCGCGTCCATCGGCGGTGCGGTAGGTTCCCGCCGAGTGCCACGCCATGCGGATGAAAAGCGGGCCGTAGTGGCCGTAGTCGGCGGGCCACCACGGTTGCGAGGTGGTCATGGCCTCGATCAAATCGTTCTTCAGTGCCTGAAGGTCCAAGTGTTTGAACTGCTCGGCGTAGCTGAAATCCTCTTCCATCGGATTGGAAAGCCGCGAGTGGCGGTGAAGCACCGACAGGTCAAGTTGGTTCGGCCACCATTCTTGGTTGGTGCGGGGCCGGTTCGGATTGGAGGTTGCAGAGGAGCCAGGATTCTGGCTTTCGCTTGTTGTGGTTTCTTTATCGGACATGTGATTGCTCCGTGAAATTAGGAGGGTACTGCTGTTGTTGTTGGTTAGCGGCTTGAAGCACCTTGCGGCTGCTCCCCACAAGATAGCGCAGATGCCCTAACGTCCAAAAAAAATGGAGGCTCAGGGGCGGCAATGATAGTTTCAGGGTGTGATTTTCGTGCAGCTATTCTGCGCTGTGGGTCTCTTGGGTGGCTTTGAAAGAGGGCTTGAGCGGTGATGCTAACCATGCTACGAAGAAACTTAGCATGGCAAGCAATGTGCCATTCACCAGATACGCCAAAGTTGTGTTTAGAAAAGTGGAGAAAAACTCTGCTTTAGCAATCACAAGATGCGCCGTTGCATCCCAAGCCACCATGGCAGATAGAGCGCAACCACCGCAGATCACCAAACGGTTGCGATCGTTGGCGACCCGTGCAGCCCACAGAGCAGGAAGAAGAAACGCTACTGCAAAAATGGTGAGCGAGAGAATGTGTACCGAGAACGGGGCATCACTCTGCCATAAGTAGGCCAACATCAGGCTGGTGTAAGTTCCAATCGGAACCGCAACTTTACGCATTGCTTGATTTGATTGATAATTTTTCTCTCAAAAATCCTTCCTCCTAAATCTCCACACTGCAACGGCTGACATTACAAGGATGAATATTGCTCCTTGAATAAATGGGGCATAGCTGGTAATCATTCCGGAAAAAATTAACGAACGGTTTGCTTCCACTAAATCGAATGGCTGTGGCAGTATCCAGTACAACCCATCAATAATTGTTTGGAGGATGGGGCTGGTGATAAATAGATAGAGGGTATCCTCGCGGTTGCTGAGAAATGATGAGAAAAGAAAAATATGGATATAGGAAAGGCTCATCGGAAGCACCCAACTTTCCGAAAGGATATTCATGCAGACAACGAAGCTGTAAAAAACCAGAAAGCCGAAAAAAGAGATGAGGAACGTCCAGACCACAAAGGAAGTGAGCCATATGCCGGAAAAAAATCCATAAATCGCAAAAATTCCCAAAACGAACAGCAGCAGGTTTGCGCCAACGGCAATAATTCCCCCCAACGTCCGGCCAAACAGCAGCATGGCGCGGTCAACGGGTTTGGATATTAGCACATCAATTGTCCCTTTTTCCATCATGGAGGGGACAATTCCGGCGGTGGCAAAAATTGCCAGCAAAAACACCGCCACCCCAACCAGCGTGCTGTACGCCGCAAGCTGGCCCCGCACCATCTCAGTCACCAAACTTTCTTGGTTGCTGGCTGAGCGTAGCTGAACGCTGTCGGCTGGCGTTATTTCCAGAATTTTGCTTGGCGTGGTGGTGTCGGCTGGGGTCGCAGTAATTGCTGCCGAGTCTTCGGCGATACTCAGCAGCCGATCGGCGGTTGTGTCGTGTGCTTCGGTGGAGTCATATTCAACAGTGGTGATAAACGATGAGGACGTTGTGGTGCGGGCATTGTCGTAGCTGTCGGAAAGCATTCCCACAACTAAGCCGGTGACGACCAGCGTCAGAACCTCAATTACCACAATGCCTAGAATTACTTTCTTGGCGTAAATCTCGCGAAAGGTGTCGGCGATTAATGCACGTACTTTCATTTTGCACCCCCTTCGGTGATAATGTCAATAAATAGGTCTTCCAAACTTTGCCGTTCGGGGCGCACAGCCGAAACAAGAATTTCTGCCGAACGGATAGTGTCAATGGCGTGGTTCACATCGCTTAATGTTTCGGCGGTCAGAAGCATGACGTTATTGGTTACGGTGGCGGTGGGGATGCGTGGCGACAGCAGGCTAAGTTGTTGTTGGTGCGATTGCTCAACTTCAATTCGCCATAATTTCTGCGTGGCGGTTAGCTCCTTCACGGTTCCCATTCGCACTAATTCTCCTTTATTCATAATTGCCACGCGGTCGCAAATTAATTCCACTTCCGACAGCAGGTGGCTGTTCAGAAAAACAGTTTTTCCCTGTTCTTTTAATTCGGCAATTACCTCCCGAATTTCCCGCCTTCCCACGGGGTCAACGCCATCAGTGGGTTCATCAAGAAAAATTACGTCGGGATTATTGAGCATTGCTTGCGCAAGGCCGATTCGCTGCATCATTCCTTTGGAGTATTGGCGGATGCGGGTGTTGGCCCATTGGCTCATCTGCACGATTTCCAATAATTCGGCACTGCGGCGTTGGATGGTTGGGGTATCCAAACCGCTAAGCTGACCGAAGTAGCGAAGCACCCCGAACCCGGTGAGATAGGAGGGGTAGCGGTGGTTTTCCGGCAGGTAGCCGATGATCTGTTTGGCGGCAGTGGTTCCGGCGGCGCGTCCCTGGATTGTTGCGGTTCCGTTGGTGGGGAAGACTATCCCCAACAGCAGTTTCACCAGTGTGGTTTTTCCGGCTCCGTTGGGGCCCAGCAAGCCAAAAATTTGGCCTTGGGGGATATCTAACTCCAACGGCTTCAGCGCGTGGATTGGTTGGCTTTTTCGCCCCGATCCTTTGTAGATTTTTTCGAGGCCGTTGATCTGGATTGCAGTGTTGGCCATTGGATTGGCTTCAGTGAGTGTGAGTATGCAGCGTGAATGAATTGTTGCCCGATTACCTTGTTAGCCAAGCGATGTTGCAGCATCGGGAAGAAAAAGCTGCTGAAGTTCTGGATGCTGCAATGTTCGCCACTGGCCCGGTTGCAGCCCAAGCATCCCAATGCTAAGGCTGCCGATTGCTTCGCGGAACAGCCGGAGCGTTGGGTGGCCAACCGCAGCGGTCATCCGGCGCACTTGGCGGTTGCGCCCTTCGGTGATAATAAGGCGCAGCCAGCTTGTTGGGATTGCGGCGCGATAGCGGACTGCCCGAGGCTCAAGCTCGGGCGGCTGGATCCGTTGGGCCAGTGCCGGAAGTGTGCGCTTCCCTTGCACCATCACCCCAGCCGATAGCTGCCGCAGTGCGTCATCGCTGGGGATGCCTTCCACCAGTGCCAGATATGATTTTGTGTGGCGGCGCGCTGGGTGAAGCAATGTGTGGTTCAGCGTTGCGTCATCGGTCAGCAACAGCAATCCTTCGCTGTCCTGATCCAGCCGCCCCACCGGATAGACCTCTGGCGGGAAGCCAAATTCGGCTAAGGTGCGCGCGCCTTCGTGTGGCGGCGTAAACTGGCTTACAACGTTGAACGGCTTGTTGAAGGCAATGTAGGTTTTATCAGCTTGGGGAAGGAATTGCCGGGGCGATTGCAGCCCCCTTGTATGGGGTGATGGCGAGCGATGCCGTCCGGTGTACCGTTTCATATTGCAGCAAAAGTAGGGGCGATGGGGGAAATTACAGCGTAACCATAAGTGGGTGCTTCCGTGTAAGTTGCAAATTCTTCCCGGCCATCCCATCATTACCGAACAGGGTTCTATTTTGAAAGGACCCATAGCCATTCCATCCTGAAAAAAATGCGCCAGAAGACCAACGGCGCGATGTCCGCAGTTACACAGCAGTCATCAATCATACACATGTCTATGCTTCATCACATCGGAAAACGGTGCGCCGCGCTTGCTGGCGTGTCGCTTGCGGCCACAGTACTGGCCGTGAACACTGGCACTGCAGCGGGGGATCTGCCCAAGCTGACCTACGAGAAATTCACCTTGCCAAACGGCTTGCGGGTGATCCTATCGGTGGATAAAAGTGCGCCGGTGGTCTCCACCTTCGTCCATTATCACGTTGGTTCCAAGAACGAACGCCCAGACCGCACAGGCTTTGCGCACTTCTTTGAACACCTGATGTTTGAAGGCACCGAGAATATCCAACGCCACTCGCTCGATAAAATCGTTCAGTCGGCCGGGGGGAATCTGAACGCTTTCACCAGCAACGATGAAACCGGCTACCAGATCAATCTGCCATCCAACCAACTGAAGCTGGCGTTGTGGATTGAGTCGGAGCGGATGATGCACGCACGGGTGGAAGACATTGGGGTGGAAACACAGCGTGGCGTGGTGAAGGAAGAGCGCAAAAATCGCTACGACAACACCCCCTACGGCTCGCTGCTGGCGAACATCTTTGCCAACGTTGCCAAAGGGACACCATACGAATGGACTCCAATCGGCGAGGCGCAGTACATTGACCAAGCCGACATCCAGGAATTCCGCGACTTCTACAAGAAATACTACGTCCCCAACAATGCCGTGCTGGCAATTGTTGGCGACATTGACCTTGCCAAAACCAAGCAGTGGGTGATGGAGTACTTCACCGGCATCCCACGCGGTGCCGACATTGAACGCCCACAAGTGACCTTGCAAACTGGCCAGGGAGAGCGCACCGTGGAAGTCCGCGAGCCACACACGCCGTTGCCTGCGTTGGTGTATGGCTACCCAGGTGCCAAAAAAGGGGATGCAGATGCCTACGCGCTCGAGATACTTTCCACGGTGCTGGCTTCCGGGGAAAGCTCGCGGTTGTACAAGGATATGGTGGATGAAAAGCGGCTTGCCGTTGGGGCGCAATCGCTAACGTTCGATATGGAGAGCGCGGGGGTAATCGGCTTTTTTGCCGTTGCACATCCCACCACCACCATGGATGCTTTGGGGGCAGAGTTCGACCGCCAAATTGAGTTGGTGAAGGAGCAAGGGGTAACGGAAAAAGAGTTCCAGAAAGCACGGAACCAGATTGAAACCCAGTTCGCTGGCCGATTCAACGAGCCGTTGGATAAGGCGATGGCGCTTGCCAGCTACGAGACCTATTTCAACAATCCCGAGCTGGTGAACACCGAGATTGACAAGTATATGGCCGTCACCCGCGAGGACCTTCAGCGCGTGGCGCGCAAGTACCTTGCAAAAGAGAATCGGGTCATCATCCAATACTATCCGGGGGCGCAGGGGGGGTAGCCGCGAAGCAGCCGATTTGCCCTGATTCCGCACAACCGACTTTTGCGATAACCGATTCCCGACAACCGTCAACTGATCTTCGATACAATGTCAATACTCAAAACCATGGCAGCCGCTTTTTCAGCCTGCCTTCTGATACTTGCAAGCATGACCCAACCATTGCCGGCCCAGGTCAATCGTGCCAAACAGCCTGACCCCGAACCGCCACCAAAAGCGGCCTTCCCGCCATACGAAACCTTCAAGCTGAAGAACGGGCTGAAGGTGTTTTTGGTGAAGAACGATAAGCCTATCGTTACGTTCCGAATGCTGATCCGTGGCGGCAAAAGTGCCGAAGGAGGCCAGACCTACATTGCCGATGTTGCCGCCGATCTGCTGAACAAAGGGACCACTACCGTCAGCGCGAAGGAGTTTGCCGAGCGGATAGATTTTGTTGGCGGATCAATCAACGCCAGCAGCTCCGATGAGCTTATCAGCGTCTCGGCACGTGGCCTGAAGAAACACATGGAGGTGATACTCAACCTCTACTCCGATGCCATTATGAACCCTGCGTACTCGCAGGAGGAATTGGACAAGTACATCCAAGATCAGATCACCGGGCTGGCATCGGCAAAGGCCCGATCCGAATTCCTTGCCGATTACGCAACACGCAAATTGATGTTTGGCACCTCGCCGCTTGGAAGGATGCCAAACGAAGAGGATATGCGGCACATCACCCGCCAGAAAGTTTCTGACTTCCACCACACGTGGTTTGTGCCAAGCAACGCAACGCTGGCCGTGGTGGGGAACATCACCAAAGCGGACCTGATGACCCGATTGGAAAGCGCGTTTGCCAACTGGAAAGGGGGGAAACAACCAACCGTTGCCGCGCTGAAACTTCCCGAATACAAAGGCCACCGGTTGATTGTGGTGGATCGCCCAGCGGCAGTGCAAAGCACCATCCGCGTGATCGGCTCCGGCCCAACGATGACCGACCCCGACCGCCCAAAAACCTCAATCCTGAACAACGTGTTGGGTGGGGGAACCGGCCTGGGGAATCGCCTGACGATGAATCTGCGCGAAACCCATTCCTACACCTACACCCCGTACAGCTACTTCGACCCCAACCCCTTCCGCCCAATGTTCATTGCCACTGCGGATGTCCGCAACTCTGTCACCGATTCGGCGGTGAAGGAGATGCTGTATGAGATAGGCCGGATGCGGGATCAGGCGGTTCCCGGGGATGAGCTCAATCGCAACATCCAATCCTCCATCGGCTCCTTTCTGATGTCGGTGTCGGACCCGGCTGTCACTGCTTCACGCGTGCAATCCATTGACTTTTTTAAGCTGCCGAAGGACTACTTCGCCAAGCTGCCAACCATCTACAGCTCCACCACCGCTGCCGATGTGCAGCGCTTGGCAAAGAAGTATCTGGCAGCCGACCAGCTGGCGATTGTGATTGTTGGCAAAGCAAGCGAGATTGCCGATAAACTGAAGCAGTTCGGAACCGTGGAGGTGTGGGATGCCGACCTGAACCCAGCCGGTGGCACCGATGCCAGCGCAGAGCTTGGGATGACCGCACAGCAAGTTTGGGATAAGATGCTGGGAGCAATGGGGGGGGAAGCAAAAATGCGGAGCGTGACCTCACGGAAAATGCAGGCCGAGATTGTTGCCGATGCTGGCGGCTCGGTGCTGAAAGGGAAGTTTGAAATGATCGAGGAAGCCCCCAACAAAAACTACCAGATGATGGACATGGGCATTGCCAAAACCGAGCAGTACAGCAGCGGCACAAGCGTGGCAATGCTGATTAGCCGCGGCGGCGGTGCCCCACAAACCCAGAAAATCGAAGGGGAATCTGCCGAGAAATACTACGAATCAACCCACATCATGCCGGAAGCCTACATCAAGGATTTGGGAGCAACGTTGCGGGTGAAAGGGAAGAAAACGGTGAACGGTGTGGAGTGCATCCAGATTGCTGTGGCCTATCCAAAATCTGGCGAAGGGACCTACTCCATTGACGCAAAAACGTTTCTGCCTGTTCGGATTGATCCGGCCATGGGAATGCCTTCAATCCTTAGCGATTGGAAAAGTGTGGATGGAGTGATGTTCCCCTACGCCATCACCCTGATCCCCATGCCAGGGCAGGAGATGCACCTGAAGGATATTCAGTACAAACTGAACGACCCAATCTCGCCAGCGGTGTTCACCAAAATCCAGTAAGCCGCTTGATTGATAGTCAGCCATTGCTGGCGTGCCGTCTGCAAAACGAGCGCAGCCCATCCGATACTGTCGGATGGGCTGCGCTCGTTTTTGCTGTTACGCCAGTCCGTTCCCGCTTCTTCCCCTTCGCGCTCCAACGATTGCGGCGGCTGTCGTGATTGCTTCGATACTGCTCCGCTCATCAGCTTGATTTGTTCCGGCAATGGAGTAGGCGGTTCCGTGGTCGGGTGAGGTTCGGACAATCGGCAGCCCAGCGGTGATGTTTACTCCGCCGCCGTGCGCCATCATTTTCAGCGGGATCAATCCCTGGTCGTGGTACATCGCCAGCACTCCATCGTAATCGCCCGGGCGGTAGCGGGCAAAAAAACCATCGGCAGGGAAGGGGCCGCTTGCGGCAATGCCCAACGATTGAATCGTGGCCAGTGCCGGGATAATTACCACCGCCTCCTCGATCCCAATCGTTCCTTCCTCGCCGGCGTGGGGGTTCAATCCCAGCAGAGCAATGCGTGGGGATGCGATTCCAAAATCATTCCGCAGGCTTTCGGAAAAGATGGTGGCGTGTTGGATAATCCGATCGTGGGTCAGCAGCCTTGGCACGCGGGAAAGTGGTTCGTGGATGGTGGCCAGCGCAACCCGCAACCCCGTGGTGGCAAGGATCATCAGCGGTGTTCCGGCGGTCAGCGCGGCCAGCATTTCCGTGTGTCCGGGGAAAGGGTATCCCCCTGCATTCAGCCCAACCTTGCTGATCGGCATCGTGACGATTGCATCAATGATCCCCCGCTGGATGCAGCCAACTCCATGCTCAATCATCTCCCCCGATAGCCTTCCTGCATCGGGAGCGTTGGGGATGCCGGGGGAGAGGTTCACAGCGGAGAAATCACCGGAAAGAACGGGGGGAAGCTGAAGCCCGGGCGCGAGCGTATCCCGCAGGCGTTGGGCCAACGCTTCTGGGGCGATAATCAGTGGCTGGCAGGCATCCCACACCTCTGGCCGTTGCAATGCTTTCAGCATCACCTCCGGCCCGATACCGTTCACATCACCAAGTGTGATACCGATGCGGGGCTTCATTGGGGGAGCAGTGCGTCACGTTCGGCGTGGTCTTGGACCATAAATCGCATGGCATCTTCAACATCCAAACGGCTTCCGCAGATTAGCGGGACCCGTTGGTGAAGGCTGGTTGGCTGGGTATCCATCACCCGGTTCCATCCATCTACTGCCATTCCTCCGGCTTGCTCAATCAGCATTGCCAGCGGGTTTACTTCGTACATCAGCCGCAGCTTCCCGTTCGGTGATTTCTTGTCGGCAGGATAGAGGAACACGCCGCCGTACAGCAGCGTGCGGTGGATGTCGGCAACGGCGGTGCCGATGTACCGCAGGCTGTATGGCCGCCCGGTCGCGCTATCTTCCTGCTTCAGGTAGTCAATGTATTGCCGTGTTCCGCCAAACCAGTTGATGGAGTTCCCTTCGTTGATGGAGTAGTACTTGCCGCGATCCGGCATCCGCAAGCCGCTGGAGCTTAGGAAAAAATCCCCCAACGTGTGGTCGTAGGTGAAGGCATCAACGCCATCGCCAGTGGTGTAAACCAGCATTGTGCTGGACCCGTACAGCGCGTATCCGGCGGCAACTTGGCGGTATCCGGGTTGCAGTAGGTCCTCCATTGTTCCCACCGTCCCATCGCTTGGGGTGACGCGGTGCAGCACCGAGAAAATGGTCCCGATGGTGACGTTCACATCAATGTTCGATGACCCATCCAACGGGTCGAACAGCAGCACGTAGGCCCCTTTTTCGGCACGATCCGGAATCTGGATTAACCCTTCGGATTCCTCCGAGGCCATCGCGCAGAGGTGGCCACCGTAGCGCATCGCGCGGATGATCGTCTCGTTGCTGAGCGCGTCCAATTTCTTCACCGCTTCGCCATGCACGTTCTCCTCGCCGGCCAATCCCAGAATATCCCCCAACCCCGCCCGCCGCACCTCGCGTTGGATCACCCGAACGGCCAACGTCAAGTCCCGCAGCAACCGGCTGAACTCGCCGCTGGCTTCAGGGTGAAGATGCTCCTGTTCGGCAATGTGCCGCTCAATCGTGATAAGTTTTGATGTTGGCATGGTTAGGAAATGGTTGGCGAGAGTTAGTTGCTGGAAATCGGTTGCCGGGAATTGGCTATCGGGGATGGTTATCGGGAATCGGTTGAGCGAAGGTACTTGGTGGCCAGCAAGAAGAATACTTCTACCCGCTGCCTACTCACCGTATGCGTCGTTATGCTGGAACTTTGCAATTCCATTCGCAAAGCCTCTTCCCCACTAATGACTATGGACTAATGACTAATGACCAATAACCAGTGCCCTCTCTCTCTTTGCCACTGACCACTGAGTACTGACCACTGACCACTTCCCCGTCATTTCTTCTTATCCGGGTCGCGGATTGTCAGCACTGGGCAGGGGCATTCGCGGATGACACGCTCGGCAGTGGAGCCAAAGATCAGATGTTCCAGCCCGGTGCGTCCGTGGGTGGCAATCACCACAAGGTCAATTTCATGTTCGGCGGCGTAGTCAATGATTGCGTTGCTGGCGCGGCCATGCACCGTTGCCGTCACAATTTTCACACCAGCAAGCTCTGGGTGTTTGGCTAACTCCTCGATGGAGTGCTGCGATGCGTCGGTAAGCTCGGTGTCAAGGTTCATCAGGCCCATCGGGGCAAGTCCCCCTTCGGTAGGGAAGACCGTTGGTTCGACCACATTCAGCAGGTGGAGTTCAGCACCCCATTGCTCGGCAAGGGTGCGGGCATAACCCAGAGCTTTGTGGCTATGATGCGAGAAGTCGGTTGGCGCAAGAATCTTATGGATGTTGACAAGCTGCATGGTTCAAGTGAGTTCGATGAAGTGTTCCAAGAATCGGGCTGCCAACATAGCGAATGGTGGGAAATGTGGCAACGAAGGAAACGCTAATCGTAGGCGTTTTCGGAAGCTATGCTCACAGGAACCGATACCAATTCATTGCATGAACCCAGCATCACAGTATTGTTGGAACCCTTGCTCGTAGTCCCGAACGGGTTCAACGCAGCTTCCGTGTGGCCCAAGCATTGTTCCGGCCTTGTCACAAAATCAACAGAAGCCTTGATTTCGCGAAAACCCCATTGCTTCAACCCCTTCCATCACCTATTTTCAGCGCATGGAACAACACCAACTTGAACGCATCCAAACGAACCTCCGGCAATTGGGTATCCCTGCCTGGCTGCTCTGCTCCTTCCGCGAATCGAACCCGATTGCCGCACGCATTCTGGGGCTTACTCCCGATGTTCACCAATCGCGCCGCTGGGCGCTGATGATCCCCGCCACCGGCCAACCGGTTGGGCTGGTACACCGCATCGAGCCACACATCGGCAAGCTGATGCCGGGGCACGTTGCCGAATACTCTAGCCAAACGGAGTTTATCGAAGGGCTGCAAAAAATCCTTGCTGGCTGCAAGGTTGTGGCAATGGAGTACTCGCCAAACAACGGTGTTCCGGTTATCGCAAAAGTTGATGCCGGAACCGTGGAGCTTATCCGCTCCTTCGGGATCGAAGTTGTTCCATCGGGCGACCTGATTGCCAGCGTGGAGGCGGTGCTGACGCAAGACCAGATAGATTCGGCAGCCCGCGCCGGGGCAAGCTGCCGCCAGGTGATGATGGGGGCGTTCAATCTGATTGGCCAGTCGGTTGCCAGCGGCCAGCCTATCACCGAGTTCGACGTGCAGGAGTGGATACTCCGCCAGTTTGCAATCCGTGGGCTTGTCACCGACCACTCACCAAATTGCAGTGTTGGGTCCAACAGTGCCAACCCGCACTACCAACCAACCGCCGAATCAACAGCAACCATCAACCGTGGCGACTTTGTGCTGATTGACCTTTGGGCGCGCGAGCGAACCGACGATGGAATCTACGGTGACATCACGTGGGTGGGGTATGTGGGGGAGGAAGTCCCAGAGGAGTTTGCGCAGGTGTTTGAGGTTGTGCGCGCCGCACGCGATGCCGCCTTCGATGCCGTCGCGGGGGCCTTCGCCGCCGCAGAAACCATTGACGGAGCAACCCTGGACGATGCAGCCCGCTTGGTGATAAACAAGGCCGGATATAGCGAGCATTTTATCCACCGCACCGGCCACAGCATCACCACCGAGCTTCACGGGGCCGGCGCAAACTTGGATAACTACGAGACCAACGACACACGCACGATTCTTCCCGGAACCTCCTTCTCCATCGAGCCAGGAATCTACCTGCCGGGGCAATTCGGAATCCGTAGCGAGATAGACGTTATCATCACCCACGACGGCCAAGCAATCGCCACCAGCGAACCACGGCAGATGGAAGTGGTGAAGATTATGAACCTTGGGAATGTCGAATGTTGAGTGTCGAATGTCAAATCAAAGAGAATGGGGAATTGAGAATGTCGAATGTCGAATGTCGAATGTCGAATCAAAGAGAATGGGGAATGGTGCATGGTGAATGGCCTCTTCACCACTGACCACTGACTACTGACCACTGACCAATCCCCATGACCCCTAAATCCACATATCCCTTGCTTGTCGTGGCCGCAATGCTTTCAGTGGCCACGGCTCCATTGCGTGCCCAGCCCAGCGAGGAAGACCGCCGCTACAAGTTGGCGCAGGGGTACGAGGAAAGTGGCGATTGGAAAAACGCTGCGCGAGTCTATCTGGAGCTTCACGAAGCCGACCCGCAATCCAACATCTACTTTGAAGGTGTCCGGCGGACGTTGATGGCGATGCTTCAGTTCAAAGAACTGCTGCCGATTGTGGCCCAACGGACGGAGTCTCACCCAAACGATATTGACATCCGCGCCCTTCATGCCCAGCTTCTGCACCGCACCGGCCAACGCGACCAAGCACGGATTGAGTGGGCAAAAACTCTTGACCTTCGCCCGCAAGACCCGATGACCTACCTTGTTGTTGGCCAAAGCCAAACTGATGTTCGGGAGTTCGCGCTGGCAGTGGCCACCTACAAGCAGGGGCGGGAAGCCATTGGCGGAACAAGCACCTTTGCCGATCAGCTTGCCGAGCTTTTTGGGATCACCGGACGGTTTGAAGATGCCGCCCAAGAATACCTGCAACTGCTTGCCGAAAACCCCGCACGGCTAAGTATGGTGATGGGGGGGCTTTCCACCATCACCTCCACCCCCGAAGGAGTGCGCGGTGCGATTACCGTTGCCAAACGCTACGCCGATTCCCGCCCGGACTACGTTCCCTACATGGAGCTTCTTTCCTGGCTCTACACCGAGGCCGGCGATGATGATGGAGCCTTCGAGGTTGCCAAACAGTTGGACGAAGCCCGCCACGCCAATGGCTCCAACATCTATTCCTTTGCCGACCGTGCGTTCCGTACTTCGCGGTATCAAACGGCCATCCGAGCGTTGGAGTATTTTCTTGCGCAGTTCAACCGGAGCAATCCGCTCTACCTAAGTGCCCTTTATACCTACGCTCGCGCCTTGGATGCGCGTTACCACGAAGTTGGAGCAGGGGATCCGAAGCAAGCTGCCGAGTTAGTGGGGCGGTATCGCACAATCGTGGCCGAGACTCCGAACGGGCCGTTGGTGGGGGAGGCGTTGCTGCAGATTGCGCGGCTGCAATCCAACGACCTGGGCCAACCGGAAGCCGCGCTTGCCACGCTGAAAGAATTACTGGCCACGCGGAATACTTCTGCAAAAGCCGAAGGGCTGTTGCTGGAGGGTGAGTTGCTGATGCAAACCGGAAAATTGAAAGAAGCGCAAGATGTCTTTCTGCAGGGCCGCGACGCAGGTAGCGTTGGCCGCGATGCCGAGCGATTGCGCGACCTTCACGCCTTGCGCTATGCCGAGTCGCTGTTCTATTCCGGCCAGTTCCAGCCCGCTGTGGAAGCGTTCACCCAGCTGACCCAAAACACCAAAAGCGACGCAACCAACGACGCGCTGGACTACCTGCTGATCCTTCAGGAAAATTTCGAGAAGAACGACGAGGCATTGAAGTTGTTCGCCGAGGGGAGCTACGCAGTGCTGCAGAAACACTATCCGCAAGCCATTACGGCGATGGACGCTGTGGTGGCAAAAGCACCCCAAAGCACCATTGCCGACGATGCGTTGCTGATCCGCTCACGGTCGCAGGAATCGCTTGGCGACAGCACCGGCGCGCTGCAAACGCTGCTGCAACTGGTTGCCCGCTACCCCGATGGCGCGTTGGCCGACCGCGCATTGTTCCGCGCCGCCCAGCTAACCGAGCAAGCCCTGCGCGATCCCCAAAAAGCAGCCGAACTGTACACCCGATTGCTCAACGATTATCCCCGCTCGCGCTGGGTGGTGCAGGCTCGCGCAAAAATCAGGGCGTTGCGGGGGGGGAGTTAAGAACGTGGCGCGCACGCTGAAAAAAAACAACGGTTCACAATCCCAATAATCATGCAGCCAGAAGCAACCGACGGAACCATCACCATCCGCCGCTACCGCAGCGATGATGCCGAAGCATTATTTCAGGCAGCAACGGAATCCATTGCCGAAATCTGGCCTTGGATGCCGTGGTGTCACCCGCAATATGCTTTGCAGGATAGCCAATCCTGGATTGCCCATTGCCACGAAGCATGGGATGCCGGAACCGAGTTCAATTTTTTGATTGAAGACGCTGCCACAGGCCGCTATTTAGGTGGGGTAGGGATCAACCAAATTCATCGGGCGAATCGTTTTGCCAATCTGGGATATTGGGTACGCACATCCGCAACCCGGCAAGGCATTGCCACCGCCGCAACCTTGCTGATGGCACGGTTGGCGTTTGCCGAAGGATTAAATCGGGTGGATATTGTGATGGTTGATGGCAACAACGCAAGCTATCGGGTTGCCCAAAAATCTGGGGCAACGCTGGAAGGGATTCTGCGCAACCGAATTTGGCTTCATGGACGCTCGCGCAACCTCCACATATTTTCGCTGATACCGGAAGACCTTGGAATGAAATCAACAATGGTTACGGAAGAAGAACAATCGGTGCGGCTGTATCACATCACCACCCCGGAAGCATGGAAAATGGCATTGGCCAACGGCGAATATACCGCGCCATCGCTCCAGAGTGAGGGATTTATCCACTGCTCGCTATCGCGCCAACTTCAGCGTTCGCTAAATAAATTTTATGGCGAAATTCCAGAGGTTTTGGTGCTGCGGATTGATCCTTCGCGGCTGGCGCACCGCCTGCTGTACGAGCCTGCCGATAACGACCGTTTCCCGCACATCTACGGCCCAATCAACCTTGATGCTGTGGCCGAAAACATACCTCTGAAAAAAACAGAGAGTGGATATACTTGGGTGGATGTGTAAAAAAAAGCAGGGGCATGGCACCTCATGCCACGCCCCTGCAACGTAGTCCAGTTACTCTACTTTAATTCAACAAATCCAGCTGGTGGGGCAATCCCCAGCGCGGCTGCTGCTTTTGGATTAAACACTCGCTTGCGAACCACCACCAGTTCTAACGGAGCAGACTTCAAATCCCCTGATTTTAGATATTTCGCCGCCAGCACCCCAGCCTGATGTCCCCACTGATAAAAATCTGCGCCGTAAGCAATAAACGCGCCACGCGCCACCAACCCCGCTTCCGATGTCACCACCGGAATTTTCTTCTCAGTAGCCATTTTGTTCACCACCTCGAAGCTGGAAAAAATGATGTTATCGGGGAGCGCAAAAAACACATTAATGTTTTTATCAATCAGCGATGCCATTACTTGCTGAGTTTCGTTGGAGTTGGTTACGGAGGCCTCGGCAAGCTCCAACCCAAGTTTCTGGCACATTGCCCGCAGGCGATTCATTGCATTCACCGAATTTGGCTCGGAGCTGTTGAAAATCGTCCCAACTTTTTTTGCGTTCGGCAGCGTTTGGCGGATTAATGCAACGCTGGTATCAATGTACTCTAACGTCTCATAGGCTCCCGATAAATTTGCCGGAGCCACCGTTTTTCCCGATGAATCTGGTTTTGCAACGCCTGCAATTTCTGGGCTTGGGCCAACCATCATAAAAATGGGGATGGTTTTTGTTTTCCCAACAGCTGCAATCATTGCTACTGTTGGATTAGTAGCAATCGCATCAACCTTTTCGCCGATGAAGTAATCCAGAATTTGCGGGATATTTGCTTGGTCATTTTGCGCACTGCGGAAAACGATTTTCACCGTGCCGGAATCCTCGCTAAATCCGTTCTCTTTCAACGCATCCATAAACCCCTTCCGCGCCGCATCCAACGTCTGGTCTTCAAATACCTGGATGTAGCCGATGGTTGGTATTTTCTTTTCCGGTTTGCCTTGTTTATCGGATGATTCGCTGGAACATCCAGCAAGAATCATCATTGCAATAAAGGCGGATAGGATGGCGATGTTCATGGTATGAATAATTGTTGGTTGATAATCAGTTGAGATCGCAAAAAATTCCCGCAGCTTATTTTCTGCGCGTTTGTTTCGCCGTTGGCTTCAGCACAAATTCCTCCTTCGGTGCTGTTCGGTTGCGGTAGATCATTAGCGATCCAACAGCAATCATCCCAACAGAAATCCACTGCGCTTGCGATAATCCGGCGTACAAGTCGTTCAGCCTGATGAACTCAACCAGCAGCCGCTCAATTCCGGCAAGTATCAGATAGATTGCGAACATCTGCCCAACCGCCATTGGTTGCTTGCGGATGCGCCAAAGGAATGCAAATATCGCGAACGCTGCCAGTGTTTCGTACACCGGCGCAGGGTGGACGGGAATATCTACCGGAACAGGCTGGCCAGGGAAGATCGTTTGGTACAACTCCGCTAATTGTGGGTTCCTTGCGCTTAGCGTGCTGACGGTTCCTTCCGGATAGGTCATGGCCCAGGAAACATCGGTGGGGATGCCGTAGTCGCCATCGCCGGCAAGCTGGCAGCCAATCCGCCCAATGCCGTAGGCCAAAATCAACGAAGGAGCCGCCGCATCGGCAACCCGGATAAACGGAATTTTTTTCCGGCGCACATACACCCAAATGCTCAGGATTGCCAACAACAACCCGCCGTAAAACGTCAACCCAGCCGAAGAAAAAAGCTCTCCCATCGGGTCGTCCAGAAACGCCCCGAAATTCTCGAACACACTGAACAGCTTGGCCCCAACAACCCCAGCCACTAAGGCAAGCAGGGTGATATTGCCCGCTAATTCTTCCGGAAGCCCACGGCGCGCAATCTCCTTTGCAAAAAAGTAGTTGGCAACAATGAACGCAACCCCCATCATCAACCCGAAACTGTGAACGGTGATGGGGCCAATCGAAAAAAGCTCTGGGTACATGCCTGATGTTCTGTTGTTCTTGGAGTTTGCCGCCAAACATACGGGGAAATGGGGAAGTTTGAAGGATAGCGGCGAATGCGGAAAATGTAAAGAATACCAATACTGACAGCCACCAATGCGCTGTGCGTCCCTACGGAATGTTGCGTTTCCTGCTTTTGGGGTTATGTAGTTTGCCCACAATGAACAATCCATGATGAACCGCTCTACTTCTACCGACCTTCGCTCCCAACTTGAATCGCTGATTGCCAGCTACGGCTCGGCAGTGGTTGGCTATTCGGCTGGGGTTGATTCCAGCGTGGTGGCTGCGGCTGCCCATGCCGCCCTTCCCGAAAAGGCATTGGCGGTGACAGCCGTCACCGAGACAATCACCAACGATGACCTTTTGCTTGCAGCAGAGGTTGCCGAGCAGTTGGGGATTGCCCATCAATGGCTTTATTACAACGAGCTTGACATCCCCAGCTATGCCGATAATCCAACCAATCGCTGCTACTTCTGCAAGGACGCGCTCTACGTCCGGTTGCGCGGCGTGGCCCAGGAAGCCGGATACGCCGCCGTGCTGGATGGAAGCAATGCCGACGACGCAGGCGACTACCGCCCGGGCCGCCAAGCCGCAGCCGAGCAGGGGGTGAAATCGCCACTGATGGAGCTTGGCATCACCAAAGCTGAGGTCCGCCAGCTGGCCACGCTGTACGGCCTGCCAAACCACGATAAGCCGTCGGCTCCGTGCCTTTCTTCCCGCGTGCCATACGGAACCCGCATCACCCGCGAGGTTTTGGAGAAGATCGCCCAAGCTGAGTCTTCGCTGCGCACGCTTGGTTTCCGCGAGCTGCGGGTGCGCCACCACGACCAGGTGGCGCGGATTGAGCTTCCACCAAAGGATTTCCAACGTGCATTGCAGCTTTCCTCCCAAATTGATGATGCCCTGCGTGCGGTGGGCTACGCCTATGTTTCGCTGGACTTGCGCGGCTTCCGGTCGGGGGCATTGAACGAGACCCTTACTCACATCCAACTCCCTTCGCGATGACCCAGGAGCAATTGCTGCAGATGTTAGAAGCCGTTCGCAGCGGTATGATGCCGATTGACGCGGCGGCCCAGCAACTTCAGGGGATGGAGCCTGCGGTTGACGTTGAGGAGTTTGGCAAGGTGGACACCGACCGTGTGCGGCGGCGCGGTTTCCCGGAAGCGATGCTCTGCCAGTGGAAAACCCCGGAAGAAATTTTGGCGATTGCACGCGCGTTGTTCCAGCATCACGGGCTGGCGCTTGGGACCCGCTGCTCCCCGGAAGCAGCTGCGGTGGTGCTTGCCGCATTGCCGGGTGAGTATCACCCGATTGCGCGAACGATTCGGATTGGCCAGCCGATGCCGATCTGGTTTCCCGGGCGGGTTGCGGTGGTTGCTGCCGGAACCAGCGACCGCCCCGTGGCCGAGGAAGCCTGCATCACTCTGGAAACATTTGGCGCGGCGGTGGATCGCATCTACGACGTTGGCGTTGCCGGACTGCACCGATTGTTGGGCCAGCAACAGCGGATTGCCGAAGCCACGGTACTGATTGTGGTGGCCGGAATGGAAGGTGCGTTGCCAAGCGTGGTGGGGGGGATGTTCCCGCAGCCGCTGATTGCCGTTCCGGTTAGCGTTGGCTACGGGGCCGCGCTTGGCGGATTCACCCCGCTGATGGCAATGCTGACAAGCTGTGCCGGGGGGATCACCGTGGTGAACATTGACAACGGTTTCGGTGCCGGCCTGGCTGCGCTGACGATCTTGCAAGCAATCCAGCGCGGCGCAAGCGGGGCGGCGGATTCAGTGGAACGGTGAATCCACCCCTGTGATCGCCAATCGTCTGCTCGGCCTTCCGAACGAGCTGGAATAGATAGACTTTCGGATGATCCCTGTGCGTCATCGTTCCGGCAAACAGCGTTGGCGGGGTTGGTGGCATGGGCGATCCTTGCCACACAATCCAAAACGTCCCCAACGCATACTCACATCATTTCAACCATAGCTGCCCATGGTTTTCGTCACACGCAAAGCGCATTTTTCCGCTGCGCACCGGTTGTTCAATCCCACGTTTAGCCACCAGCAGAACGAGGCGATTTTCGACAAATGCAACAACCCAAGCGGACACGGCCACAACTACGTTATCGAGGTGACGGTGAAGGGGATTCCTGACCCAGAAACCGGATACGTGATTGACCTGAAACGCTTGGCCAAACTGATGGAACGGGAAATCCTTGACAAGGTGGATCACAAGCATCTGAACGTTGATGTTGACTTCTTGCAAGGGATCATCCCCACCGCCGAAAATCTTGCAATCGTCTTCTGGAACATCCTTGAGCCAAAGATTGATTCCGGGACGCTTCACTCCATCAAGGTGTTCGAGTCGGACAATAATTTTGTGGAATATCTTGGCTTGCCAGTGGCCGTGCCACGGTTCAACACTCAGCTTCAGGAGGCACACGCATGAGCGATAATGGTACCACAAGCCGCCGCAGCCACGCCACTGTTCTTCACGATGAAAATGGCCTATCCGATTCTGCCACTGCCAACCTTGCGGTGCGGGAACGGTTGGAGGAAATCGTTCATGAAACACTCCATTTAGTTGGCGAAGACCCAAGCCGCGAAGGATTGCTACGAACCCCGCACCGTGTTGCAAAAGCATGGGAGTTCTTGACCAGCGGCTACCAGATGGATATTGAGCGGGTGCTGAACAATGCCATTTTTGAAGAACGCTACGATGAGATGGTGGTGGTGAAGGATATTGATTTCTTCAGCCTGTGCGAGCATCACATGCTCCCATTTTTTGGGAAGGCGCACGTGGCCTACATCCCCAACGGAAAAATTGTTGGCCTTTCCAAACTTCCCCGCATTGTTGATGTTTTTTCCCGGCGGCTGCAAGTGCAGGAACGGATGACGCAGCAGATTGCTGAGACTATCCAGAAGTACCTTCAGCCGCTTGGTGTGGCCGTTGTCACCGAGGCATCGCACATGTGCATGATGATGCGTGGCGTGCAGAAGCAGAACAGCGCAACCACCGCCAGCGCAATGCTTGGCGTGTTCAAAAATCAGGTGGAAACCAGAAGTGAGTTTATGAACCTGATTGCTGCGCGGCTTCACTGATGTTTGGTGGAACCTCTTCTTGCCTTTCACTATTCAGCCCAATCATGCCAACTCCCCCCACCGATATTTTTGAGCAGCAACTGCGCCAGCAGCACAATTGCACAGCCGTTGCCGGGGTGGACGAAGCCGGGCGTGGTGCGTTGGCTGGCCCAGTGGTTGCCGCAGCCGTGGTGCTTCCGGCTGGATGCTTGCCCGATGGTGTTCGCGACTCCAAGCTGATACCAGAACAGGAACGGGAGCGGTTGTATGATGTGGTGATGCAGCACGCAGTGGCGTGGGCGGTGGGGATTGTTGGCCAACATGAAATTGACCGCATCAACATTCTTCGCGCCACGGTTGCGGCAATGCGCCAAGCGGTGCGGGCTCTGGCCACGCCTCCCCACGCCTTGCTGGTTGATGGCCGCGACACGATTGATGCCGGCATTCCCTGCCGCGCTGTTGTTGGTGGCGACCGTTTGTCCGTCTCGATTGCCGCAGCAAGCATCGTCGCCAAGGTCACGCGCGACCGGGTGATGCGTGCAGCACACCAACAGCATCCACAATTTGGGTTCGATCGGCACAAAGGCTACGGCACAGCCCAGCATCGCCAAGCAATCCAGCAGCATGGCCCCACCAACCTCCATCGGCTGACGTTTTTGGGAAAAGTGATGCAAGAAAAATTGGAGTTTGAGTAGCGTGGTGAGGCTTGCTCCTCTTTAGGTGATTGCGAGGAGCGACAGCGACGAAGCAAACTGGCGGGTGGCAGTGAGAGTGATGTTTTCCGAGAAGTCCTGCGAGATTGGCTTCGTCGAAGGCTCCTCACAATGATGGAGGAAGTGAACTCCAACGAGCGACTTATCCGATCCGTGGCGGATCCGACGCTAATCGGAACATCCTATCCACTGGCTAACAACTAACCAACGCACTACCTTGTTTATCAACGGACGCAACGCAGTTCTGGAGGCTCTTCGATCCGAGAAAGGGCTGGAGAAAATTTTCATCATGTTCGGCTCGGAGGGTGAGCCTGTGAACCAGATTCGCGCCGAAGCCAAACGGCTTGGCATAGCCTGCATTGTAGCCGACCGTGGGAAGTTTCTGCAGATGGAAAAGGAAGCTGGCTTGGGCACACGCTCGCAAGGGGTGATTGCACAGCTTCGGGAGATTGAGTACGAGGATATCGAAGCAGTGGTGGAGAACGCTTGGATTGATGGACGCGCCCCGCTGGTGGTTGCCCTGGATGGCATCACCGACCCGCGTAACATGGGGGCAATTATCCGCTCGGCAGAGTGTGCCGGGATTGATGCGGTTTTCTTCGCCAGGCGGAACTCCGCCATTATCAACGACGTGGTGATGAAAACCAGTGCCGGGGCGGCCAACCACATCCCGCTGGACAGGGTGGCGAACTTGGGGGATATGTTGTTGCGGCTGAAGAAAACCGGAATCGCAGTGGTTGGATTGGACGGCGAAGCCACAACCACCTACACCCAGTATGATTTCACCACCCCAACAGTGATTGTTGTGGGAAGCGAAGGGGAGGGAATGCACGCCCGCACAAAAAATCTTTGCGATGCCTTGATCTCCATCCCGATGCAGGGGAAAGTGACCTCGCTGAATGCTTCCGTAGCGGCTGGTGTGGTGTTCTTTGAAGCCCAGCGCCAGCGGCAAGCAAAGAAGTAATCACGCTCCGGGCTTCTTCGGTATTACTTTATCTGCATCTGGGATCGCGCTGTTGCGGTGTTCACCCGTCACGGTGTTTCCTTCACGTTGTGTGAAGCCTCTTCACACAACCCCCTATTTCCGCCACAATTTCCGCCGTAACCCTTCTGGCACGGTCTTGGAGACTTTTGATGGAAGTGACGAAACTTTCATTGAAAATCTGGGAGCCGCGTATCGCCTTCATCCAGTTCTACTTCTTGCAATGCCAAGCTATTTGGTCATCGTTCAACAAATCAAACAGGAGAGAGAACTCAGATGAAGAACATCGTAGCAATCGCCGCAGCGATCGTATTCCTTGCGGCCACAGCCCACGCCCAAGTTACCGGGCCAAACGCCATTAGCGGCGTGTACGATCAGCTTCGGAAGCAAACCACGTATGCTGTGGAGATGAAGGGGGAACAAGTGGTGCTGCGCGACCGCGACAACGGCAAGCAGATCGTCTCACTTCAGCAGGTCTCGCCGCAATGCGTAAAGGTGGTTGGCGAAGTGGGGAATATCCACAACGCTGCATCGGCAGTGCAGACACTGGCCCTGATGTCACAAGTGAATTTCAGTTCTCGCGTTGGAACATGGAGCCTTGATGCCGGTTCGGGAAGCATAACAATGCACCACAACCTGAACCCCCGTTTCCTTTCGGCTCCGGCAATTGCCAACACTGCGTTGTTGTGCTGCGATGCCATGCGCCGCACACGGCTACTGTAACGTTGGCAAGCAACTGGTAAACGCACCGATGAATGATGCCCCATGGCTTCGATCCTGATGTTTATGCTACTGTGTTGGTTGTTCATGACACGTTGACAATCAAGGGGGCGGGATTCCATAATCTGCCCAAGACTGACGAACCTGTGTGATGCACGCAAGGTTGTCCGCTGCGCTATCCACCATTTTTTTTGCAGAGAGAGAGAGAGAGCAAGAGAGGATGGATTGCAGCGGTCAAAGTGCTGGCATTCTCGCGTTCATCTGTCGGTATTGTTGTTAGCTCACTGTGGGCTATTTGTGGCAATCCCGTCCCCTGTCAACTGCTTCGATTGATTTCCCCGCGTTCCCTTTCTGCCACTGCTTCGGTGTCCACATTGCGCCCAGAACTTGTTTGCTGCGTGCCGCGCTGATCTATCTGGCAGCACACAACAGCAATAGCAATTTTCCTTCCATTCTCATAACTGACGGCATGGCAGCGTTTGGGCTGCCCGATAGCGGTTCATGGCAACATGATGTGGCCTTACATGGGGAAAGGCTCCGCAGTACAATCGTCCCCGGCTGGAACTTGAGTGTGCAAACCGTGCTGTTGTTGGATAGCCAGAGAGAGAGAGAGAGAGACCGAGGCCAGCAGCAGCCATGATGTGAGACGGCAGCCATTACCCTCACTAAAAGACGATGGCCATTGCCGCCCCGAATGGCGTCACCGTTCTGTGGTTTGTGGCGGTTGTAATCCAAATTTTGGCGCGCTGTTGGGCTCGTTTTTCCCAGCAGCCAGCACAACCCGCAGGCGGCGTAGCAGCCAGCAACCAAGTGAGTAACACCCAAACACCACACCAACTCACTTTGTAGTTAGCCATCATAGCGATGGGGATTGTGTTTTCCCTACTGCTATGGTGGCTTTTTTTGTTCCACCGGAACAAGCTCGCCGCTCATGCTGAGCCCCGCCGAAGCCTGTCCTGAGCCTGTCGAAGGGTATGAGTGGAGCCACCGAACGGGCAAGCCTTTACTCTTCAACCTGTGTGGACAGTGAGCTTGTAACACTTCCAGCGTGATAGAGTCTTTATCTTCGGCCTGCAATACACAACACAGATATGCTACCAGCGTTGTGCGCTGAATGTTGGTAGCCGTGGTATTGCCGGTTGATGTTCGTTTGGCAGCGGTTGCAACGTCACGGTTCCCTTTGCATCACGCTCCGGTCTGTTCATCAGCCAGCCCCCCCAACCAATTGCAGTACGGCGGATAGCGCGCCGACGCGCTGCATTGCCAATTCAACCAATCAATGGCTAGACCTCCGATGGAACCAGACCACGGAGAGGGGACACAGTCACGTCGTGACATTCACGACCAAGCATTGTTCGCTCGTTTTTGCGGCGGAGATCAAGTGGCGTTTCGGGAGCTGTACTCCCGATACGAGCGCCAGCTTCTGCTCTATTGCCAATACTTGTTGGGGGATGCGAGTGATGCCGAAGAAGTCTTTCAGGAGACGTGGTTGCGTGTGGTGAACGTTTCAAGAAAAGGGGAGACCGTGGAGCATTTCCGCGCCTTGCTGCTGACGATTGCCCGCAACACAGCACTGAAGCATCTGGGGCGGCGGAAAAATCAAAACCAGCATATTCCGCTCAGCATTTTCGACCCTGAAGGGGAGCGGCTGGCGGGGACGGGGGAAGTGTATAGCGAGCTTGATGAGCTTGTGACGCGGGCATTAAGCAAGTTGCCGGTGGTGCAACGTGAAGCCTTCGTTCTGCATTCGATGATGGGCTATACCTTCCAAGAAATTGCCGAAATGCAAAACTGCACCATGACCGGAGCCAAAACTCGTGCGTTCCGTGCCCGTGCGTATCTTCGCAAACTTCTTTCAAGCTGGTTGGCACTGTCGGAAGATGAGCCAGAAACTAGCGATTCCGAACTTGAAGAAAACAGAACGCCCTGATACTCCTAACCCCGAATATCTACATTAACGGCTACGATGAACACGGCTGACATTATCACATCGTTTTTCAATAACGAGCTTTCCCCCGAGCAAGAACGCCAGTTCCTGCTTTCGGTTGCCGCAAGCGACTCCATGCGGCTGGGGCTGAAGTCCCACGTGATGCTTGATAAAATCCTGGCCGACAGCGCCAGCGATCTTCATATTTCCGACTCGGTTCGCAACACCATTTTTGCCGAAGCTGAATCTGTGCTTGCCAACAACACTGCCGGCAGCGGAGCAAGCGCACTCGGGGGGAAGGGAAGTAGTGGTGGGGGAGCATGGTGGCAGGGGGTGCGTGCGGCGTTCTCGGCAAAGGTAGCGGCGGGGGGGGTGGCTGTGGCACTTGCTGGGTTTGGGTTGGGGTATGCCACCCATTCCCAACTTGCCGACCCGTCGGTAGCTTCTTCACCGGTTCAGTCAATCGTTCCAGTCCCCATCACTCTGCGGGATCAATCCGATGCTGTTCCGGTTCCTTCTTCAACAACCTCACCCTCCTTAGCCTCTGTCACGGACGAATCACCAAGCATCGCATCCGAACGCACCGCAGCGCGTCGTTCGCATGTGCGCTCGGTGGCGCGCCATTCTGCCGCAGCGGCTACGCCAGCAAGTGATGCTGCTTCTACTTCGGTGGCCACTCCATCGCTAACAACCCCAGCACAGTTACCCGAACTGCCCGCACTACGCCAGGGCGAAGATCTGCTGCAATCCGCTGCTGCGGCAACAACCGACTCAATCAACAACCAGTCGTCGGTGATGAACTTCAATGGGGCATCCAACCCAATCCCTTCGGCGCAAGTACAGGTCAAACACTCCAAACCGAACCGCGATTCCAACAACCAGAAATCTCAAGGATCAACCACAACGCCATGACCCAGCCGCAGGCGTTCCGGCTTGGTCGGCAATGCCGCCGCTGGAATAGGCTGTTCCCGTTAGCATTGCTGCTGTTGTGTGGGGCGCTGAACGCTGCGGCGCAGCCCGCTGATCCAGATATACCTCAATCGTCGGTGGGGGATTCCTCCCTCCGGCGATTTCGTTTTGGTGTTGCCGCCGGCCCTCAGTTTTTGCTGTTCGACCCGTTGGATGTGTACCGCACCGGCGATGGCTGCGGAACCTTTGTTGGCGATGGTGTTCGCCCGTTTGGCCGCCTCTATCTGGAAACCCCCGCCGATTCACTGGAGCAATTCTGGCTCACTTCCTCCCTGATTGTCCGTGACCTTTCGGCCACCATGAGCGCAACCCCCGTTGCCTATCCAGTTCGGAAGCCGGGGGGAGGGGAGACCCAGGTGGTGAAGCAAGACCGGATGGAGCTGGGATTGCTCAGCGTTGGTGCGCGGATTGGCTTGTTGTGGGAAGCCTTCCCAAACTGGCGTCTGGGGGCGGCACCCGCCATTGCATGGTTAAGCAGCAGCCGACAGCAGCAAACCGAGCATATCGTGGAGCCGCTTGGATACGTCTTCTCCGAAACCAACGGCAACGCCCGTCCGGTGGATGGGAACAGGGTGGATGTGAACCCGTTCCAGTTTGATTTCTCCGTTTGGGGAAGCGTGCGGCTTCCGATTGGGGAGCGTTTGGCGTTGCAGCCGGAGTTTGGGGTCACGTTCCCGTTGGTCTCCTTCAGCCGTGACATCCCCTGGAGCAGCATCGCCCTATCTGCCTCCATCGGCATCACCTACGAGCTGTTGGTGAAGCGGGCAATTCCCCCATCATTCCCCCCCACGATTGACCCCAGGCTACCACAGCCGCCGCAACCCCCACAGTCACCAGTTGCCACTGGCGATGCCCCCTACCTTCGCGCCACCATCACCGCACGCGGCACCGATGCCGAAGGGAAGGAGTACGACAACCCAATTATTGAGGTGGAGGAGGCGCGTTGGTCCGAAAGCATCCCGATTCTCCCCTACGTCTTTTTCGATAGCGGGTCGGCAGTCATTCCTGAGCGATACCAGATGGTGGGGGATCGGAACGCCGCCGCAGCGTTTTCGGCTGATTCGCTGATTGGGGTGACGGCACTGAGCCTTCACCAGCAGTTGCTGAACGTGATTGGCCAGCGGTTGCAGCAGAGCCCGGGTGTGAACCTTTCGGTGGTCGGGACCCGCTCGGCTGACGAAACGGCCAACCCTGAACAGCTTGGCCGCCAGCGCGCGCTTGCTGTCCGGCGGTATCTGACAAGCGTGTGGGGGATTGATTCGGCGCGGATTGCCTACACCGCTGCCCCGATTCCTGCATCCCCATCCAGCGAAGAAACAGCCGCAGGCCGTCAGGAAAATCGCCGTGCCGAGCTTGTCTTCAGCGATGAATCTTTAAATGCCCCGGTGGTGATCCGCCGCATGGCACGGGTTGCCACTCCGCCCGCTGTCTTTTTCTATCCTGAATTTGTCAGCGATAGTGCCATTGCCGAATGGATCGTCACCGTTCGGCAAGGGAGCAAGGTGTTGCTGCGGTTCGATGGCGACACCGCAACAGGGATGATGCAGCAACGGAAGCTGTGGTCGCTTTCGGACCTTCGGCTTACCCGCGATTTCACCCCGATCATCTATCACCTTTCGGCGCGCGACGTAACCGGGCAGGTGGCCGAAGCCGAAGGAGAGTTCCGCGTTACCGAGCGGAAAAAAAGCAAGGAAGAAGGGGAAACTGAGGTGAGGGAATTCAACATTGTGGGGTTCAGTTTTAACCAAGCCGAATTGCTTCCGCGACATTACTTGCAGTTGCAGGAGATTGCGCGCCAGATTGCTGCAGGGGCACAAATCCAGATTGACGGCTACACCGACCTGATTGGCGACCCAGACCGCAACAGCCGTTTGGCAACCCAACGCGCCGATAACGTCCGCGACGCGTTGAACGGGATGATCCTGCGTGGCAGCGCGGCCCGCCCCGCCGTCATTGCCTCGGTTGGCCACCTCCCCTCCGAACACCCCTACAACGACACCCTTCCCGAAGGAAGAATGCTGAGCCGAATGGTGAGATTGACAGTGAGTTGGCAGCGGGGGAGGGAGTAAAAAAGCGTCGCCCAATCCTTTGAGGCAAAGTGGGCACGTCCGCCCATGTAGGGTTTTGTAGTCTCAATGCATTTGAGCATAAGTAACTCACCTTCCGCGGAATCATGCTGGAGCTTGTTGATTGCAGTATCTGGGTGTTCCACCTGACAACACCCTCCGCTCATGCTGAGCCCCGTCGAAGTATGAGTGGAGCCACTGAACGGCCAACTGTTTACTATCCAAATGCTGCGTAAGGTGAGTAAGTAAAAGCGATAAATAGCAATAATGACAAAAAATTAATTTGGAAAAGTTGTGTGTGTGTGTGTAGGTTCTTGCTGCACCAGAATCATTGAACTCTCTTGGAAAGAAAAGTTTTTTGATTCACTCATTATCCATCTAATTTGCATACTGATATTCCCCCGAAAAAGTGGATAGGGAGTTAGGAGGGTGAGGCGTGGCGGCGTTCGAACTCGGCTGGTGTTTCGTAGCCAAGCGTTGAATGCCGCCGCCGTTGGTTGTAAAAGACCTCAATGT
>JADZEY010000118.1 GCA_020850315.1 Armatimonadota bacterium | reverse complement strand
CTATCCCCCACACGTTTGCGCAGAAGTTCCAATCCAGCACGGCGCGCATCAATCACCCGCAACGCGCCTTCCACGCCGATTCGGTCAATGTCGGCGGCAATCTCCGTCAGGCTGCCGAAGCAGGCAAACCCTGCATTGCGGGTGCTTGCCCCGCTGCTGAACGGGCCGCGTTCCAGCACGGCGATTGAGCAAGTTGGCTCCCGTTCGGCAATCTCAATCGCTGCCGAAAGCCCGATGATTCCGGCACCAACGATCATGACATCGAAGTGCAAAAGTGCTTGTTGTTCCCAGATACTGAACATTGTGGTTGGCGGTTGGTAATCGGCTAACGATGCCAGTTCTTATCTTGCTTCATGGATTTTTCATTGGATAATCTACAACCGTTTCTTGTTCCGGCGGCCTACGTGATTGGGGCCGCCGCCGTGGGTTTCGTAATCCATTTTGTGTTAGGAACGGTTGTTCATCGTTGGGCACAAAAGACGGCGTTTGCTTATGATGATATTGTGGTTGCAACGCTGCGCACGCCGCTGGTAATCACCACGCTTCTGGTTGGTGTGTGGCTATCACTGGGCCGCTCCCAGCTTTCCGCAGATGTGATGAAGATTGTGGAAATGGGGCTGGAGGCGTTGTTCCTGATAGTGCTGACGGTTAGCTTGGGGGTGCTTTCGCAACGGATTATCCGTGCCCGTGCCGATGTTCACCATAATTCCCGTGCGGCCACCGGGGTTATTCAGAAGATTGTTCAAATCTGCTTGTACGCCATTGGGTTCGCGCTTATCCTTAACGCGTTCGGGGTGAATATCACAGCGATTCTTACAGCGTTAGGGATTGGGGGACTGGCTCTTGCGTTGGCGTTGCAGGATACGTTGTCGAACCTGTTTAGCGGAATCTACATCACCCTTGCCAACCAGATTCGGGTGGGAGATTATGTGGCGATTGCTGCTGAGTTGGAAGGGGTTGTGGCCGACATCAACTGGCGCACAACCGCCATCCGCACGCTTGACGACACGCTGGTGATTATTCCCAACAGCAAGTTGTCGCAAGCAACCGTTACTAACCTCAGTTTGCCGGAGCGTCATTTCCGAATGTCCGTCACCGTTACGGTGGACTACCGCAGCGATCCAGAGTTGGTGGAGCAAACACTGATCCGTTTGATTGAGGAATCGGGGCACAGCACCCACGATGCTGCCGAGGCAACCGAACAGCCTGAGGGGAAGATTCGTGGGTTGCTTTCTGTTCCCCGCCCCGAAGCTAATTTCCACTCCTTCGGCGATTCCTTTCTGAACGTCACCTTCTACTTCTGGGTTCGTGATTACCGATTCCGCACTCCGGTTCGTCATCAGGTCATCAAGAAAACGATTGTGCGATTCCGCGAGGTAGGAATCCCGAGACCATTCCCACAGCGGGTGCTTCATCTTGCTTCGGGAATGGGGTGGGAAGCACAGCAAGGGTCTGCAGAGAACAGCACGCTTGCTCAGTAAAAGGGTTTGGAACCGAAAAAAACGCTTGCTTCTCACCGCTGACCAGTTGTTTTTTTGCGGCTGCTCTTGCTGCCTTTCTCTTGTCCTGCCTGCTCAACAACTATATCTCCAACCATGAAACGACACAGCTACCTGCTACCGTTGTTGCTTCTTTGCCTGTCCACATCTTCGTTTGGCCAAGCCCTTGTTGATCCCTTCCCGTTGGTGCTTCCAACATGGGATTCCACTGCGTCCGATTGGTTGCCGCCGGCAATCGGTGAGGTTGCCGGCACGCATGGGTTTGTGCGGGTTTCGGCAAACGGGCGGTTGGAGTTTTCCGATGGAACCGCACTCCGGTTCAGCGGGGTGAACATCATCGGCAGCGGTTGCTTCCCCGATAGCGTGGGGGCAATCGCCACAGCACGGCGGCTGCGGAAATTTGGGGTGAACCTTGTTCGGTTCAACTACTTCGATTATCACAACAACACGGGGGCCTCAACCATTGCCGCACAAAACAACCAGACCCGCAAGTTCGATAGCCTTTCCCCCACGCAAATGGCGCGGCTTGATTGGTTCCTGTACCAACTGAAGCTGAACGGAATCTACGCCCACTTTGTGCTGAAATCGCGCCAAGCACCCCGCACCAACGATGGCATTTACTTTGCTGATTCGGTCTATGCCAGCGGTGCCTATCTCACCTTCTTCGATCCAGCCTTCCAGCGTTTGCAGCGGGAGTACATCACCAAATTCTTGGGGCATATCAATCCCCATACCAAACTGAGCTATGCCACCGACCCCTGCATCGCCTTGATAACCGTTAGCGACCTCACCTCAATTTTTGAGCAATGGCTGAACGACCGTTTGAACCAGCGGAACAACTCCATGAGTTTTCATCACTCGCGCCAGTTGGATACCTTGTTCAATCGTTATTTGCTGGCCAAGTACGGATCCACAAACGCCATTAAAAATGCGTGGTTTGAAGGGAGCAAAAGCGATGGCCAAAACACGATAAAAAACAGCGGCTTTGAATCGTTCACGGATAACTGGCTGCTGACCGTCGGGGAAGGGGCCCAGGGGAGTGCGGTGATTGTCCAGGGGAATGATGTTGCGCCGGGGGAGGGGGCTTCCTCGATGCGGATTGTGGTGCGCCAGGTGAACGGCAACGACAGCCGCTTGTATCTGGAGCAAACCGGAATGCCAATCTACCGGGGAAAAATTTTTCGGTTGAGCTTCAAAGCCAAAACCGACACTGCGGCAGGGCGGCGTATTCGCGTCCGGATCCAGGCTGGCGGAACCTCGCTGGATCAAAACGTTGACATCACCAACCAGTGGGCCACCTACAGCTACACCTTCCGCGCCAACGGAACCGATAGTGTGGCTTCGAACCTCCGTTTTTATGCTGGAGGCTTCCGTGGGGATCTATTTCTTGATGGAATCAGCCTAATTGAAACCGGCAGGGATGGGCTTGCCGCTGGCGAGGACCTTGCCAAGTTCACCATTGCGCGGACCCGCTACGCTGCCATTGGCACCGCAGCGTTGCTGCGGGCAATGGATGTGACGGCATTCTACGATTCGCTGGCCCGCGCCTATTTCACCGCCATGCGCGATCACGTCAGATCCTTGGGGGTAAAAATTCCAATCACCGGAACCAACAACACCGTTGGAAGCGCCGACACATGGACCCAAACCGAAATGGATTTCACCAGCGAGTCAAGCCAGTGGGATTTTAACGGAGCGCGGACGGGGTTCGGCTACAGCGATTCCACCTGGGTGATCCGGAACTACTCCATCCTGAATTACCGCGACCAACGGGTAGTGGATTTCAGCCGGAATGCGATTGTTGGGAAGCCGTTTATTGTGGAAGGCTACGGCCACATCTTCCCGAACAGACATCGCCCCGAAATGATGTTGTTCCTTCCGGCCTACGCCGCGCTGCACGGATGGGATGGCATCAACTACTACCTGTACAACGACCGCGCCAGCGAAACAACCGACCGCCGCCGAGTTATCAAAGATGATTTCTACAGCATCATCGCCGATCCTTCGGTGATGGCATTGATGCCACAGGCAATGCAGATGTTCCGCAGCGGGTGGGTTTCGCCCTCGCTTCGCACCATCCGCATCCAGCACGACATCCCCGACCTGCAAACATGGCCGCTAACCTACAGCGCACGCGGAGCCTACCAGATTGATGGAACGTTCAACAACGTTGCAAACTTGGTCAGCAGTGTGCGGGTGGATTCCTTCAACGCAAGCCGCCATTACACCACTGGGGATTACTACTTCACCGTCCCGAACGACGACAATATCCAAAGCGACACACGGCAGCTCACCCTTGATATGACCAAAGGGGTGATGACCCTGAACACGCCAATGATACAAGGGGGAAGCGGCCAGCTTGCCAACGTCTCGGCGCTGCGAAGTGACCAGTTAGGAGTGAATATTTTGGAGGGAGGAAATCATATCACATACCTCTGGAGCTCGCTCACTGCCGATACTCTTGGCTCGGCCCAGCGCTCGCTTCTGACGGTGACAACCCGCGCCGCAAACACCGATGCCCAATGGACGTTTGGCGATTCCAGTTTTGCAAAGCAATGGGGCATTGCGCCAACCATGATGGAGGGAGCAAGAATTGGAGTGAATTTCTACACCGCTGCCGACACGATTGTCCTCTACCCGCTCGACTCGCTTGGGCAGCCGAACGGAAAGGCAATCCCGGCAGCAAAAACACCGCAAGGCGTGTGGCGTGTGGTGCTGGATATCGCCCAGGAGCAAACGCCGTGGTTTGGTGTGGCACAGCATTTTGCGGAGGATCCTTCGGCGGTGGAAATGGAGGAGGAACGCTGGGCTGTGGCTGTGGGGAACGTTGTGCCAAACCCAGCCACCAGCGAAGCATTGCTGCCGCTCACTATTCCAGCTGGCGGCGCAACACTGCGGGCCACACTGGTTGATGCTTTAGGGCGTACCGTCCGCCAAATAATCAACACCGATGCCGTGGAAGGGGACACGCAACTGCCAGTTGATCTTTCAGGAATTTCTGCCGGAAGCTACGCTCTGGTGGTGGTGATCGGTGGTCAGCAAGTTGTGCGGCAGATTGTTGTGCGGTAGCGCAAGAAAATAGATCTAGAAAAAAAGCCACGTCAATTTTTATTGACGTGGCTTTTTTGATTTCTTTTAAAAATCAGTGCATCTGCTTGCTGGGCTGGGTTGGTGCTGTTTCGGTTGCAACAGCTGTTCCAGCAATATCCAAGCGAATTTCTGGTTGCTCGGCACTACTGGTTTTAATGGTGATGGTGCCGTGCAAATTCCCTGCTTCGGTCGGCTGCACATGTACCGTAACCTCACGCGATTCCCCTGGTTTCAGCGTCTCTGCTTTCGTTAAATCAGAGCTAATGGTAGCGTTGGCGTTTGAAGTTTGGGGCGGCTCGATTGTAAGAGGTGAAGTTCCGCTGTTTGTGATTTTAACCGTGGATGACGAAGGGGTTCCGATCTTTCCATTCAACACCTGAACCCACGAGGGGAACACCGTGACATCGCGTAAAATGTTAGCTTTTAACGTCACCGCAACCGATGGCGTTTCGGCCCCATCGGTGATGATTGTGATGCTTTTTTGAATCGGCCCGGTCGAGGTGGATGCCGTTACGGAAATACCAATATCGGTTGTTTCCCCCGGCGCAAGTGTGTTTTTTGCAACGGTTGGCGTTGTGCAGCCGCAGCTTTTTTTGACATCTTTAATTGTCAATATCCCCGACCCAATGTTTTTCACTTTCAGGGTGGTGGTTAATGTTGCGGGTTTCACATTTCCCCAGTCGAACGTATTCCCGCCAACAACTTCCAATTTTCCGGAAGATTGTGCTTGTGCGGCAATGGAGCCAGCCATCAAAAAGCCGATGGCAAGGGTTAGGATTTTCTTTGCTGTTCTCATCGTGTGTGTTCCTTGTGTGGATTATGGTTGTTACGGTTGCGTTATTGTTGAACGATTATTCGTTGTACTGCTTGGTCGCCAGTGTTGGTTTTTACCGCAATTAGGTATGCTCCGGGGGGGATATCACGTAACTGCAATTCAGGTTCGTGAATGCCTGCTGTGACGCTCTGCTGGGCCATAAGTTCCCGAAGAAATTTTCCAGAAAGCTCATGGAGTGTGATCGTTACCGAGCGTTGGTTGGTCAACTGGTAGCGGCAAGTGACCTGATTCGAAGCAGGGTTGGGATAGGCCTGCACCATGGCGATTGAACCGCTACTTTTTCGGCAAAAATCAAAAAATGTTTTTTCCCCGGTAATCCGCTCGCAAACTTGACCCACTGGCATTTTGCATTCCACAACGTCTGTGATTACGTCAAGCTCCTGCTGCAACGGAATACGGTAGCGGTTGGGCAATGCAGCCACAAATTCTGGAGTTGGATAGTACCAGAGGTATATATCTGCTCCATACTTCTTATTCGTGCCTTCAATATCTGAACTTCCTATCCGAATGTAAATTGGAATTAGCTTGCTTAATTTTGGATAATCATTGATTGTTTTTGGAAGAGAAAAATCGCGTTCTGGACTTGGGGCGTTGTTGAATTTTACGGCTTCACGCTCCAATTCTTTTTGTGAAATTGACAAGGAGTCAAGCATTGAAGACTTGTCGGGGAAGTGCAAAAATGATTTGTACGTGTTAATCCCTTGGTTCCAATGTGAGGCTACGATCATTGGGGTAATGCTTGACGACGGGGAATCGCGGTGCTCAGTCCCTACATAGTAATAACCCTTGCTGTCAATAGAAATGGTTGTCATCTTAAATTGATTACCATATCCACTTTCAGTTCTGATGAGAATTTTTGTTCCATCGAATACCAGCCCAATTTTATTAAGCTCTTCCTGAGTTAGCTGGATTTTTTGAATTCCCAGTATGCTGTCTTGATTTGTTGATTGATTCGCATTTCCGCTCTGCTCAACATTGATTTTTTGCAGTATTGCTGAAGCATGGGGCAAGGTGGAATTATCAGCACTGAAATTCCATTTCTGCTTAAAATTGCTACTGCCTGTTTTTATTTTCTGCTGCCGTGCCTTATCCGCTGCTTCATTTTGCAAGACTTTAAGATCACTGCTTGGCTGCGGTTGTGCTGACGGTTGGGATAATTCATGTTTTACGTTCGGAAAAGTGCCGGGCTGATGTTGCTGCTGGGATATACGATTAACTTGAGTGGGTGGTGGGGCTTCCCAACTGGCAGCGATTATTCCAGCAACAACAAGCGATGACGCAACTCCTATCCACGCTCCTTTTTTTGTGAACAGCGAAACAGTTTTGCCTTGGGGCTGTGCGTTGCTGGCCGATAGCATCGCTTCCACCTGCTGGATGGAGTACAGTTGGGTGGGCTGCGTCTGGCGCGCTTGGCGGAATATCTCTTCGATGGTGCGGTTCTTGTTCATCATGGATTGGAAGTAAGTGATGAGAATTCCAACGTTTCAATCGCGCTTTGTCGTGCTGGTTCAGCTTCGGGTGTGTTGCCGTTGTTGGGCTGGGTTTTGTGCGCTCCAAGCAGCTGGGCCAGCCGTTTTCTTCCGCGTGAAATCCGAACTTTTACCGCAACGACCGTTCCCCCTTGTATCTCCTGAATTTCTTTCATTGAAAATCCTATCAGCTCGAACATTGTTATGGCTTCGCGTTGTTTTTCGGGAAGTTGCTGCAAGGCTTTGTGGAGCGCGCCAATATCTGCAGCAACATCTGGTGGGGTTGTGGTGTCGCACAGTTCGGCGGTGTAGTTATCGGAAAGCGCGCTGTATCGCTGGCTGTGTCCTCTCCGTTTCCGGTGGATTCGGGTGGCCACGGTGAACAAGAAACTCAAAAACGCTTCGGGATGCCGGACGCTATCGAATCGCTCCCATGCAATCAAAATTGTTTCCCCAGCAATGTCGCGAGCTTCCTCCCGATCCCGGGCCATCGCATATGCGAATCGCTCAAGATTGGGCTGAAGTGGCCGTAGCAACGCCATAAAACGTTGCTGGCGGTCATGGAGCTCGGTGTTCATCATCGTTGGTTATGCAATCGTTGGCAGGGAAGTGCCGGCAATGAATGAAAGGTTACACAGGCTGCGGAAGTATCCACTTTTTCTGCAAATTTTTCTGCAAGAATGACGAAACAATGGATGAAATAAAAGCCGCTGAATTCGTATCCTTTCCGTTGCCAGTAACGACTGACCCACTGATTACTTCCTATGAATGGAGTGTTATGAGCCGAACCCTACGCTGCTGCATTGTTTTCGTGGTTGTTTGCTTCGCTCTCTGCTCTCAATCTTCTGTTGCCCAGCAGGAGGAAGGGAACATGGGGCGGTCGTTTGTGCTATCCTTTCCGTTCTCCTACGCTGCCGGGCAGTATTTCACCCCGAACCCGCAGTTGGTGCTACGAACCCGCAGCAACGGTGCCGAAGTGACGATTACTGGATACGGCAATGGAGGGAATCGGCAGCTAACAATCCCACCCAACAGCGCAATCGTTGTTCCGTTAGACTCGACATGGCTGATGCTGCCGAAACAGGAGGGGACGTTCGGCGCGGCAACCGGAGTTACTGCAAGCCAGCCAATCAGTGCCACGCTGATATTTGACAGGGTGTTCACTACCGAAGCGTACCAGGCGATACCGGACACGTTGCTGGGGTTGGAGTATGTGGTTGCTGTCCCGCCTGATGTCGTTTTCGGCACGGCGGCGGCGATCACCGGAATCTATGACCGAACAGAGCTCACCATCACCCCGGCGGTAATCACCTACAACGGCAATAAACCCGCGATTCCGTTCAAGGTTGTGCTGAACCGTGGCCAGGTCTATCAGCTGATGAGCGATGGCGATTTGGCCGGAACAATCATTGTTGCAAGCAAGCCCGTTGGGGTGATTGCTGGCGCGCCCTCGGTAGATTTTGCTGCTGGTTTTTTCCACAGCGGAAATCCAGCGTTCGAGCAGCTTCCGCCAACCGATGTTTGGGGAACCGAACACGTTGCAGCCCCCGTTGCCAGGCAGTATGGTGGAATCTACCGGATTGTGGCGGCGTTTGATGACACCCGTGTTGATGTTGTTCCGTCGTTGGGGGGGGCCCCGATTAATTTCACCCTGAACCGTGGCAAGTATTATGACCTTCGATACCCGGGGCTGCTTCAGTTCAGCAGCACAAAGCCGGTGCTGGTGTCGCAGATGATGACAAACACGGCGTGGAATAATCAAAGCCGTGATACCGCCTACGGCGATCCCGGGATGGTGATTGTTCCGCCAACGTCAATGTGGGGAAACAACGCAGCCGCCTACGCCCCAGCGCTGGACCCACGCGCTGATATTGGCCCACCGATTGATTGGAAGCATTACCTTGTTGTTGCCACCCGCGCACCAACAATCACCGGGGTGCGGATTAACGGGCTGGCTCCCGATTGGGCATCGCTGATCTCCTTTGGTGGGGCCGCCGTTGGCGTTGCTGCCGTTGGCCAGGGGGAAAACCGCGTGACCGCCACCGATTCCTTCGCGATTATCGCCCACGGCTATTCCGCTGCCGATGCGTATGGCTACACCCCGGCGGCGGTTGTTCGTGCTTCGCCGTTGCAGTTGTTCAGCATTGAGCATTCAATGTGTGGCGACCAGTACGACACCACTATCACCCTCCGCAATCTGTCCGGCCAACCGGTCAGGGTTGATAGAGTTGAGTTTGCCGGAAACCTGAGCGGGCAGGTGCTTTCGCCAGCGTTTGCTGCCACCCTTGAGCCTGGGGAATCGCTTCCGGTGCAGCTTCGGTTTACCGGGGTCTATCAGCTTGGGCGCAACAACGGTAGCCTTGTTTTCTGGCACGATGCCCCATATCCACGGCGGGTTGCGGTGTTTCCGGTGGAGTTCTGGCCCGATTTGCTGACGGTTGCACCGGGGGATGGAAGCCGCTACCAGTTCGGGGTGATCCCCCCGACGATCCCCTTTATTGACACTGTTGTCACCATCTTCAACGCCGCCCAGCGGACTGTGTGGGTGAATGCCCAAACGTCGGGGGGCGTTGCTATTCTCTCGCCAACGTTCCCGCTGGATCTTCCCCCGCTGAATGCGCGCACGGTAAGGTTGCGGTACACCTCAACAACTGAGGGGAAAGGGGAGGTGAAATTCTTCACGGCCAACTGCCCCACGCCGCAAACCATCATGTTGGAAGGGGTACGTGGTAGTGGTGGGTTTCTTCAAGCGGAGGTTGATCGCACAATCCAGCTTCTTTGCCCGCCAAAAATTTCCGACACCCTTCGCGTGACGCTCTCCAATGTTGGCGATCAATCACTTCAGATTCACGATGCCAGACTTGTTGGGGCCGATGCTGCGGAGTTCCTTCTGGTTGATGACCCAACCGGTGTATCCCTCCAGCCAACTGAAAGCCGCAGTTTGCGAGTGGAGTATCGCCCAAACGGCAGGGGAGTGCGCGACGCACAACTTCGGTGCATCACCGATGGAACAATTGACACCCTGCTGATCCCTTTTCAAGTCCGCAACGACACAGCACTGCTGAAGCCGGGGCTTGATACCCTGCGGTTTGGCCAGACCTCTGCGTGTGATCCGTTGATTACCCGCACAGTCGTCTGGCGCAATGATGGTGATAGAACCCTTGACACCGTTCGGTTCTCCGCCAACGGAACCCTATTCGATCTTACGCCGAAAACCGCCACTGGTGTGCGTCCGGGCGACTCCATCACCCTCGTGGTGGATTTGCTGGCAACGGCATCGGGGAGTTTGGATGGTGCTATCACTGCCGAAGCCACCTTGTGCACATCGCGGTTCACCCTGCCGGTTACTGGGCGGCGCGACCCCGTTGGGCTGCGAATCAACCACGACACGTTGGATTTTGGGCAGATTGGCTGGTGCCGTTTCCAGCGGGTTGACTCCATTGTGCTGACCAACGTCGGAACACGTGCCGAGGTGATTGAGCTTGCCACGGTTCCAACCAACGGTGGGTTCTCACTTAGCTACACTGTCTTTCCGCCGTTCACTATCCAGCCCGGCGGAAGCGCGAAAATCTACATCACCTTCCGGCCCAGCGCGATTGGGGTGTATCGGGATCAGGTGGCGATAAAAATTCGTGGTTGCGCGTTCCAGTTCGTGGTTCCAATTCGTGGGGTGTATGATACCCGCAAACCGCAGCTGCTTGATTCCTTGATTGACTTTGGCGGAGTGATGCAGGGGGGAAGCCAAGAGCGCGTTGTTCGTATCGTCAACAATTCCTTCCTAACCTACCGCTACAACCCTGCTGATCTGCAAAGCGCGACCCCAGACCTTTCGGTTGTTGATCCCACAGGCCAGATTGAGGTGAAGCCGGGCGACACCTTGAAGGTTCGCGTTCGCTACGCCCCGACCGATTCGCTGCGAACCTTGAGCGAGCAACTCACCTTATCGCTGTTTGACCCCTGCGCCGACACGGCCCGAATTGCGATTCAAGGCACCTCGATTGAGCGGCCAACGGGGATCAGTCTGCGGTGGGGTTCGGTGGAAGGGGCGGTGGGCCAGAAGGTGACGCTTCCGCTGGTCAGCACAAGCACGAAACCGATTGAGGAAACTATCACAGCGCAGGCATCGGCCAGTTTCGATAGCCGCTTGTTTTTCCCGACCGGAGCCGCCGCGCCCAACCCCGCTATTGCTGTGAGGTTAGTGGCAAACGTGATTGCCAACGGGCGCAGAACCGTGACGATTGAAGCCACCGGCATCTTCCCCGATAGCGGCCAGGTTGCTGGGATTGAAGGGATTATTCTGCTTGGCCCAGCCGACACCACCACGCTGAATTTTGGCTTACCCGAACCAACTGCCTCGGTCCCCACACGCCTGTTGCGGGTGATGGATACGGCCGCAGGTGGGCTGAAAATCAATGGCTTCTGCGAAGAAGGAGGCGCGCGGATGGTGACAACCGGAGCACTGCTGAAAATGGAGCTTACCCCGCAGCCAGCCAGCGACCAACTTCAGGTTGCGTTCACTCTTGTGGAAGATGGCCACACCACCTTGCGGTTGCTGAACCAAACTGGCCAGGAATTGGCGTGGCTGCAACGTGGCTATCTGCAGCATGGTTCTCACGTGGAATATCTTCCGTTACTCAACCTTCCCAGCGGCATCCATTATCTTGAGCTGCAAACGCCAACGCAACGGCTGGTTGTGCCTTGTCTTCTGCTTCGGTGAGCCTGCACAGTGGCTTCTTGCAATGGCCGTCAGAGTGATGAATGATAAGCACTCCAAAACCCCAATCACCGTATCTTGGCAACCATGATCCAACCACCGATAGACCTACGAAGCGACACCGTCACAAAGCCAACGCCGGGGATGTTTGAAGCAATGCTGAGGGCCGAACTTGGCGATGATGTCTATGCCGAAGACCCAACTGTAAATCAGCTTGAAGACTACGTTGCCGAGCTGTTGGGCCACGAATCCGCGCTGTTTGTGCCAACCGGGGTGATGAGCAACCAGCTTTGCCTGAAGGCACTGACGGTTCCGGGGAACGAGGTGATACTGGGGGAACGGAGCCATATCTTCAACTACGAAACTGGCGCGCCCGCGCTTCTTTCCGGTATCCAACTTCACACACTTCCCGATGAGCAAGGCTGGATGGAGCTTCCCGACATCGAGGAAGCAATCCGTGAGGATGCCTACTACCTTCCCCGAACGGCGGTGATTGCTGTCGAGCAAACGCACAACCGCGCTGGCGGAAGCATCCTGCCGATGGAGTATCTGCAGCAGATTGTTCGGCTTGGGCGCGCCGCCGGGGTTGGGCTGCATCTGGATGGTGCGCGGCTGTGGAATGCGTCGGTCGCTACCGGAATCGCCCCGGCCCACTACGCTTCCCAGTTCGATACCGTCTCGGTCTGTTTATCCAAAGGGTTGGGCGCGCCGGTTGGCTCGGTGATGGCTTCATCGAAGGAGCGTATCACCCTTGCGCGGAAGTTCCGGAAAGTGTGGGGTGGTGGGTGGCGCCAGGCCGGAATCCTTGCCGCCTGCGGGCTGTTTGGATTGCAACACCAGATGGAGCGATTGGAAGAAGACCACCAAAAAGCCGCACGTTTTGCGGAGATACTTTCTGGCAGCCCGATGCTCGAAATCCCACGGCTTCCCGAAACGAACATCGTGGTGTTCAAAACCGTTGGCTTCGATCTTCTTAGGCTTGCCGAAATCGTGAAAACCGAAGGGGTTTGGCTTTCAACAGCGTTCAAGGGATTGCTTCGGGCGGTCTTCCACATGGATGTCACGCTTGAGCAGACCACCCTTGCCGCCCAGACAGTCGTTGCTGCATTGCACAAGGAAGCAACCCACTGAACACTCAACTTCAACACTCACACCAAACAATGACCACAATCCTCTGCTTTTACCACGCCCCTTGCAACGATGGAGCCGGCGCGGCCGCAGCGTTGCACCACCGGCTTGCGGGGGCTGGGATGCTGGAACATACCGACATCCGTTTTTGCCCAATGACCTACAACACCGATTGGGATGCCCCGTTTTCCGACAACTACCTCCACCGCGAAATCGTCCCGAAGCACCCCGTTGAGGCGATTTACCTGTTGGATGTCAGCTTCTCCAACGTGAAATATGGCCAAGTGATGGAGCATCTGCGCCAGACCAACAAGCTGGCCACCGAGAAGCCGCCAACAATCTGCATTGACCACCACGAATCGGCGCGGCAGCAGCGCGATGAGTTGCTTCGGTTCTGCGACGAAGCGGTGATTGAAATGGGGCCAGGGCTAAGCGGAGCAACCTTAGTCTGGAACTACTTCAACGACAAGTGGGGCGCGACCGATGCCACGCCGATGCTGCTGCGGTACATTGCCGACCAAGATATTTGGGAGTGGGCCCTTCCCGACTCCGCCGAAATCAACGCGGCATTGAACACCATGGATGGCTACGTGGACTCGATGCAACACCTGCTGAGCCAGTTCCTTGCCGATCCGGACGGTGTGCTGGGAAGGTTGCTATCGGAGGGACGGGGGATTGTGAAGATGGTGGAAGCGCAGATTGCGAAGGTGATGCACCACACGATTAACCTGCACATTGATGGCGTGACGCTTCGTGTGGTGAACTCCAGCGCGTTTAGCTCGGAGCTTGGCAACTTCCTCTGCAACCACAGCCACGATAAGCCCAACGTAATCGGGTTGATATATTCGATCCAGGAAGATTGGGCTGTCCGCTGCTCGGCACGCTCGATTGAAGGGGGAAAGGTGAACGCCCGCCAGTTTGCCGAACGCTTTGGCGGCGGCGGCCACAACCACGCCAGCGGCTGCCGGTTCCATAGTTATCAGGAGTTTCGGGCTGCGCTGGATAAGCTGGTGGCGAATGGGTGGGGAGAAGGATGAAGGATGAAGGATGAAGGATGAAGGATGAAGGATGAAGGGTGAAGGATGAAGGATGAAGGATGAAGGATGAAGGGTGAAGGAGGGACGGGCTTTCATCCTTTGCCATGATAGCTCTGGGATCGCCGAGCGTCTGCTCATCTCTATTTCCCACTCGACACTCGACACTCTCAACATTTCCCTCACTCCTCGATTCTGGCAAGGGTGCTGCGGGCGTACATTCGTTCTTCTGGGTAGCGAAGCGTTGCCGCGTTGGCAATTTCGCCGATCCCTTCGGCGGTGGTGTTGGCCAGCCCAAGCAGCTGGGCCACGGCGGCGGCGCGGTTGCGGGATAGCTGAAGGTTTCCGGCTGTCTCCCCTAAGTCGTCGGTGCTGCCAAGCAGTGTGGCTGTTGCGTTGCTATCGCTCCAGCGGCGCAACTGCCGGATCGCTTCGGCATCCTTGCCCGCCAGCTGCGCGCTCCCGAACGGAAATACTGCCAACGCCTCCAATGCCACCTTCCGCCGCACCACCGTCCGTAAGTAGAGCACCACCGGGGGGCCGCTCCGTCCGTTGCCAGTGGTGGCCGCGATTTCAAGATGCTCGGTGAAGTTTGCACCGGGGTTTGGCAAGGGATACACGGAGCCTTCTACCGCAATCGTTTCCCCTGCTCCGGTGCGCATCGTTAGCCGTATGCGGGCCCCGGTCTGGCGTGCCACTTCAACGGCAAGAAGCGAATCGCTTCCCGGGGAAACCACCCCGGCGATGGTGGCCGCAGCGACGGAAACAGTGGTGTCGCGGAAGATGATGGGCGCAAGAATCGCCGGCGTATCGGCGCTGATTTCTGCCCGGATGTTCTCGGCAAATCCTTGTGCCGAGCTAGAGATTGTTGGCGATTCGGGCATTGTGGTTGCGGTCGTCGCCATTCGCTGGCGTGCGATCTTCCAAACCTCAGCAAGGTAGTTTTGCACTGCGGCGGCGCGGGCGGTGGCCACCGCGATTGCTTGCGATGCCGGCACATCGGGCGCGGTTCCGGCAATGGTGATGCGGGCCGATGGAGCTGCTTGCATCCGCCAACCGATGGTATCCAACACCCGCCGGTGCAGCCTGATTGCGGCGGCGATTGCGCCCCCCGCTTCAGATGCTTCTGCATCCGGTTGCAACCGCAGCCGGTACCGCTCTGGGATTGCCACCGAACCGGAATCAAAAAAAATGAACGGCAGAATCGGAAGGCTTTGCTGCCGGATCAACTTCTGCTGCTGAATCACTGCCGTATCCCCAACTCCATTGCTCCAACCGATCGTAAGCCGTGCGGGAACTGTGGCCGATTCCGCCGTGGCTTGGGGCGGCTGCGCGACCGTGACGGGAGCTGCAGCGATGGATGGAACGGGCGCAGGGGCCGCCCACAACTGATACTCCAAACCCAGCCGCAGGCTGATGCTGCTCCAATCGAACGGGGCCCATGCGATGGGGGAGCGAACGTAGTGGCGGAACGCAACCGATGGAAGTATCCGCAACGCTCTTCCGGCAATGATTGGGTAGGCAACGTCGGCATCGGCGGCAATGCTGATATGATTTCCTTCCCCCTTGCCAGCCCCAATTGTGCGCTGCTGTCCTCCTTCCACAAACTCGGCATTGGCCGGCGTTACCACCTCCTCCTGTGCGAAGTATTCCTGCTTGATGGTTAACCCCACGGTTGGCCCGATCCCAATCCGAAGGGGGAAGGGGAAGGGCTGGTAGTCGGCAAGAAGCGAGAAGGAGATGGTGGAAAGATCAATCGAGTTGACAAACCGTGTGGTGGCTTGCGTTGTTCCGGTTGGGGTAAGAATCTGGGCCGGGTCGGTGCAGTTGAACGACTGCTGGTGCGAACCTTGCCGCAGCGTCAGCAGCCCGCGCAGCCCTACGCGGCTGCCAAGCTCGCGGGCATATCCAACACCAATCTCCAATGCTCTTCCGCGCCCGCGTTGATACGCTCCGCACGCCGTCGCACTGGTGATCCCGCCGCCATTGGTGACTGCATAATCGGAGGAGAAATACTCCAGAACATACCCCGCAAACGCAGAAATCCGTGCAGTTTTCAGCGAGTCGGCAGCGGGGGAAGATTGCCCCTCCTGTGCGATGGCCGCTGGATGCGGAGCCAGCATCCAGCATCCCAACAAAATCAGAAGCTGCCGGAAGGTGATACTTAAGCGATTCATCACCGCGCCACAATCATCCAACGTGAAAGGGTCTGCAAACCGGTGCGAAGGGTGTAGCGATAGACACCCGGCGGAAGGTTGCTTGCATCAATGGTAAGCTGCTGGCGGCCCGCCGTTTGGACCCCGCCAATCGGCTGAAGCACCGTGTTCCCCAACAGGTCGGTAACGGTCAGCGTTGTTTCCCCGTTGAACGGGGTCTCGAACTCAATCACGGTTGTTTGGTTGAAGGGGTTGGGGATATTCTGCTTCAGGTCAACCATCCCTTCGGCACGGAGCAACCGGCCGTGGGCATCGCAGTAGTTTTCAAGAACGAACGCTCCATCCGTTGTTGCCGCCACCGAACGGCTGTCGGTTGGGGTGGCCCAGATGGAGATCGGCGTGGCGACGGTATCGCCCCGGAGCACTTCCCATGTGATGGTTGCAATGATTCCGCTGGCGGGCCCCGAAGCAGCAAGGGGAAGGCTATCCACGGTTAGGCTGCCATTGGTCGGGTCAATCCCGACAACCGGGCGCGCTCCATCCTGGGGCAGCGTGAAGCTGATGCTTTTTGGCTGAAGCAAACGGCGGTTGGCCTGGATGCCCAGGTTCAGCCACACCGTGCGGTTGCTTGGGTTGCTGGCAATCAGCGGGGTTTCCACCGTCGTCCCCCAACGCCCAACGGCTGTGCCGATGCTGAGCCTGATGGTATCCTTCCGGTCGCTTTCGCCGTCGCCCCACAGGTGGACGCGCAAGGTGTCGGGGCAAGGCTCGGCAAGCAGTAGCCGGAGCGTTCCGCCGAAAACCCCGATGGAGTCGGGAGCAAAACGGATGGGGAGAAGAATCCGCCCCCCGGGCGCAATCGCCTGCGGCGAATCGAACTGAACCGAGAACGCGCTGCCATCTTCAACAACGGCTTCGGCCAGCAGCACCGAATCGGAGGAGGGGTTCCGCAGCTCCAAATCTTCCACAATCCATTTCCCAACGGTGGCCAGTTGGCGTGGCGCGTCGGGGTGGTCAATCGCTACCGAGCGGAGGGTTGTTCGCAGCCCAATTCGCTTTTCTACCAAGCAGTTTGCCGAACGAATCACCAGCGTTTCGCTGGGGTTGGTGCGTGCCAGATCCGCCGCCACCATCACCCACCGCTCCTCGCCCGCCTGCAACGTAAACGCGCTGGCTGGCGTGATTGTGAAATCGGTTGAAGTTGAGGTGATTGTGAACGTATCGGCCACGCTCCCCTGGTTCCGCAGCAGAAATTGCTTGCTGATAGAGGTTCGGCATGGGGTCACTCCAACAAAGCTGAGTTCAGTTACTGGCTGGCCCATGTTATCCAGCACGGTGCTTCCCACGGCTTCCCGTTGTGCGGTAAGCTCGGCACTCAGTTGGGTTTGCAACACTGGTTCGGTCAGCAAGACCAAACGGTCGGAGAGGGTTCCTTGCGTGCCAGGTTTTACTCCAACAATCAGGGCGACAGCATCACCCGGAGCAAGGTCGCGAGGGAAGGGGGAGTTCAGAAATTGGAATTGCGAAGCTGGGTCGGCAAACTGGGCTTGGGTGATACGAACAACCGTGGTTCCATAATTCCGCACCGTAACCGAGTCAGCAGCGGTTGGGATTGCGCATGGCAGCAGCGTGCCGAAGGAGAGGCGATCCGTGCTAATCGTCACTTCCTGCGAAGTCACTTCCACCGCAATGCTGCCGCTGATCCGTTGCTGGCAAGGTGAGGCGGTTACAGCAACAATATCGGCTATGATGCGGCCGGCGGTTGAATCGCCAACGAACAGGATGGTGATCCCCCGTTGCTCGCCGGGCCGCAGCAACAACGGGAAGCTAATCCCCTGAAGCAGGAACTTCGATCCGGTGAGGTAGAGTGAGTCAATCGTGATCTCACTTTTCCCGTTGTTCACTATCTCCATCACGCCGGAGGTTTGCCCGCCAATCGGGATTGCCCCAAGTGTGATGCTTTGCCGAATCCATGCCACCACCGACTCGGTAACATCAAGGCTCAGGGTGATGGAGTCGGCAAGATTGCATTCGGCATACTGCACCACGAACCCTTCGCGGAAGCTGCCCGGCTGCGCCCCAACCAGCCCCACCAGCACGGTGTCGGTTGTTCCCGCAGCGATTGTTCGGCGGGGTATCTGCACCGCAAACGGAAGTTGGTTGCCTGGCTGCGGGGTCACTGCAACGATGTTCACCGGCACGTTCCCGCTGTTTGCAATCGCAACCCGCTGCCAGATAGTATCTGCCGAGCGGCAAACGGTGGATTGCGCCGATGCCGCAACCGTGGCCGAAGCCTGTGGTGTGCTGAACGTTGCCACGCAAGGAATTTTCAGCAGCCCGCTGGCCAACGTGCTGTCGTTGCTTTGGATTGATAGAGTATCCCGTTGCTGGGATTTGGTTGGCGTTATCTGGTACACAATCACCATCGAATCGTGCGGGGGGAGGACTGCGGGCCACACCGTCGGGCTTGCCACCACAAACGACGACGCTGGCGAACCGAACCGTGCCGAACGGAGCAACAAATCGCTGTTCCCATTATTCTTCACCACAATGGAGTCGGTGGCCAGCGCACCACAGGTTGCAAGCTGAAGTATGCGTTCGCGGGGGGCAGCAACGTAGGGATTGGTTGCCTTGAATTTCACCACGATAAACGTATCCCTTCCGCAGGGCTGCATTCGTATCCAGAACTTTCGTTCGTGCGGAAGCGTGTCGTTGGCGCGGGCTTCAAAGCAGAGCATGGTGTACTGGCTTTGCGGAAGCTGGAGGTTTACAACCGTGTGTTTCAGCGTGATTGCTGGGCTTCCGTTCAGCGGTTTTACTGACTCAATAACTTGAGGCCCATCCCCCGTATTTGCCAATCGGATGCAGATCTCCGATGCCGTCCGGAGCGGAGTCGGAGGGATTGTCACCACGGTGTCGGGATCAATCTCGTAAAGGATTTTCCGGCGGTATCCAGACATCACCACTTGGTGGGGCGACGCGCCAGGATCGGGGTCGTTGCTTCGCAGCTGAAGCGTTGCGGCAAACGTTCCGGTTCCGTTCATATCGGTCTGGACAATCAAGCCAACTGCCGACCCGATTGGAACGGAAAAGGGGGGAAGTGGCCGGACGATACTGAACCTTCCCATGCGCATATCGCTGAACCAAACGCTATCCACCTGAAGCGGATAGGATCCAAGGTTCCGAATCGGGATGGTGTCGAATCGGCGGTAATTGCAGACCATGGTGTCTGCTTTGTGAACCGTGGGTGCAGCAATTCGGGGGCGTACGCCGCGCCCTTTCACCACAACGGTAATCGGCGTGCTGGCATCAAGTAGCGTTAATTCAACACGGGCGATCTTCACCCCTTCGCTTTTTGGTTGAAACGAGCCCAGCACACCTGCTGAACCACAAGAAGGAACGGCGATAGGGATAATGGCCGACTGAAGATTAAAGTGTGCGGAATCGCCGCCAGCCGTTTGCCAGTTTTGGATTGATCCAGCGGTCCCGATAGACTTCACCGAAACAAGGGAATCGCCCCGTTTTGTCCCGACCAAAACATCGCCGAAATCAATCGTGTCGCGGATTGGCAGATAGTAGTGTGGGACGTACTGGTAGATGCCATCCCCCACGGCCCAGCCGTGGGTGGCATCGGTAAAATGGATGTCGTCAATGCGGTCGGCACTGGCCATTCCGCAGGAGGTGTTGGTCCAGGTCGTTCCGCCATTGGTGGTTTGGAAGGCGTTACCGTTATCGCCACAGGCCCAGCCATCGTTTCCGCTGAACATGGTAATGCCCCACATCACAACCGAAGGGAAATTGGCAGCAGCCCAAGATGATCCGCCATTGGTGGAGCGTAAAATTTTACCGCCACCGATAGCCGCACAGCTTGTTCCATTTGCTGAAGCCACAAAGATGTTCCCTGCAGCCGTTACTAAATCTTCCTGCCACCCGCCGGAGCCAGTTGGGAGGTAGCTCCAGGAAGCCCCGCCATCGGTTGATTTCCAATGCTTTCCGTTCCCGCCTGTTGCGTGGTACGCGCCGTTCGTGTAGCCGATACCGCCAACAGCAACATCGGCGGCAGTGTGGTTGTAGCTAACCGATGACCAAGAAGTCCCGCCATCGGTTGTTGAGCAGAAGGTCACAGTGGAATCGGCGCATCCGCCGAAGCCAAGCACGCCGTTGTTGGCATCAATAAACCAGCAGCTTGTGCTTCCGGCAATCGTGGGTGAGGAAGGGGAGATAGTAGTCCAAGAAGCCCCGCCATCAGTGGTTTTCCAGATGCCATCATCGCCTGAGATAAACCCTGTGGAGGAGCTAACGAAGCAGATGTCGCGGTTCGGGGAGCTTTTTGCGCTGGGGAGTAAGCTGGATTGCCAGGAAGCCCCGCCATCGGCAGTGCGAAGCACCGTTCCGTTGAAGGAGGTAATCCAGCCATGTTGATTGTTGAAGAAGAAGACTTCGTTGTAAAAGCCAGTGGAGTAGGCGGTGAGTTTACGCCATTGTGCTACTGCGGTGCTACTATGGAAGAAGAGCACCGTAAAAAACAGAAGGGAGAAGGAGGAGAACGCACGCTGATACGGTTGGGACATGGGACTCCCGATTGAGCATGAATAGCGTGGGAAAAGCGATTGCATGATACGAAGGAGTTCGGTAACGGGGAACGCTCGAAGTGCGTGTTGAGAAAAGAAAAATATAAATCCGTTATTGCATAATGGTGTTCACAACTAAAAAACACAAAAGCGGGAGCTGGATTGACCGCATTGCTTTTCGCAGCTTCCACCGTAAAGAATTTTCTGGTTGCTCAATCCAGCTTCTTACTCCTTTCGTATCTCCCCACAGTCGTCGGTATCCCAACAACCGTACTAATTCCTCAGGGAGCACAATTATGAAGAAGCATCACTGGCTGAAAGCACTAACTGGAGCGGCGGCTGCGCTGGCACTCAGTTTGCCGATGCAACCAGCATTTGGTTCCAGCCACCGCGAAGCACCACTGATCAGCAACGACCCGTTGGCTGATAACACCGACCTCTATGCGTTCAGAAGCCCAGACGACCCAAACACCATCACCATTATCGCCAACTACATCCCGCTGGAACTACCGGAAGGAGGGCCGAACTACGCCAGCTTCGGCGAGAACATCCAGTATCTGATCCACATTGATAACGATGCGGCAAAGAAAGGGGATGAGATCGTGTACCGCTTCACCTTCACCAAGACCAACGAAGACCCAACGACGTTCTTCAACATCCGGCTTGGTAAGGAGAATTTGAAGACCAGCTACACTGCCGAAAAAAGCACCGACGGCGGCAAAACCTTCCAAGTAATCGTCTCCAACGGAGTTGTCCCGCCATCGAACATTGGCCCCCGCTCGATTGAAGGCGCGGCAGGATTGAACAAATCCTACGAGCAATTGATGAACGCTGCAATCACCACTGCCACCAGCGGCGAAACCGTCTTCTGCGGCCCAGTTGATGATCCGTTCTTCGTTGATCTTGGCGGCATTTTTGATCTTGGCCAAACCCGTCTGAAAGATGGCCAGGGTTTTGACCGCGCCCGCGACGCAGTGGCCGGATTTAACTGCCACGCCATTGCCCTGAAAATCCCAATCCAGCTTGTTCAGAAAGATGGCAAGCCAGTGAGCGCAGCCCAGAACATCCTTGATGGTGATTACACAATCGGCGTATGGACAAGCGCAAGCCGCCCAAAAGTGACCACGCTCCGGACCGACGGGAAAGCCCCCGATGTCTCCGGCGAATGGATTCAAGTCTCGCGGCTTGGAATGCCATTGACCAACGAAGCCGTTGTTCCAATCGGCATGAAGGATTACTGGAATGCAATCACCCCGTACGATGATGCCGAAGTTGCTGTGTTTGCAAAGTACTTCATGAACCCTGAGCTTGCGCTCTACATGGACGACAGCCAGTTCGGCGGCGCGGTTCCGGCGTTTGCGAAACTCCGCATTCAATCCAAAGCGCTTGGCTCATTCGATTTCCGCAACGGAAAAGATGGGCTGTTTGGCCTTCCAGAATCGGCACGCGCAGGGACCGCACTGAGCGATCAGCTGTTCGGCGGAATCTTGCTGGGGAAAGGGGAGCCACGCCGCGTGGATGTTCTTCCAGCATTCTACACTGGTGTTCCGAACGTCCCGCCATATCAGCTTGCCACCGGAAAGAACGGAAACCCGCTTGCTGTCGGGAAGCCATTCGCCAACAATTTCCTCCCATCATTGGGTGATATGCTCCGGCTGAACATGGCGGTTCCGGTCACGCCGCGCAACGATCCCAAATTCAGTTCGCTGGGGTTGATTCAAGCCGCAGTGCTTGGCCTAACCGATCCAGCGTACAACCAAAACATCGACTTGCAGTTCATCCCGAACATGGATGGCTTCCCGAACGGTCGCCGCCTGGAGGATGACGTTACCCGTATTGAACTTCAAGCCGTTGCTGGCATTGTTCTGGCAGCCGTTGGATTGTGGTATGATGACTACATCCCTGGCCAAACCACCTCGCCGGTTACTCCGCAACTGCTTGGTGTGCTTACCTACTCCGCCGGCCCAGAAGCAAACGACCTTCCGTTCCGGGCACAGTGGCCATACATGGCTCCGCCACATCGTGGCTACGACTACGTGAAGAAGCTCACAACTGGCATCCGCCGCGACGACGATCCAACGACTGCAAGCGCGCTTGGCATCTCGGCCCCGGTTGGTCAGTTCGTTGGCCAAAACTTCCCGAACCCAGCCGCAACCGAAACCTCGCTCCGGTTCCACGTGAACGCTGTTGGTAACATCCGTGTTGTCGTCTATGATGTCCACGGAAACCAAGTTGCCACACTGGTGAACCAGCGCGTCGAGCCAGGAACCTACGTTACCGAGTGGGAGCCAACGCAAGATGTGCCCTCGGGCACATATGTTGCCCAGCTTGTGGTCAACGGCACAGCGGTCTCCTCCATGAAGATTACGCTGGAGCGATAACCCAGAAAACAGGGTGGAGAACAGAAGAAGGGGAACGAAGCGAGGAACGAAGGGAAGATGCGATGATCATGCTTCACTGGCAGTTGTCAGAACAATGGGAGTGTTCTAAAATTCTGGCAACTGCCGGTGGCATGATTCACCGAGCCGGCAACAAGCAAGCAACTCCGCCAAACTCACTCTGCAAAAATTTTCTCCATTCTCACAAGACCGAATCCCTACATCAATGGCTTCTCCACGCTCTTCTGTCACAATGTTGTTGGCACTGCTGTTGTTGATCCTCGGCTGCGGCGACTCATCGCGGCAATCATCCACAAGCGATCCGGCGGCATCACCACAAACGTTCATTCCCGACCTGAAGAAGCGGACGTTTGAATCCACGCCATCGCAAGAGTTCACGAAGTGGCAGAAATTGGTTGAAGGATACCGCACAGATATTGCAAAGCATCCCGACCAGTTGGAGAACTACGTGAAGGCAGCGGAAATCTACCTTCAAGAATCACGGGTGTCGGGGGATCATCATTTCTACATCCCCGTGGCCAGCGCAATTCTGGATTCGGTGCTACGCCGCCAGCCCAACAGCTACGAAGCGTTGATGCTGCGTGCTTCTATCTCCATGACCCAACATCAGTTCGCAAACGCAAAGCAGCAGATCCAAAAAGTGATTGCTGCCAACCCGAAAAACGCCTTTGCTTGGGGGGTGCTGTGCGATGCCTACGTTGAGCTTGGCCACTACGACAGCGCACTGGTTGCTTGCGACTCGATGATGGCAATACGCCCCGATATCCGTGCCTACTCGCGCGCGTCCTACCTGCGTGAACTGTTCGGCGATCCTAAAGGCGCAATGGAGTTGATGGTGCGGGCAGTGAACGCTGGTGGTCCTGGTGAGGAATCGAAGGCTTGGGCGGCCTACACGCTGGGGATGTTATACCTGAACGCAGGGAAGCTGGACACCGCCGATTACCTTTTCCAGAAAACGCTGGAGGAACGACCATCGTACTCCTACGCCATTGCCGGGCAAGCAATGGTGAAAGGGATGCGGGGTGAGTATCCAGCGGCCATTACACTTCTGACCTCAGCGATGGAAATTTCCTCCGAGCATCTGTTCCTTGAGCAGCTTGCCGATCTTTATTCGGCAATGGGGAAGCCGCAAGAAGAGTCCAAAGGGCTTCAGCAAAAAGTGATTGAGGCGTTCAAGCAGCACGAAGAATCAGGGTGGAATATTGACCGCGAGCTTGCGCTGTTTTCAGCAAACCACCGGATCAACTTGGACGATGCGGTTGCACGCGCAAAACGGGATCACCAAACTCGCCCGATGAACATTGATGCTTGCGACACCTATGCTTGGGCACTGTTCCGAAATGGTGCCGCCCCCGACGCGCTTCCGCTGATCCGTGCAGCAATCAGGATGAACACACAGCACTCCACGCTCTTTTATCACGCCGCCGCGATTTACGCCGCAAACAACCTTCGCGACAGCGCAACCATGATGCTGAGCAAAGCAATGGCAATCAACCCGCGGATAGATCTTATCAACCATGGAGCTGCCGATAGCTTACGCCTTCGTCTTCGTTAAATCCTTCCTGAGTTAGTATGAACTCTTTCCATCATGTTCGGGTGGCGTTGATTGCTGCACTAAGCATTGCTGCCGCCAGCCCTGTGGCGGCGGCCCGCCACGACATTCACATTGGATATTGCCGTGCAGTGGTGCTGCCAACTGTTCTCAGCGGAAAAGTGACCTACTACAAGGATGATTTTTTTGCAGCGCTGCGCCAACATCAAGAACAACATCAACAGAAGCGCATTGATTTCTATTCCTATCTGAACCAGCACTTGCAGCTACAAGAAGGGGGGAGGGCCATCCCATTGATTGTTGACCAGTATGGCCAAGATGAGTCCACAATCTGGTTCACATTCAAGTTCTATTTCAATCACAGCAGCCAATCACTACGGCTTACTCACTCCTCACTCACCGATCTGTACAGCGATCAGCTGAACATCACCAACGTTACTGGACTTGCAGAAACCAGCGGAACGTTATCGGCTTCGCAGCCTTCGTTGCAACTGGATATTCCACACTAACAACTCTATCTGAACCACTATCTCCATGAGCGATTTCGGAACATTCTTCACCATTGGATTACACCATATCCTTGAAGGGTACGACCACCTTCTGTTCCTGCTGGGGTTGATTCTTGTGGCACGCTCGTGGCGAAGCCTGTTGATGGTTGTCAGTGCCTTTACGGTTGCGCACTCCACCACGTTGGTGCTAAGTGCGCTGGAGGTTGTGGCAATCCCTTCCATCATCACCGAGACCTTGATTGCCGCCTCGATTGTGTACGTCGGCATCGAGAACACAGTTCGCAGCGGAGAACACTCGCAGCGGTGGGTTGTTGCTGGCTTGTTTGGGTTGATTCACGGAGCCGGATTTTCCGGGCATCTTGTTGGCTTGCTGAAAGGGGTGATGGAGCAAGGAAGTATCTGGCCTGCATTGATTGGGTTCAATATCGGGATTGAGGTTGGGCAAGTGGTGGTGGTTCTGGCCGCGTTGCCACTGATTTGGCTGGCAGAAAAGCAGAGCCTTCGGGAAAAACTTGTCCCCGAAATCTCGCGGATGATTGCGGGCATTGGCGGGGTGTTGGTTGTTGCAAGGATATGGGGAATTGGGTGAGAGGCTATGCCTTGCATAAATCCAGAATTAGGTAGCGAACACCAATAATTGCTCCATATTCTGAGCCACATCCTGCTGCCCGAACAAGGGGAAGAGGGGATGATGTAGCCCTTTATCTTTTTTGTTGAATGTGGCCTCCGTTCACCTCAGTATTTTGGGGAATGCCCTGCTGTTTGCACCAGACCGAGGGGGATCATGTGATCATTGCTGCCTTGCCCGATTACCACCACCGGCACTCTATCCACCATACCTTTCCAACCTGAGATATATTTGGGGGCGGCTAACCGAACGCTGATATTCCGTGTTAGCACTATAGAATACTGCCAAACAGGTGGCAGAACAGCGAGATGTTTTTTTGGAGTTCATAGCGATGCACAACATCAACACACCAACCCTTTTCCTGCTGTTGGCAACAGCAGTGCTGCTGCTTGCCCACACCGGAAGCCATGCCCAAGACCGCATTGACCCACGACACCCCTCGGTAGCATACTTGCAAGAATGGGGCTACATGGTTGGAAGCGGCTTACCCTGCAAACCGACTTGGGGAGAAGAGTTCGGCAGAAGCATCATCCCTCTGGGGGATGTCAACGGAGACGCGATAGCCGATTTCTTGATTGAACGTATGCGATGCGACAGTGCCTTTGGTGCAAATGGATTAACACAAGGCAATGAGCTATTGCTCTATTACGGTGCCAAAGGAACGCTCCCAGCCACGAACAGCGGACAGAGAATTGGGCCGCAAGAAATAGGCTCTGAAGTTTCATTGCTTGCAAGTGGTGATTGGAATAACGATACCTATAGAGATTTCGCCCTACGAGAACATGTGTTCGGCGATACTTCTCATGGTAATAATAAAGGCTACACCATACAGCAGCTTGTCATATACTGGGGGAATTCATTAAGGCAATACTCAATACAGGATACCACGCGACTTTCTGGTGGTGCAGGAGCCTGGGGAGCAATAAATCAAGGATACGCTATTGATGCAAATCAAGATAGCATTGATGATCTATTGATATGGAGCGGAGAAGGTGCAGGATTAACAGATGGGAAAATCATTTCATTGCCTCATATGTATATCTATCAAGGCAATAATCGTAGTAAATGGGGGCAATCTGGTACTTCTCACCTTGCCCAATGGACATGGTGGAACCCACCACCCATGAATCAATTAGTTCCTAAAATTTTGGATTATGACTGTGATGGAATTATAGACATTGGTATGATAAACCAGACGTTTCGCAGTAGAGCAAGTGTCGTTTATGGTAGATCGAACCAACTGCCTGACACGAACAATGTTGAGAGTGTTTATATGGTAAACTCGGAGAGTAGGTTTACGATCTTCCAAGATGTGACAGGGGATAACGTTCCTGATATCATCACCATTGGAGGAGATTTCGATAAGCAACGAATACGAATATTTGCTGGGAAGCCTGGTCAACGCCTACTGGAGCAATATGGCGATGGCCGCGACAGTGCCGACCGCGCCAACAATCGTGTCCCACTCCGCCCCTGGGCACAGATCATGCTGCCAAATGCCTTGCACG
>JADZEY010000117.1 GCA_020850315.1 Armatimonadota bacterium | reverse complement strand
CTTCGAGCAGCAGACGACCGCCTTCAAGCCGACGCTCTTCCTGTTGCCCTTTGCTCAGTTTGCTCGGTTTCCAGTCCATATCCTTAAATTTAACGATATTTAATCCCTGTTGTTAAGACTCAATAGAGAAGCAAAGAATGGTTATGCATTTAACTCGGACTTTACATCGTTTGTGAAAACGAGTGATGGGGGAAGTACTTGGACACCATTATCGACAGGAATAACAACCAAAAGAATTCTTGATATTGCTTCTCCATCAGAAGAAGTAATCTATGCAGTGGGTGAATTAGGAGTAATTTTCAAAACTACCAATGGCGGAGGATTGCCGCTAAGTGTAGAACGTTCAGAAGCCGATCACGAGTTTACCGTTTTCCCCAACCCAACCACATCAACCCTAAAACTCACCTACAACCTATCCAGCCAAGAGCAGCGATTGGTAGTGAGCGATTTGTTGGGGAGCGTTGTGTTATCAACAACTGCTTCGCCTGGGAGCACCCACACCACACTGCACCTACGAGACCTCCCCGCCGGAACCTATTTCTGCCGATTGGGGGAGGAGGTCCGAACTTTTGTTGTGATACAGTAGCTACACTAAACAGGCCAGAAAACAAGAAGAGCCTATCATGTTGATAGGCTCTTCTTGTTTGTAGAATACAGTGCGTTGTTACTTATCCGCCTCCCCCATCACCGGATCAATCGAGCCGATGATTGCCACCACGTCGCTAATCATTGCCCCTTCGCACATTGGCTGCAAGGCTTGGAGGTTGCAGAATGATGGCGAGCGAATTTTCATCCGCCACGCCTGGCCGCTTCCGTCGCTGGTGATGTAAAAACCAAGCTCTCCTTTCGGAGATTCGATGCAAGAATAAATCTCCCCTGGCTCGGTCTGTTGGCCAAAGTTCACCAGCATGAAGTCTTGGATCAGCTCCTCCATCTTCGTGTAGATTTCCACTTTCCCCGGAAGCACTTGTTTGGCTTCGTTGGCAAGCACAGGGCCATCAGGAATTTTATCCAACAACTGCCGCACAATCTTCACCGACTCCTTCATCTCATCGCCGCGCACCATGTAGCGCGCAAAGCAATCGCCGTCGGCGTAGGTGATAACGTCAAAGTCTAATTGGTCGTACAGCAGATACGGCTCGTCGCGGCGAAGGTCGTGGGCAACGCCGCTTCCGCGCAAGCAGGGGCCAGTCATCCCAAGCTGAATGGCTTCTTCTGCCGACATGTATCCAATTCCCGAGACCCGCTCAACAAAAATTCGGTTGCGGTTCACCAGCCCCTCGAAGTCGCGAAGCTGCGCGGGAAATTGGTCAATAAACTTGCGGATCATCGGGATGATGTCGGGCGTGAAATCGTTGGCCACGCCGCCGATGCGGGTGTAGCTGGTGGTGAACCGCGCACCGCAGATTTTCTCGAAAATGTCGTACAGCCGCTCACGCTCGCGGAAGGTCCACAGCAGCATGGTGATCGCGCCGCAGTCCATGGACATTGCCCCCATTGCCAGCAGGTGGGAGCTGATGCGGGCAAGTTCGCAAATCATGGTTCGTATCCAAGCGGCGCGCGGGGGAATCTCCAATCCCAGCACTTTTTCGACCGCCATTGCGTAGGCCACGTTGTTCGACATCGGCGACAAGTAGTCCAGCCGGTCGGTGTGGGGAAGGAACTCATGGTAGGTCATGTTCTCCCCCAACTTCTCGTAGCCGCGATGCAGGTAGCCAAGCTCTGGGATGCACTTCTCAACGGTCTCGCCATCCAGCCGAAGCAGAACGCGCAGCACACCGTGGGTGGCCGGATGTTGCGGCCCCATGTTCAGGATCATCGTGTTCTCCAGCGGGTCGCGCCCTTCCAGGGAGATCGTTGTATCCTTATCAATAACCTTGCTTAAAATTTTCCGCTGGCGAAGGTCCGTGACACGTTCCAGCGTTGCAGTTGATCCGATGTTCATGGTTGGTCTCGGGAATGGAGAATGGAGAATGGAGCATGGCAAATGCCAACTAAGAAGCGAACTCTCCACTAATGACTAATGACTAATGACTAACGACTACCTCACCTCCCTTGCCACTGCCCACAAGCCACTATCCTACACCACTGGATTCCTGTCGGGCAGCGGAAGCGCGTCGGGAACGCCCATCACTGGGTAGTCTTTCCGGAGCGGATAGATCGGCTGGCCGGTTTCCGGGTCTACGTAGTCTTCCGGCATGTACATCCGGCGAAGGTCCGGGTGGCCATCGAAGATGATGCCGTGCATATCGTAGGTTTCGCGCTCGTACCAATTTGCGGCGGTGTACAGCCCGCACAGCGAGTCAACGTGGGGGCGTTTCTCCTCGGTGAAGCATTTCACCCGCAGCCGCCAGCTGTTGGAAAGTGAGTAGAGGTTGTAGATCAGCTCGAACCGATCCTTCCGGCGGTTCCAATCCACTGCGTTGATGTCGCGTAGCTGGTTGAACCGGAGCGATTCGTTATCGCGCAGGAAGCCGACCAACTCTGTCAGCCGCTGGGGGGGAACAATAATGGAAAGCTCGTTGCGGTGTTCCGCTGTCTGGAAACTCTCCTGGCCGAAATGCTCCGAAAGGAGTGGAAGCACCCCCCCTTTCAATTGCTCAAGTCGTTCTGCTGGTGTCATGGGAACTGTAGGATCTATGTGATCGGGAAAGATTTACAACCGGTGTGAGTATTCCCGAAGGAATCGTTGTTCGTCGGGATTTAGGGAATCGTAGCCGGCTTCGCTAATGCGTTCCAGTATCAAATTTAGTCGCTCTTCATCGCTTAGTTGGCGGTGGGCTGGCGCAGAGCGTTGCGATTGCTGCAACCGTCCCCCCTGCGAAACAGAGCGCGCTGAAGGCTGCTGAACGGGAAGCGATTGCGCCGCGCCAGTGCGTGCGTGGCCACCGGAATGCTGGGGACGGAACATCACCCGCTCGAAAGTACGAATCGCCCCCAAAAGAAAACGGTATTTCTGGAATCGTGCATGGAAGAACCCGCTGCTTGCCACCAATGTGAACATCCCTTCGGTGAAGAATGCCCCCACCGAATGGCCCTGCGTGGCAACTGCATCCACCGTCTGGATCAGCACCAGCCCGCAAGCAAACGTCAGCACAAACCAGCTTGGGATATTGATAAAAAAGATGCGAACACTGCTTTGCGGGAACAAGTATAAAAAACCAACAAGGGTGAACAGCGCAAGGTGTTCCAGCCCCGTCAGCCGATAGATGTCCGATCCCCAGTTACCCAACACATGAAGAACCGCAACCCCCAACGTCACCCACAGCAACGATAGCCCAAAGCCCTGTTTTCCCAAAAAATGCTCCACCTCCTCCCCCGGTGTTCCAAACGCAATGCCGGCAAGCAGAAGCCCGATAAACGAAGGCCCTAACGGGTAGCTTACCAACTTCCAGAACTGATAGTGGTTGCTGATGTCAACCGGAACCAGAACGACGTTGGCAACAACAGCCGAACTGAACGGAAGCCCGCCAATCAGCAAGTAGAACAGGAACAGCACCAGCGTCCCAATCCACACTATTCGTGAAAGCGATTCGGTAGCCATATCACCGCTATTTCACTATGAAGAGATCCATGAAACGACCATTCAGGAAGCATGAACAACCGCAGCCGGTTGCCAGCCGAAAAACGCCGCCAAACTATGGAACAGCCAACGGCCATGCAATCGTTCGGCACGGCTGGATTACTTAATTGTGGTATTGAATAGTAAACAGTGCACGCCAACCAGCAAAACCTTTTGGCATTGGGCGTGCACGGCGTTCCAGCAAGGAGAAGGTGATACCATCGGAGGTGAACTGGCGCAGCGTTGTGTCGGCTTGGAACGCCGCAACCAGATTGAACAGCAATCCCTTGCGAAGATACGGACGATACTCCACCGCATCGTTGGCCAGATAGTAGCCTGGGCGGTACTTTTTCAGGAAAGCAATCATATCGCCGCTTGCCAAATATGGAGCCACCTTGCCGTCAGTGATGCCATCTAGGCTTAGCAGCTGAAGGTCTGGGCGAAGGTAGTAGCGATCTTGCACCTCGTAGGCCAACACCGTTGCCCCGGCAGGCGCAACCGCGTTGATCTTCTGGGCGGCCTCTTTCTCCACAATTTCATCGAACGTGTAGCCGCGAGTTCGTTGCTCTAATGCTTGGCCGATCACCCCTCCAATCGGCTTGATAAGAAATATCAGGCCGATTGCCATCAATGCAATGCCCCATCCCTTCCCCCCTTCTTGCCGCGCCTGTTGCTCCCACTTGCCGAACGCCGTTGCCGCGCCAACAACCAGCAACGGGGCTATCGGCAGGAAGTAGCGGGAAAGATCGTTGGTGACCGGGGAGAGGAACACCAGCAAGAGTGAGTAACCCACCACGCCAGCCGCCGCCGCCCATCCCAGCCAACGCTCCCGTTGGCGGCGCAACAGATCGAAGCCAACGGCGGCGGGAAGGATCATGTAGAGTATCCCCCCCAAGTATTCAAGTGCTGGTTTGGAGTAGGCAACCGTCCCAATCCGCTGCGCAGATTCCTGCAACGCAAAAGCGCGGCACACACTGCTTACCGAGAACGCCCCGACCGTCAGATACGAATACCCGAAATAGCAGGCAGCGGGAACCGCAGCAATCACCCCAACCGAAAGCAAACGCGCCAGCACCACCCGCGTGCGCCCGCCAGCAAACCACCATAACGCGCCAGCTTGCAGCACCACCAACACCGTGGCATCGGGCCGAGTGAGCGGAATTGCGCCCCAGACCGCAGCAAGGCGCAGCCACAGGCCAATGCTTGGGTTCCCCCCGGAACGCAAGGCTTCGGCAATGCGGAGCGAGCAAAGGAGCGAGAGTGAAACCAGCAGCACAATCAACCCCGACTCGTACATCATCACCCCAAAAAACGTCAGCATCTCCACGGCATACAGCGCAACGATTGCGGCAATGGCGGAGCCTCCAGCGGTTGCCCACACAAGCCGCATCAACACAAAAAACGCCGCAATGGAGGTAAGCAACGAAAGGAGTTTTGCCCCCCAGACATCGGCTCCCAGCAGGTAGGGAATCGAAAGCAGCACAGCCCACAGCGGGGAAGTACTGCCGGAGGAGAACTGCCCGGGGTTGTAGCTAAAAAAATCCCCCGCAGCAATGTTTCGGGCGTAGGGGAGATAGATGGTGGAATCGCCCCAGAACGTTGTGAACAGAAGCGATCCAGCCACAAGCATCACCAGCACGCCAACCCACAACACCAACTGCGGAATCCGGGAAGTGAGGGAGATAGGAAGGTTCATCAGAAATGGTTTGCGATAATCTCGATCACCTGCGGAACAACAATCACCGTGGCAACAACCCCTGCGCCGGCCCCGGCCAAGTGCGCTTCGTGTCCCACGTTGTCGTTCCGGTTACGCATGGCGTAGATGGAGTAGCCAACATAGAGAAAAGCATACAGCACCGCCGGTAATGGAAGGCTGAAGAACAGGTAGATGGTGGAAAGTGGATAGAACAAGATGTACGAGAACAACACCCCCGACACCGCCCCCGATGCCCCAATGGCGATATAATCAACCTGCCTACGGTATTTGAAGTACGGGTACAAATTTCCCCCAATCAAGCTGATGAAATAGATCAGCAGCAGATTCTGCGAGCCGATAGTGACCTCTAACGGCACACCAAAAAAGAACATCGTCAGCATATTGAACAGCAGGTGCATTCCATCACCATGAAGGAAACCGCTGGTGACAATGGCATGATATTGATGATTGATCCACATGTGGTGGGGCTCCAAGGCCATGTACCGCCACCACGAAGGGCGGCCCCATCCCAACAGGCTGATAACAGCAGTCACCCCAATCAACACCAACGTTGCGGGTGCTTGCGAAAGATATTCGGAGTTCATGGCGGCAAATATACTTTCATCCCCCCTGTTCCTGCGCATGGTGTTGACTTCTTGCACTGACGGGGAGTGAGTTTCGGAGGGTTCCCTCCGTTCACACATACTGAGCTTGTTGGAGCGTTGCAGTATCTGGCGATGATGCAACGCTGTGATGGAGGTATATTCAGCGTGACTTCGCAAACACATTATCCATGATACCACTCCCCTTCCGTAGCTGGCTTCGGCTGGCAATGCTTGCAGCACTGTTCAACGCTGTTCCCGGTTTTTCGCAATCGCTGTTCCGTTGGCCGTTGGTTGGCAACGTTGGCAGCAACGGAGCCACAGTGCTGGTGTGGTGCAACGGGGCGCAACCGGTCAGGATTGAGTACAGCATTGATTCCACACTTGCCGCCCCGCAACGAACCGCCGAACACACACCGCAACAATCGGAAGACTTTGTGCTGAAGATTACGCTGGATGGATTGTTAGCCGCAACACGCTACCATTACCGAGTGGTGGATGCTGCCGGCAAGGCGGTTTCCCCCACGCAATCATTCACCACTTTCCCTGCTACTGGAAGCGATGCGCCGGTAACGTTGTTGTTTGGTTCATGCAACCGTGGGACGCTTGGCGCAGCTGGCAAAACCTTTGATGTTGGCGATACGTTGGGGGGAAATTATTTCATCCATTTGGGGGATTGGTCTTACCCTGACGTGCTGGTTCCCGGGTTCCCGAACTCCCCCGGATCGGTTCGTCAATCCTACGCCATGCGGCTGGACACAGCCTACGCCATCACAAAAAAAATTCTTTCGCAGATGGGAATCGCCTACGAGTGGGATGACCACGATTTTGCCGGAAACAACGGCAACGGCGCGATTGATCCAACGCTGAAAGCTGAGTTGCTGAAAGCCTATCAACGATACCAACCCCACTACCCCTTGGCCAACCCAGAAGGGGGAATTTGGCATTCGTTCCGGATTGGAAACGTGGAGGTGTTTATGATGGACAGCCGCACCCAGCGCAGCCCCGTGGACTCCGCCTTCCGCGACGGCAAGTTTGCTCCACCCGCTGGGCACTCCATGCTTTCTGGCTATCCCGTCCCCGGCACCGACCAGCGGACGTGGCTGCTGAACGCAATCCGAAGCTCGACAGCGCGGTGGAAAATACTGGCAAGCCAAGGGCCGTTCAATCCCGCGCTTGCGCCGCTGATCCCCGCCGCGCTTCTTGTTGGCCGCCCGAACATTGCCCACGAGACCGCCGAGTACTGGGTGGGCTATCCCAGCGATCTTGATTCACTTCGCAGCCTTTTGAAAACTGATGTCGGGCGGAATTTTTTAATCATCACCGGAAGCGTCCACAACAACTTGGTTGATGACGGTTCGCATTCGGTTGTGCCGGAGTTTGTGGCGGCTAACCTTGACATCCCCAACAGCTTCCTGTATGATACCCTCAGGCGGTACGGATTGAATGTTTTTACCGGCGGGCAAACCAACGGCAAGTCCACCATTGGGCGAATTCGGGTGGAGACCACACCAGCGCACCGGTTGGTTGTGGAATCGTTTGATGAGGATGGTGAGCTTTCGCTGCGGTATGTGATGAGCGATAAATCGAGCGGGGCAGAACTTGCGCCACCACAGGGCAACCCGCTGGTAGCATCCGCCACATTCAGCCGCGATGGCGCAGAGTTGTTGTTGGAGCTATTGGCTCCGCTACCCAACCGCGCCACCGTGACGCTGACCGACATTCAGGGGAACGAGGTTGCGCGGTGGCAGATGGAGGAAGGAACAGCTGTTGTTCGGCAGCGGTTCGCTGCGCCGCTTCCAAGCGGGGTATATCTTGGGAAAATTGTTGGGGCTGGCGTTGCAGTCAAGTTCAAGGGGGAAGTAAGCAAGTAGCGGAGGAAACTAATTGATGCGAACTTGCCCCCATCCCACTGCTTGCGTTGGCTCATCAAGCGGCTATATTTGCAGCCCCTTACTTCTGGCGGCGATGCCAAGAAGTATCCAGGGCGCTTAGCTCAGCTGGTTCAGAGCGCCTCGTTTACACCGAGGAGGTCGGGGGTTCAAATCCCTCAGCGCCCACGGCATAACGCGGCGGCCAACATGGCGCGGCAAGCAATGGCGGAGTAGCTCAGTCGGTTAGAGCAATGGAATCATAATCCATGTGTCGGGGGTTCGAGTCCCTCCTCCGCTACAATAAAAGCGGCGATTCTTTTCCAGAGTCGCCGCTTTTTTATTAGGAGTTGGCTGTTTTGCCAGTTATGTATCGAAGCAGTTGCACAACCTCTTGCAAACTAGACCGCCGCAGTGGTGTATTGTTGTGGCCGTTGTTTGCTGGCCACTGGCCCGAACAGATGTCTCACAAGCATTGAAAGCATGTACATTGGACTGAAAACGGATCACCTAAACAAACGCTGGACAACACAACGCCAACCGATGTGGTGTTGGGCGGCCAGCATTCAGATGATCCTTCAGATGCATGGAGTTGATGTTAGCCAGGAGATGATTGTCCACCGCACGTTCGGAAGCGACCGCTGGGGCAATCTGCCAAACAAGCCCGGGGGGCTTGACGCAATGACCTCCAGCCTCAACTATCACGGCACCGACCGTGCAGGGCGCAAGTTCCGCGTCTCTTCCATGCTGATTCCTGGCGCGCCGTCATCAGCAACGCTTATCCGCGAGCTATCGAACGGCAATCCAATTTTGTTCTCCTACAAAAGCCGCCCGAACATGAACCACGCAGTAGTCTGCACTGCTGTGAAGGTTGTTCCGGGATCAAGCCCCAAGCAGATTGAATCCATTGTGGTGCGCGATCCCTGGCCATCGGAGAAGCATATTAGCCGCAAAGGGCGGCTTGAATACAACGCATGGCCATTAGTCCAGAAAGCCACTGCGCACTGGATCACCCGCGTTGAGTTCTTGTAGATTTTTTCTGCAAGGATACATTCCGATGCTGTTTTACGGGTATCCAGTTTTGTTATCTTTGCGCTCCCAAAATTGAAGCCGGAACGGAGAGGTGGGGCCGAGTGGCTGAAGGCATCCCGATAGCTATCGGGACGTAGGTGGGTGAGGTTCACGTTGATAATAAATATTTTCCGGAGAGGTGGCCGAGTGGCTGAAGGCAACGGTTTGCTAAACCGTCGTAGGTGTCAAAACCTACCGCGAGTTCGAATCTCGCCCTCTCCGCACAAAAGCCTGCTCACGTTCTGAGCAGGCTTTTCTGTTATGGGACAATACTTCGTCTATATCATCCAAAGCCTGTCGAACCACCACTTCTACATCGGACAAACCTACGATGTGATTGCTCGACTTCAACGCCATAATGCTGGCGGATGCACTGCTACACGAAACAAAGGTCCTTGGGTCCTTCGCGCTACACGACAGTTCCACTCCAGGGCCGAAGCCATCGCCGAAGAACGCAGGCTCAAAGCAATGAAAAGCTCACAGTACCTCCAACACTTCATCCAGCAATTCCCTCCTTTCTCTGATACACCGGAATATCCACCGCCCCAGTTATCGTGAACTCATTCTTTTCAGCAAACTCCCCATGCCGAATGGGGCAATCAGCTACTTCACAGAAACAGCAGAGCGCGTTGTTGCACGGATCCAGATGCAGCAGAAGCTCGGTGTGGTCATGAAATTCGGCGGCAATTGCATCGCTTAACTGATGCTGAAGTTCGTGGGTTCGGTCAAGCGGAAAATAGCGTGGCAGGGTTAGATGGAAATCAATGAACCGCTGTGCTCCTCCCCGCCATGCACGCAAGCGATGCAGATCAATCATAACCGGCTCCCGCACCTTGTTGACGGCGACAACTGTTCGCTCAAGTGTCTCGGTGTCCACCGTGTTCATCAATCCATCCAACGATTGGCGAACAAGATGATAGCCAGTGAACAGGATGTTCAGTGCCACGGCAATTGCAAACAATGGATCAAGGATCACAACCCCGGTTAGCTTCACCAACAGCAATCCAACCAACACACCGATCGAGGTGAAGCTATCGGTCAGGACGTGCTTGCCGTCGGCTTCAAGGACTAGCGAGCGGGTGCGTTTTCCGGTGCGAATCAGGTAGTAGCCAAGCAGCAGGTTGATCCCCCCAGCCGCGGCAACAATCCACACTCCAACATCAATATCCTTCAGTTGGTTGCCACGCGCCAGGTCTATCGTGGCCTCGTAGCAGATAGCGATTGCCGCAGCAACAATCAACGCACCTTCGGCACCTGCCGAGAAGTACTCCACTTTCCCGTAGCCGTACGGGTGGCGGCGGTCGGCGGGGCGGGCGATTAGCACCGTGCTGTACAGGGCAATTCCGGTGGCGATGACGTGCACCACCGACTCCAACGCATCCGACAACACAGCCGCAGAGTTGGTGATGATGTACCCCCCCATTTTCATCAGCAGCATCAGGATTCCGATGCCGAACGACAGCCACGCCGCACGCAGCCGAACCCGTTGCAGCAGGGGCTGCGGATCCTTCGGCTTGTGAAAACTTCCTTGTTGCTGCTTTACCATCTGCGAAACTTGTGCTTATCTTGGGCGTAGCCGATTCCCAATTTACGGGAGGCTGGCCCAACAAGAACGGGGCCATCTCCGTCAACAAAACCAACTCTTCAATCAACATACACCGGAGTTCATCATGTCGGGTAAACAGATTCTGGCAATCGTCTTAGCAATCGTTGTTGGGTACGTCGCAATCAAGCTGCTGTTTATGGTTTTGGGGCTTGCTTGGACGTTGCTCTCTTGGGCAATCTACGCGGTACTTGTGGGAGGGGCCATCTACCTGCTCTATAAATTCATCTTCAACAAGATGTTGAGCAGCGGCAAGCGGTTGACCTAAAAACAAATAATTGATAACAAGGAACGGCGCGGCAGTTTTGCCGCGCCGTTTGTTGTTTGTACCATCCGAAGCCCTGTGGGGCGGGGCTGCCGAATTAGGTTCCGGCGGCGTAGTTGTCCATGTACTCGATCTGTTCGGGCGTAAGCTCGTCAATGCCGATGCTCATGGTCCCCAACTTCAGCCGTGCGATTTCCTGATCCTGTTCGGCCGGGATGTCATAGACTTTGTTCTCCCAACGTTCGCCGCTTTTGTCCATCTCGGCAAGGCGGATTTGCGACATGAACTGGTTGGCGAAGGACATATCCATCACCTCCGAAGGATGCCCTTCGGCTGCGGCAAGGTTCACCAAACGGCCTTGTGCCAGCAGGTAGATTCGGCGGCCATCGCTGGTCACGTATTCTTCGTTGCTGTTGCGGATTTCCCGCTTGCCGTTGGCAATCGCTTCAAGGTCGGCGATGTTGATCTCGCAATCGTAGTGGCCGGTGTTGCAGACGATTGCGCCATCCTTCATGGACTCGAAGTGCCGTTTGACGATCACATCTTTGATCCCGGTTGCGGTCACGAACACATCGCCATGCTTGGCGGCTTCGTCCATCTCCATCACCCGCATTCCTTCCAGCGTTGCCTTCAGTGCTGCGGTTGGCTTCACTTCGGTGACGATGACGTTTGCCCCCATCCCCTTTGCGCGAAGTGCCACCCCTTTTCCGCAGTGACCATATCCAGCCACCACAAAATTTTTCCCGGCCAGCATCACCGATGTTGCGCGGATAATGCCATCCAACGTTGATTGCCCCGTGCCATACACGTTGTCGAAATCCCACTTGGTTTCGGCATCATTGACGGCGATTACTGGATAGTTCAGCGCGCCGTCGTCGGCCATTGCACGCAGGCGGTGAACGCCAGTGGTGGTCTCCTCGGTTCCGCCGATAATCGTCTGCACCAACTCTGGGTATCGGTTGTGAACCGTGAAAATCAGGTCGGCACCGTCGTCAAGCGTCAGGTTCGGATTGATAAGCAACGTCTGGTCAATGCACCAGTAGAAATCTTCCACGCTAAGGCCATGCCAAGCGTAGATGTTGATCCCTTCATCGGCAAGCGCGGCGGCCACTGCGTCGTGGGTGGAAAGCGGGTTGCAGCCGGACCATGAAACTTCGGCACCGGCAGCCGCCAGCGTCCGCACCAGCACTGCGGTCTCCTTCGTGACGTGCAAGCAGCCGGCAATCCGGTAGCCTTTCAGCGGTTGGGTTTCGGCATACTTTGCGCGCAGTGCCATCATCACCGGCATCCGGCTTTCGGCCCAGTCAATCAGTCGGCGACCTTCGTCGGCAAGTGATAGGTCGCGAACCTTGTACATTCCTTCTTTGTGATCCATGTCGTACAGTTTATGATTTGGAATTGTTTGTGTTGAAGATTGTTTTGCCCCGAATTACTTCACCCCGTTTTTCAGCGTCTCCACAAGGTCTAATTTCTCCCAAGTGAAGCCATCTCCCTTGCGGCCAAAGTGGCCGTAGGCAGCAGTTGCGCGGTAGATTGGGCGGCGCAATTGCAACCGTTCGATGATCCCTTTTGGGGTCATATCCACGTTTTTGTTCACGATTTCAGCCAACGCAAAGTCGCTGATTTGGCCGGTGCCGTGCGTGTCCACCCGAAGCGAAACCGGCTGGGCAACGCCGATAGCGTAGGCAACTTGGATAGTACACTCCTTTGCCAGCCCAGCCGCCACAATGTTTTTGGCAATGTGGCGTGCGGCGTACGCTGCCGAGCGATCCACTTTGGTGGCATCTTTTCCGCTGAACGCGCCGCCGCCGTGTGGGGCTTTCCCGCCGTAGGTGTCAACAATGATTTTCCGTCCGGTAAGGCCGGTGTCGCCGTGCGGGCCGCCAATCTCGAAAACTCCTGTTGGGTTGATGTGATACTTCACTTTCGAGTCCAACATTCCGGCGGGAACTGCTTTCGGGAAGACGTACTCAATCAAGTCCGCTTTAATCCGCGCCTGCATCTCCTTCTTGCTTTTGAACTTGTCATGCTGTGTGGAGACCACAATGGTGTCAACCAGAACAGGGCGGTTCTGCTGGTCGTATTGGATGGTGACTTGGCTTTTGCTATCGGGGCGAAGGTAGGGCATGGGGCTGTTCTTCATCTTGCGGACTTTTGCAAGCTGCTGGACGATGCGGTGGGCGAACATCAGCGGCATCGGCATCAGCTCTGGGGTCTCGTCGGTGGCGTAGCCGAACATCATCCCCTGGTCGCCGGCCCCGCCGGGGTTCACTCCTGTGGCAATATCTGGCGATTGGGAATGCACAGCGTTCAGCACCCCACAGGAATCAGCATCGAACCGAAGCTCGGGCCGGGTGTAGCCGATTTCACGAATAACCCCGCGCGCAACCTCAGCAAAATCCACGTAGGTGGTGGTGGTTATTTCGCCACCAATCACCACCAACCCGGTGGTCACGAACGTTTCGCAAGCAACGCGGGCGTTGGGATCTTCTTTCAGGATTGCGTCAAGAATTCCGTCGGAAATTTGGTCGGAGACTTTGTCGGGATGCCCCTCGCTGACTGATTCGGATGTGAAGAGATAGGACATGTTGAACGGCTTTAGATGTGTGTTAGTTGTTGTTGTTTTCAGATGATGAGTAGCCTCTTCCCCCCCCCCCACGCACGCCCGGCAGCAAGACTCTATCCAAGATTCAGCTCGGAGCTTGCCCCGATATTCACCCTGTGTGGCTCCCCTTTCACCTGTGCTTCTGGCCCGATAATGGAGTCGGCCAGGGTCACTTGCTCCACCGTCGCGCCCTGGCCAACAATGGAGTTTTCAATCATTGCGTTTTGGATTACCGCACCTTCGGCCACGGTTGCAAACGGGCCGATGATGGAGTTGCTGACCTGCGCCCCCGGGGCAATATGAACAGGCGGATTGATGATGCACCCCTGCAGCGATAGCGCAGTTGATTGCTGTGCCAGCAGGTGGCGGTTGGTTGCCAGCAAGGTTTCCGGCTTGCCGCAGTCGTACCAGCCTTCCACAGCAAAGGTGCCGAAACGCTCCCCGCGATCAATCATCATCTGCAAGGCATCGGTCAACTGGTACTCACCCTGTTTCCCGGGATTGCCATCCACAAGCTCGGTCAAGCATTGTGAAAGGAGCATTGGGTTGGTGATGTAATACAGGCCGACAATGGCAAGGTTGGTTGCGGGATGTTGTGGTTTCTCCACAAGCCGTGTGATGCGCCCATCGGCGGTTTCCACCACGCCAAAACGGCGCGGATCCTCCACCCACTTTACCCCAAGCGAGGATTCCTGGCCGGCAAACACAGGGCGCAATTCAACATCGAAAATCGTGTCGCCAAGGATAATTAGCAGCGGATCATCGGTGAAGGTGTGGCGCGTCAGGTAGATTGAGTGGCCAAGCCCCAAAAGTTCTGGCTGCTCGATAAACTCAACATCAAGCTGGTAGTTCTTCCTGACGTACTCCTCCACCATCTCCCCCAAATATCCAACCACAATCGAGGCGGCAGTGATTCCTTCTTGGATAAGGCGATCAAGGATGTGGCCAAGAATCGGTTTCCCGGCAACATTCAGCAGTACTTTCGGGAGCGTATATGTGTGTGGGCGAAGGCGGCTACCAACGCCAGCTACGGGAATAATCGCACGCATGAGGGCAGGTTCATGGCTGATGACCGCGCAACTTACCAAATGCGGCACGTTCGGACGGCGGAACTACGGGGCGTAAAACGTAAGTTGGTGTTAGCAGCCAACAGAAACCACGTTTCGGGGAGCAGTTGATCCGACGCGATTGGAAGTATGCAAAACAGAGACCAGCCCTCGCTTCCACACTGACCAATGACTACTGACCAATAACCTCCCCTTCCAACTGACCACTGACCACTGACAACCTCCCATGCTTCCCTTCAACTCCATCTATCGCCACGGTTTTGTTCGGGCTGCGGTTTGCGTGCCCCGCTTGCGGGTTGCCGATCCGGCCTTCAACGTGAAGCAGATGCTGCCAATGGCAACGCAGGCGGCAGAAGCCAACGCCGCCGTTGTGATCTTCCCCGAACTTGGCATCACCGCCTACAGCAACGATGATTTGTTCCAGCAGGACGCGCTGCTTGACGAAGCACTGGAGCAGTTGGGGATGATTGTTGCCGAAAGCAGAATGCTTGCTGCGGTGCTGGTTGTTGGCGCGCCGCTTCGGATAGAAGGGAAACTGTTCAACTGCGCCGTGGCAATCCACAACGGCAGCATCCTTGCCATCTATCCAAAATCGTACCTGCCAAACTACCGCGAGTTCTACGAGAAACGCCAGTTTGCTGCCGCACGCGACGCTCTGTTCGGTGAGGTTCATCTGCTTGGCCAGCGCGTCCCTTTTGGGACTGATATTCTGCTGAGTGCCACAAACATTCCCAACCTCACCCTTCATGCCGAATTGTGCGAGGATCTTTGGTCCCCCACCCCACCCAGCACCCTTGCGGCGTTGGCTGGGGCAACGGTTCTCTGCAATCTTTCGGCAAGCAACATCACGATTGGGAAAGGGGCCTACCGACGGGATTTGTGCGCGGCGCAATCGGGGAAATGTGTGGCGGCATATCTGTACACCGCTGCCGGGCTTGGCGAATCCACCACCGACCTTGCCTGGGATGGCCATGCGATGATCTACGAGAACAACGAACTACTGGCCGAGTCGGAGCGGTTTGCCAACAGTGAGCAAATTCTGTTTGCCGACATTGACCTTGAGCGATTGGCACAGGATCGGATGCGGCTTACCAGTTTCAGCGATGCCGCCCACGATAACCGCAAGCGGCTGCGCCGGTTCCGCCGGGTGGAGTTCCAGCTTGCGTTGCCACAGGGTGAGGTCCCGCTGGTGCGGCCCATCGAGCGATTCCCCTACGTCCCGAACGACGCTGCCGAGCGTGACGAACGTTGCTTCGAGGCATACAACATCCAGGTTCATGGGCTGCAGCAACGGCTGGCTTCGTCCGGCATCAGCAAGCTGGTGATTGGTGTTTCTGGGGGGTTGGACTCCACCCACGCGCTGATTGTGGCGGCCCGAACGATGGATCGTTTGGGGCTTCCCCGAACCAACATTCTGGCGTTCACCATGCCCGGTTTTGCCACCAGTGACCACACTTACAACAACGCTTGGGCGTTGATGAAATCGCTTGGGGTAACGGCATCGGAGCTTGATATTCGCCCCTCGTCGCTGCAGATGTTTCGCGATTTGGGGCATCCGTTTGTTGATGGCCAGCCGGTGTATGATATCACGTTCGAGAATGTGCAGGCTGGCGAGCGGACTTCGCACCTGTTCCGGCTTGCCAACTTTCACAACGCGCTGGTGCTGGGGACTGGTGATTTATCGGAGCTGGCGTTGGGGTGGTGCACGTACGGCGTGGGGGATCACATGTCCCACTACAACGTCAACGCCTCGTTGCCGAAGACGTTGATCCAACATCTGATCCGTTGGGTTGCCGCCACTAACCAGTTCGACGCAGCAACCTCCAGCGTGCTGATCTCCATTCTTGACACAGAAATTTCACCCGAACTTATCCCCCCTTCCGAAACCGACGCAGGCCGCCCAACCCAAAGCACCCAGCAGGTGATTGGCCCCTACGAGCTGCAAGATTTCAACCTCTATTTCATCACCCGCTACGGCTTCCGGCCAAGCAAGGTGGCGTTTTTAAGCCGCCATGCTTGGGGCAATCGGGAACGTGGCCGCTGGCCCGATGATCTGCCCGTGGAGAAACGCAACCAGTATGATCTGCCGACCATTCAGAAATGGCTGGAAGTCTTCCTGTTTCGCTTCTTCAAAACCAGTCAGTTCAAACGCTCCTGCGTGCCGAACGGCCCCAAAGTTGGCAGCGGCGGCTCCCTTTCCCCACGCGGCGATTGGCGCGCCCCCAGCGACAGCGAAGCAGAGGTCTGGCTGCGGGAATTGCGGAACATCAACTAGCCACTCAACGACCAGCACATCCCCCCAAAACACAGACGAAGCCTGCTGAACTGTTCAACAGGCTTCGTCAAGAAACTCAGCGTAGTCTCTCACTCACATCTGGGCGAACTCCTCCAGAAACAACGCCGCGCTTTTTATTCCACGGTGATAATTCTTCAGGTTCATTTTTTCATCAGGAGCATGGGCGTTTTGGTCTGGTAGGCCAAAGCCCATCATCACCACTGGAGCTTCCAGTTCCCGCTCGAAGTCGGCCACAATCGGAATTGAGCCGCCGCTACGGATCAGAAACGGCTTCACCCCGAACGCTTTCTCCAACGCCACCAACGCAGCTTTTACCGGGGCCGAATCGGTTGGGGTTAGCGCGGGCGGGCCGCCGTGCAGATCAATCACTTCGGCGCGAACCCCTTCCGGCAACTGCTGCTGAACAAAGGCCCGCAACTGGTCGGCCACCTTCAGGGGCGATTGGTTTGCCACCAACCGCATGGAGATTTTCGCGCCCGCTTTTGCTGGCAGCACCGTTTTTGCTCCATCCCCCTGATACCCTCCCCAAATTCCGCACACATCCAGCGTTGGCCGCGCCCACAATCGTTCAAGGTCGGTGTAGCCCGCTTCGCCGGTGGTGGTGGTGATTCCCAACATATTCGGGTAGGTCTGCGGGTCGTATGGCAGCCGGGCAAGCTCGGCGCGTTCTTCTGGGGTAACATCAATCACGTCGTCGTAAAAACCGGGAAGGGTGATGCGCCCGTTCTCATCTTTCATCTTGGCAATCAGCCCCGCAAGCGCGTTGATTGGGTTGGCGATTGCGCCGCCAAACATTCCGCTGTGAAGGTCACGATCCGAACCAGTAACATGAAGCTCCAGATACGCCAACCCACGCAATCCGTAGGTGATTGAGGGCATCTCATAATCGTACATCGTGGTGTCGCTAATCATCACCGCGTCGCAGCGCAGCAGCTGGCGGTTGGCCACCACAAACGGGACCAAATTGGGGGAACCGACCTCCTCCTCTCCTTCAATAATCAACTTCACGTTCACCGGAAGCGTGCCGCGTGTTTGCAGCATCGCCTCAATCGCTTTCAGGTGCAGGTGCACTTGCCCTTTGTCGTCAATGGAGCCGCGGGCGTAGATGTCATCGCCACGGATTTCCGGCTCGAACGCGGGCGAAGTCCAAAGCTCCAGCGGCTCGGCGGGCTGAACGTCGTAGTGGCCATAAATCAGCAGTGTTGGCTTCCCTTCGGCATGAAGCCAATCGGCATAGACCACGGGGTAGCCGTCGGTTTCCATCACGGCAACATGCTCCAGGCCGATGCGGCTTGCCTCGGTTGCCAGATAGCTGGCAGCGCGGCGGGTGTCGGGGGTGTGTTCCGGCTGGGCCGAGATTGAAGGGATGCGGAGGAACTCCTTCAGTTCCTCGATAAAACGGTTAAGGTGTTCGTCAACGTAGGCAAGTGTTTCCTGGGACATGGCGTTACTGTTGGTTTGGTTCATCAATGGGTTCTGTTGGTCGCGGGCGGGTTGCGCCGCCTACGTTTGCATGAAGCAAGTTCCCTAATTTCTCCCTTGCGGAGCCGTGAAAGGGTTCTGCATCTTGCAAAAAAAATGTCAATCAACATGATACAGAAACTGAAATACTGTTTGTGGGTGGTGGTAGCAATCCAGGGTTCATTGCTGTTGCAGGCGCAGCAGCAGGGGGCCGCGCCGCCGCGCCCCACACTGCGGCCTGGGGCAATCATGGGGGTAAACTACTCGCCGGCATCGCCGGGCGGTTTGTCGGTGGATCTGAACGTGGTGACAAAATCGGGAATTATTGGGGGGTTGGAAGTTGGCGGGTTGTTCAACGGGACAAAACGCCCAGCACACAAAAGCACCACAGCACCAAACAGCAATGTCACCTCGTTAGGTTGGTTCCAAAATTCCGAATTATTCCTAACGCTTGGCGGGGGGATCAGCTACGGGAATTTTTACGCCATGTACAATGCCGGCGTAACGCAGCAGCGGAGATTTTTGCTGGTGGAAGATAATGTGACGAAGGTCGTGTATGAGAATCAAACCGAAGCCAACTATCATTTCCTGCACGGAATAGACGTGAGCTACATTGCTGATAATCACTGGAAAGCATCCATCGGCTACTTCACATTGCGGAAATGGGTGGTTGGGGTTGGGTATATACTCGAGTGCTTTCAGATTGCGAAAACAGGACAAAAGTAGGATATTGGGTTCGTGATAGAACTAGACACGAAAACGCGCACGGCACTGCGTGAACTCCAACGCAGAGAGAAAGATACTCGCCGG